>WJPL01000001.1:242888-556684 GCA_009649675.1 Alphaproteobacteria bacterium HT1-32 | reverse complement strand
GCACATCGGCTGCTTTCTTGATACTGCCGAAGCGGACGATTTCCCGGAAACACCGGAGATGGCGGATTTTTATGCCGTTCTCAATCATCTGTGACCCTCCCCCATGACGGATAGCTACCCCGCCGGAGATAGTCATTCTGTCCGGCATCATAACTTGATTAGTTTTTGGTTATTTAAACAGGTGTTATAAGTCAATTTAATTAATCAAATGATTGTGGCAACTTTGCTCTACTGGATCTGACGGGGTGAAATATAAAAAATCATTACCCCAACCTGGCGGCTGCGATGCCCTCCGGAACTCGATACGAGGTCGGTTCATCGGGACGTACATGGATTTTGTGGAGGAAACACCATGAGCAAGATAATGAATATGTCGAAGGCAGCGATTGCTGCTCTTGGAATGACAACCTGTATCACGGCAGCTGCCGTTGCTGATATGCCGGAAAAACCGAACGGGTTCCCAAACCGGCCGGTGACGCTGCTGATCGGCTGGGGTGCCGGAGGCGGTGTTGATCAGGTCGCACGTCAACTGGCTGTTCAGTTCGAGAAGATCACGGGGCAGCCGCTTGTTGTCATCAACAAGCCCGGCGGGCGTGGCACTGTTGTGCTCGCTGATTTCATGAACGCAGCATCAGATGGCTATACGCTGATGGGTGGTTCTGATGATCTGGTCGGCCAGTACGCCGCGAAGGGAATCAATGAAAACCCCTTCAAGGACTGGACCCCGATCATCATTCCGCAGGTGACGTTCACACAGATTTATCGCCGGGCAGAAGAAACCAAGTTCACGGACTGGGACAGCTTTGTTGCTTATGCAAAAGCCAACCCCGGAAATGTGCGGCTGACCAATTCCGGCCCGGCCGGCGGTGCCGAGCGGATCATGGCGACGAAACTGGCGGAAGTGTTCGATATCAAGATCAACCAGACCCAGTTCGACAAGGCGTCGGAACGGTATGGCTCCCTGCTGGGTGGTCATGTCGATGTGATGATGGAACAGCCGGGTGACGTTAATCAGTATATCGAAGGCGGTCAGTTCGTTCCGATTCTGTCACTGCTGAACGAGCGTCCGGATACCTTTGCTGACACGCAGAGCATCAAGGACATCGGTGCAAATGTACGGCCGTTCCTGAAATGGCGCGCCTTCTGGGCAAAGGGCGATGTTCCGGACGAGCGTAAGAAGTATCTGGAAGCGGCCTTCAAGGCTGCCTGGGAAACCGAAGAATTCCAGAAATTCAACCGGTCGAAATACATGCATATCGTCAAAAGCTATTATGGCATTGATGAAGCTGTAGAACTGATGGAAGGCGATCTTGTCACCTTCCGTGAGACGCTAAAGGCAATGGGACTGCTCAAGTAGTCCCGGCCTCTGCCGGTACCGGGTCAGCTGCAATCGCAACAGTGAGTAGCGTGAAATGGTCACAAGGTTCAACAATCCCCCTGGTATGCCCCTGGCGGGGCGTGCCTTTGTCGAACTGGCCCTGTGGCTGACCCTTGCCGGCGGTGCATGGTATCTGAGCGGAGATTTTGATGACCCTCTGCCCGGCTACAAACCGGGTGCTGCTGCCTGGCCGCGGTTTATCATTCTGCTGCTGGCTGGTGTTGCCATCCTGCAGTTTCTGGCGAAATTCCGGAAAGCCGCAGTCCTGGCCCGAGATGATGACGAGGCGGCACCGCCCCGGTTCAAAGGTGCGGGTCTGCAGATTGCGGCGACGTTTCTGGCGCCTCTGGCCTATGGCTGGTTATTGCCAAAGGTCGGGCATTTCATTGCCACGCCGGTCTTCCTGATTTCCTTTGCCCTGATCCTGGGAGAGCGCCGGATACGTCTGGTGCTGCTGACTTCGGCTTTTGTCTTTGCCGTGGTTCTCGGTGTTTTCTCGGCACTTTTCTATGTGCCACTACCCGAGGGGTCGTGGCCGTTTTTCGCTGACATAAGCCATCAGATCATGTCGTGGCTGCGTTGAGTATCGGACCAGACAGACAATGTTAGAGAATTTCATACACGGCTTCATGCTGCTGGTTTCTGACCCGTTCACCCTGCTGCTTTTCTTTGCCGGGTTGTTCGGCGGACTTATCTTCGGGGCATTCCCGGGGGTTAACAGTCTGACGCTTTGTGCAATCATTCTGCCGTTCACAGCTAGTCTGACACCCTCTGACGGGATCATGCTGTTCTCCGTCATCTATTGTTCAGGCACCTATGCGGGGGCGGTGACGGCGATCCTGTTCAACATACCGGGCTCTCCGGAAAACGCGCCGACCTGTTTCGACGGTTATCCGATGACATTGCAGGGCAAGGCCAGTCTGGCCATTGGTGCAGCCGTTACCTGCTCGGCCCTCGGTGGCATGTTCTCTGCTGTGGTGATGATGTTTGCGACCCCGATGGTTGCCGATGTTGCGGTCCGGGCCTTTGGTCAGGCAGAAATCTTTGCACTGATTTTCTTCGGTCTTACTGTCGCCGGTACGGTGGGAGCAAAGTCTGTCTGGAAAGGCTGGCTGTCGGTGCTGTTCGGGCTGTTCCTTGCCAGTGTCGGTACAGATGCTGCTGAAGGGGTGCCAAGATATACTTTCGGTTCCTACTATCTTCGTGCGGGCATTCATTTCATTCCTGTCATCCTGGGCTTTTTTGCTGTTGCCGAAGTGCTGATACAGGGCCAGCGGATCGCCGAGAAACTGCGGGTGCCGCCAAAGGTCAGCGTTGAATTTCCGTCTTTCCTGACATTCTGGCGGCTGCGGATTGCTATTGTCCGTTCCATGCTGATCGGCCTTTTTGCCGGGGTTCTGCCTGGCATTGGCGGCACGCTGGGGTCATTCCTGAGTTACGGTGAAGCAGTACGCTGGTCGCGGAACCGTGAGCGTTTCGGTAAAGGTGAAATCGAAGGTGTGGTTGCCGCGGAGACGGCAAACAATGCGGCTTCCGGGGGGGCAATGATTCCCCTGCTGGCGCTGGGTCTGCCGGGCGGTGCGCTTACCGCGATGATGCTGGGTGTCTTCCAGATTCACGGAATGGAGCCCGGACCATCGATCATGATGACCAGCAAGGATCTGGTCTGGGTGACATTTGTCGCGATGTTCATGGCAAATGCGCTGATCTTTGTTCTCGGCTATGTCGAGACGAAAACCACCGTTCATCTGCTGCGTATTCCGTTCCCGCTGCTGGCTCCGGCAATTCTGGTGCTGTCGACCATCGGCGCCTACTCGTTACGAAATCTCATCATTGATGTGTGGGTGATGTATATCGCCGGGATAGCGGCCTATTTCCTGCGGAAATGGGGTTATTCCGCCGCCGGCGTCGTGCTTGGCATCATCCTGGGATATCTGGGTGAATCTGCCTTCGTGAAGACGATGAAGCTCTACGAATATGATCTGAGTGTCTTTATGACCCGCCCGATTTCAGCGTCTCTGATCCTGCTTGGTCTGGCGACGATGGTTTACGGGATGGTCCGTCGGAACGACCGCTGACGCCCCCTGAATATGACGAATTCTGACAATCAAGTCCGGCGAATGGGATGACTGATGACTGTTGAATACAAAGTTGCCGTGATTGGATGTACCGGCAGGGGCGATTATGGCCACGACCTTGATATTGCCTGGTTCGATATCCCGAACGCAGCGGTTGTTGCCGTTGCTGATGAAGACAGGGATGGCCTTGCGGCGGCTGTCGAGAGACTGAATCTGACCTCCGGATATTCTGATTACCGCAAGATGCTGGATGTCGAAAAACCGGACATCGTTACCATCTGCTCACGCTGGGTGGACCGTCATCATGAGATGGCCTGCGAGGCCATCCGGCGGGGTATCCATATTTACATGGAAAAACCGTTCTGCAGAACTCCGGCTGAGGCCGATGAAATCATCGCATTGTGTGAACGCCATAACGTCAAATGTATCGTCAGCCACCCCACCCGGTTCAGTCCGCTGATCACGACAATCCGTGACCTGATTGATCAGGGGGCGATCGGCAGGGTTCTCGAATTCAGAGGGCGGGGGAAGGAAGACATGCGGGACGGGCGCGACCGTTCCGGTGCTGAAGACCTGTGGGTGCTGGGGACCCATGTTCTGGATATGGTTCAGGCACTGGGCGGTGCACCGATATGGTGTTTTGCAAATGTCCTGACCGATGGCCGACCGGCCACTGATGCGGATGCCCGGGAAGGCGCAGAAGGCACAGGCCAGATTATCGGTAATACTATCAACGCGATGTTTGGCATGCCGGATCAGGCCGTCGCCCATTTCAGTTCGCGGCAGGGGGCTGGCGTCGGCCACGAGCCGTCTCGCTACGGATTACAGATATTCGGTTCACGCGGAATCATCGAACTGATCGAAGGGACCATTCCGTCGGTGAAATATCTCGGCGACCCAAGCTGGTCGCCCGGCCGTTCCGGGGCAGAGTGGCAGGATGTCTCAAGTGCGGGCATCGGCATTCCGGAACCACTTGTTTCGCCGAAATACAAGGCCCGGCACTGGCTGGCGATTGATGAATTACTGTCGGCCATCGAGGAAGACCGGGATCCGGCTGGCAGCCCGAAAGAGGCCCGCATTGTCACCGACATGATCTTCGCCGTCTTTGAATCACACAGACGACGTGCCCCGGTTGACCTTCCCTTACGTCCTGACGACCGCACGCAGGATCAACAGGTCTATGCACAGGAGAGCAGCAGATGACTTTGCACGGAATGGCATTCCTCCCGATCTGGCACGATATTACCGAAGGTCACGAGGAGGAGTTCAACGAATGGCATAATGTTGAACATATCCCCGAGCGTGTTCTGACACCGGGAATTGCGGTTGGCCGCCGCTATGTCGAAGCGGAGGGGCAGCCCTACAAGTATTTCACGCTGTATGAAGCGGACAGCATCGATGTCTTCGAGTCTGATGGATATTTCGTCACAGGTAATGCCCGGACGGAATGGACGAAGAAGGTCCATGTTTATTTTGAAAACTTCGTGCGCTCGCCCTGCCGGACAATCATGACACGCAGCACAGGAATTGGCGGCGTTCTGGCGACGGTGCGGATCAGGTTCACTGCGCCGGGAAGCAATCCGCATTCACCGGGGGATGCGTTTGGGCTGGCGGTCCGGGATATCGTCGACGACCTGTTTGCAGAGAAGTTCGTGACCGGGGTTCATGCCGGAGCAAAGGCGACCATTCAGCGTAAACCGCTGAGCCAGGAATCCCTGTCACTGAGACCGGGGGCTGTGGATTTCGATGCGGTCCTGATGATTGAATCAATCGGCCGGGAGCAAATGGAGAAAATTCTGGAAACTGTCGCTCTTCGTCTTCGGCGTGAGGAGACGGTCATCGCCTCGTTTGTCACCGGAATTTATACACTTCAGTTCATGAAATATGCCTGACAGGAGGGACGTCTTCGTCTGATGTCTGGTCCGGATTTTTGAGAGGCAGAAAATGCGCACATCGATAGCGACCGTCTCACTAGGCGGCAGTCTGGTCGACAAACTGTCGGCTATCAGCGCGGCCGGATTTCAGGGCATTGAAATCTTCGAAGTTGATCTGTTGTCCTGTGATATGTCGCCACTGGAGATCGGTCGGCTGGTCCGCGATCTCGGGCTGGAGATTGTCGCTTTCCAGCCATTCCGGGATTTTGAAGGCATGCCGGAGCCGCAGCGGGGACGTAACTTTGAACGGGCCCGCCGCAAGTTCCAGCTGATGAACGAGCTTGGCACCGAAAACATTCTTGTCTGCTCGAATATTTCCCCGGTCAGCCTTGGTGGTATCGACCGTGCCGCAAATGATCTGCGGGAACTGGGTGAGCTGGCAGAGAGCTTTGGTGTCAATGTTGGTTATGAGGCATTGGCCTGGGGGAAATATATCTGGGACTACCGTGATGCATGGGAAGTGGTGAAACGCGCCGATCATCCCAGAGTTGGTATCATTCTCGACAGTTTTCACATGTTGTCGCGCGGACTTCCGATTGAGGCTGTGCGTTCGATTCCGGCGGACCGGATTACGTTCGTTCAGATAGCCGATGCCCCGAAGCTTGATATGGACCTGCTGAAATGGTCCCGGTTCTTCCGTAACTTTCCGGGGCAGGGCGACTTGCCGGTCCTCGATTTCATGCGGGCCGTTGCGGATACCGGCTATGACGGCTGGCTCAGTCTTGAGATATTCAACGACCAGTTCAGAACCGGTCTGCCCCGGCAGGTGGCGAAAGACGGAAATCGGTCGCTGATCTGGATGATGGAAGGTATGGGCAAGCGTGCCCTGCCCCCACCGGCGGTCTGCAAGGGCTTTGAATTTCTGGAATTTTCCGTCGATGATGAAAATGCGAAACCGCTGACGGCGTTGTTACGGGGCCTCGGTTTTCAACCTGCCGGGACGCATAAGTCGAAGGATGTGGTGCGGTGGTGTCAGGGCGATATCAATCTTGTCGTCAACACAGAGAGCGATGGTTTCGCCCACTCCTATCAGCTGGTGCATGGCACTTCGGTCTGTGCTCTGGGGCTCCGTCTTGATGATGCGCAGACGGCAATGGCGCGGGCCGGGGAGTTGCTGGCTGATACATTCCATCAGGCGGTAGGTCCGGGAGAACTGGAAATTCCCGCGGTGCGGGGACCGGGAGGATCGCTGATCTATTTCACCGATGAGTCCAGAAAATCCGGAATGCTCTGGGAAGCGGATTTTGAACCAGCTTCCGTTGACGGTCATGGAGCCGGTCTGACCCGCATCGACCATATCGCAATGGCGATGACCCGTGAGGAAATCCTGCGCTGGCGGTTGTTTTATCTGTCGCAGTTTGATTTCGAGAAAACCCCGCAGACCGATATCGCCGATCCTTCCGGGATCATTGAAAGTCAGGTGGTACAATCGCCGGACAGAAGCGTTCGCATCTGCCTGAATGCATCTGACAGCACGCGCACGATGGCATCCCGGTTCATGACTGAATATTTCGGTACGGGAATTCAGCATATCGCTTTTGCAACTGATGACATTTTTGCGACGGTTGAGAAGCTAAAGGCGAATGGCGTCGTGCTGCTGCATATACCCCAGAACTACTATGATGATCTGGAAGCACGTCTTGGGCTGACAACTGACCTGATCGCCAGGATGCAGGAACTCAGTATCCTTTATGATCAGGATGAAGCCGGTGCCTATTATCAGGTCTATACGGATGTTTTTGCGGACCGTTTCTTTTTTGAAGTGGTGCAGCGTTGCGATTATGACGGGTTTGGCGCTGCGAATGCGCCCATTCGTCTCGCGGCCCAGTCGCTCATCCCGCATAAACGGGACGATTATTCTTTATGATGGCTGACCTTTTCTGACGGAATGCAACCAGCACAACGCTGAACTTGTCGATCGAAGCGGCCCGTGAGGCGTCTCCGGTTTTCAGGGCGTGTAAGTAACAAAGCCATGGCAGCCGGAATTGCCATTCTGGAGTGTTGAGTTCATCGCCTGGCTGTCCCGGAGAACCTGCATATAGGCCCTGCTGTTGCTTTGGTTGTGATCTGAGTGTATTCTCTCTAATGAAAATTGAACCTATGATCGCCCGCTCAAGGCGACTGGATCATGCAAAATGGTCCTGTTTCTTTTTCAGAAGAATAACAAAAGTACGCCGTTTTCTGCAGGAATTCTGACAGGGATTCCAGTGACAGGCCGTTCCGTATTTCTGCGGTTCAGCCGTCCTGACGGTGTGATGAAATTTAAATTCAGGGAATGTGAACATGAATATATCCGATTGGGTAAAGCCTGCCGTTCTTGGTATCGCAGCGGGTGGGGTTGCGGCCACGATCATAGGATTCAGCTGGGGTGGCTGGGTTACTACCAGCAAGGCAGAAGCAATGGCCGACGATTTTGCGCGGGCTGAAGTTGTCAGTGCTCTGATTCCGTTCTGTGTGGAAAAATCGGTTGCTGACCCGGACCGCGAGGCGACGCTGATAAAGCTGAAAGAAGCCAGTTCATACAAGCGGGCTGATATTGTGATGGAGGCAAACTGGGCGCAAATGCCCGGCGCGACCTCCACGGATAGAAATCTGGCCGGTGCCTGCGCCGAAAAGATTGTCGAAGATCTTTGATCAGACAAGCCCTCGTCCCTGCAAGGGACGGGGGTGTTGCTGTTTTACTGAACATCCCGAAGGAAAGATTATGACGTGAACCTGTATCTGGCTCGTCTCCACCGGTATTTATGTCTGACCCTGCCGGGATTGTTTGCCATCTGTCTGTTGCTGACTGCGCCGGCATATGCAGCCGCTATTGTGCCTGAGAATGCTGTCGCCAGCCCCAGTGGCATGGGGTGGAACTGCATTGCCGGATTCCGGCAGTCGGGGGAGGGGTGTCAGAAAGTTGTCATTCCGGACAACGCCTTTGCAACGAACCTCACCTACGGCAAGGGCTGGGATTGTGCATATGGTTTCACCGAAGAGATCGGGGATATTTGCGCGTCGGTCAGTGTTCCGAAGAACGGATTTCTTGATCCATCCGGCAATCGCTGGCGCTGTCTTCGCGGCTTTGTAAAAACCGGTGATGTCTGTCAGCAGATCGATGTTCCCCGGAATGGCTATCTGACGGATGACAGCTATGGCAATGGCTGGAGTTGTGACCGGGGTTTCAGGGCTGAAGGGAAAACCTGCCGGAAGATTGCCGTACCGGTCCACGGTTATCTGTCCAACAAGCAATATGGCGCAGGCTGGCTGTGTGATCGGGGGTACCGTGCCAGTCGCGAGGATTGCGTGGCGGTCAGGATACCGGCTCATGCCTACTTTGTTGAAGCGAGCTTTGGTGACGGCTGGAAGTGTGACTACGGCTACGAACAGAGCGGTGCTGAATGCATCGTCATCCAGATGCCTGACAATGCGCATATCGATGGTTCCGGTAACCGGTGGAATTGCAACCCTCCCTTCCGGAAACGCAGTGGTCGCTGCATTCAGGAATAGAAATCAGTCACCTGTGAAAGGGATTGGCGAATGCGTATCAGACTTGGCTGCGAACTGAGTTACAGCCTGCCGCAGGCAACACCGATGATTGCCCTGCTGAATGTCCACTACTCACGTTATGCGGATCTGGAGGCGCCGGATTATCTGATCACGTCACCGGTCACACCTGTCGACAGTTACCGGGACGGTTTTGGCAACTGGTGTAACCGCCTGGTCGCGCCGGCAGGGAACTTCACCCTGTCGACCGGTACAGTGATTTCCGACTCCGGGTTGCCGGACCCGGCTTTCCCGGATGCTGTACAGCAACCTGTAGAGAGCCTGCCACCGGAAACCCTGCCGTTTCTGCTTGGCAGCCGCTACTGCGAAACAGACAGCCTGTCGGAGGAAGCCTGGCGGCTGTTTTCAGGAACGCCCACGGGGTGGCAGCGTGTACAGGCGATCTGCGATTTCGTTCATAGCCATGTCCAGTTTGGCTATCACCATGCCTCGGCAACCCGTACCGCGCAGCAAACCTATGCGGAAGGTCGCGGGGTCTGCCGCGACTTCACACATCTGGCGATCGCATTCTGCCGCTGCATGAACATTCCGACACGATATTGCACGGGTTATCTCAGTGATATCGGTGAGCCATTGCCGCACCCTGCCGGTGACTTCGCGGCCTGGATGGAGGTTTATCTCAGTGGCCAGTGGCTGATGTTTGATCCGCGTAACAATGCCCCCCGCATGGGCCGTGTTCTCATTGCCAGGGGACGAGATGCCTCAGATGTACCGCTGACCCATACATTCGGGCCGAATCTGCTGACCGGGTTTAATGTCTGGACGGACGAAATTACCTGAAGCCGTCGCTGATGTCCGGTTTAGCTCTGTTCTGCGCCGAGTGACCAGATCGCGGCCATGAAGATACCCTTCGCGACGGGCAGAAAGGACAGGGTCAGGGCAACGGTCAGAAAAAGGGCTGATGAGATGACGACAAGGTCAGACAGATCGGTCTTCATTGTCAGGGCGACCGTTACCGGCACGACGACATGGCCGACGAGCAGAATGGCCAGCCAGGCCGGGCCGTCATCAGCGCGAATGGCAGACCAGTCTTCGCCACAGGCAGAGCAGGTTTCAACCGGCTTGAGATAAGACCGGAACAGGCGGCCTTCACCGCAATTCGGGCAGCGACCCCGCATGCCCTGAACGGCTGCTTCCCAGATACCTTTTCTCTGGCTGCTCATATCGTTTTCTTCCTTTTCACAAGTCCCGGGGGACGGGCTGTTACGCTGGCGCATTCGCCAGTGTGAAATTCAGTGCGACACCATTTGCGTCGTCCGGGTCAACCGAAACGGTGAATGTATCACGGGTGAAATATATCCCGCTGGCAGCGAAATGACCCGCAGGAAGGTCAAGCGTCGGGACCATAACAGTCATGCCTGTAAGTGATGGCTCCGCCCTGTCACCGGCAGTCACGGTCAGGGTGCAGACATCTCCCGGCAGTGTGAGGCTGAAACCATCAGTGCCGGGGACAGGTGAACCACTGGTCAGCCGCGCAAGCCGGTTGGCTGTCGCCTTCGGGTCGGCTGCGGATATTTCAATCCCGGTAATTGCCTCGGCCCCGTTGGCGTGACGCAGCCATCGGGGCTGCCAGACCATCTCACGGGTCAGGTGGGTGCAGACAAAGGCCCGGAGACCGGCTGTATCAGCACTGTCGATATGAACCAGCGCAAATTCCGGCGTTACCGTCCCGTCCGGCAATTCCAGCAGGCGCTTCAGTTCCTTTGCGGGCTGAACACCGATATTGCTGGCCTTCAGATCCTGATAAGCCTGTTCAGCATCGTCGGCTGCAAAGGCCAGACCCAGCAGGCCCTCGCCTTCTGCGGCCAGAAATTCGTCCAGCCGGTTGACGAACTGGCTGTCATCAACAATCCCCAGAAGCTCGATATAATCCTGTTCGAACATGATGCAGTAATTGGCTGTGCCCCAGCCGATATGCCGCCCGCGCGGAGTCAGGGTAAAGCCCAGTCCCTGCCATGTTGCGCGGGCAGATTCCAGATCGGCAACGCCGACGAGAACATGATCGAGTCCGGTGATCGACATCGGCTTAGCGCAGGGCCGCTTCGATGTTGCCGCCATCCACGGTCATCACCGCGCCGGTTGTCGAGGTTGATTTGGCCAGCGCCACAAAGGCATCGGCCACATCACCGGCCGTGACTTCGCGTTTCAGCAGATTACCACCCATATAGTCACCTTCTGACAGGCCCCGGGCCTGTGACCGGCTGGCGATCATGTCGTCTGTCAGCAGACCAGACCGGATGCGGTCCGCATTGACCGCGTTGGAACGGATGCCATCGGCACCATGATCCAGCGCATACTGACGCGACAGGAACAGGGTTGCCGCTTTCGGCAGACCGTAGGGTCCGAAATCCTTGCCCGGATTGACCGCCTGTTTCGATGTGTTGAACAGCAGGCAGCCACCGGTCCCCTGTGTCCGCATGATCTTCACGGCGGCCTGTGCCATGTTCTGATGACCAAAGAAGTTCAGCTCGAAGCTCTGGCGCAGCGTATCGTCATCGACCTCGCCGATTTTCCCCTGCCAGGCAGCACCGGCATTGGAGACGAGGATATCGACCCCGCCGAATTTCTCGGCGACGGCCTGCATGGCGGCGGCAACCGATGACTTGTCGGTGACATCGCATTCCACGGCAAATCCGCCGATGGATGTGGCGACCTTGACTGCATCGTTGATCTTCAGGTCGAGGACCGCAACTTCGGCACCTTCAGCACGCAGCGCCCTGGCGGTCGCGGCACCGATTCCGGAGCCACCGCCGGTAACCACGGCAACCTGTCGGGCAAGCGCCTTTTCAGCACCCTTGCCGAGCTTTGCCTGTTCCAGCGACCAGTATTCGATCTCGAACATATCTTCTTCGGAAATGCTCTCGAACCGGCCGATTGCTTCGGCATTAGTGATGACTTCAATGGCGGTTTCCGCAAGATCGGCAGCGATCTTTGCATCTTTTTCCGTCTTGCCGATTCCGAACAAACCCAGGCCGGGGACCAGAATGACACGGGGTGCCGGATCAAGTTCGGTGCGCGGGACAGCCTGCTTCGGATTCTGACGGGCGAAATAGGCGTGATAATCAGCCTCGAATTTCGTCATGGCGGCTTCGGCACCGGCCCGGAAAGCTGCCATGTCGCTGGCATCGGGGGCGGGAACGATCAGCGGCACAGGCTTAGTACGGATGGAATGGTCCGGTGTCACGGTGCCTTCCAGCGCATAACGGGAAAGTTCCTCGCCATTGACGTAATTCAGGATGTCGCTGTCGCTGCGGAATTCAAAGACCCATCTTGTCCAGTCACCGTTGCGCTTACCCTTCAGGGCGTTCAGGCCGCGCAGAACCGGAGCAACATCAGACGCTTTGGCGATTGATTTCGGGAGGCCTCTGGCGCTTGTGAAAACCTTGCGACGGTTCTGTTGCAGACGCTCTTCAGCCATTGAGACAAATTCGATCATCCGGTCATAGGCGGTCTTTGCGTCGTCCGCGAAGGAGAAGATGCCATGCTTCAGCATGATCATGCCTTCCACGGTCGGGTCCTGATCGAAGATTTCCTTGGTCTTCTTTGCCAGATCAAAGCCCGGCATGATGTAGGGCACCAGCGCCATGCGCTTGCCGTACAATTCACGACAGATTTCCTCGCCATTCGCCTGATCCGTCAGGGCGAGGACCGCATTGGAATGGGTGTGATCGACGAATTTATGCGGCAGGAAGGCATGCAGCAGGGTTTCAACCGACGGGTTCGGGGACTGTGAATCCAGCAGATTGCAGCGCTGGGCATTGACCATGTCTTCATCAGACAGGCCATCCAGATCCGCCAGCCGTTGCAGTGGCTTGAGCTGAACTGCCGGCAGGCCAGCCGGTTCGATATCGCCCATATCCCAGCCCGAACCCTTGACGCAGAGCGCCTCGACCATGTCTCCGGCAAGATTTTTCATCTCGGTCTTTACCGAGGTATTGCCGCCACCATGCAGCACCAGCTTCGGATCACGACCCAGCAGGCGCGTGGTATAAACACGCAGCGCCAGATCTTCGTTTACGCCCTGTCTGGCGTAGCGATCAACATATTCACGGGCGTCTGCATCGGACCATTTGTTCAACATGGATTCAGGCCTTTGTTTCTCTGCTGTTCGTTACTTAATTCGTTCCTCACCCTGAACTGGATTCAGGATCTTGGCCGGTTGCTTCTGCCGGTCAGAGACGTAATGGCAGGGCGGTCGGGATCCTGAAACCAATCCAGGATGAGGGGTGGTTTATTCCTGCCTCTGTCTTCAGGCGGCGCTCTGCTGCTCCGGGTAAAGGCCCAGCAGTCCGTTCTGGCTGGCGTCACAGACACCGCGTTCCGTAATCAGTTTGGTGACCAGTCGTGCCGGGGTTACATCGAAAGCGTAGTTACCGGCCGGGCTGCCATCGGGAGTGATCTGTACCCAGGCCATCTCACCATTGGGCAGGCGTCCGTAGATCTCGGTCACTTCCTTGCCGTCGCGCTGTTCGATGGGCACTTCTTTCACACCGTCATGGATGGTCCAGTCGATGGTCGGGCCGGGCAGGGCGACATAGAACGGAACATTGTTGTCCTGCGCTGCCAGTGCCTTCAGATAGGTGCCGATCTTGTTACAGACATCGCCGGAGGCGGTGGTGCGGTCGGTGCCGGTAATGCAGAGGTCAACCATGCCATGCTGCATGATATGGCCGCCGGTATTGTCGACGATCACCGTGTGCGGCACGCCGTGGCGGTTCAGTTCCCATGCGGTCAGGCTGGCGCCCTGATTCCGGGGGCGGGTTTCATCCACCCAGACATGAACCGGAATCCCCTTGTCATGGGCGTGATAGATCGGGGACAGTGCCGTCCCCCAGTCAACAGTTGCCAGCCAGCCGGCATTACAATGTGTCAGCACGTTCAGGCGGTCTTTCTGACCCTTGGCATTCCAGATGCGCTCAAACTCACCCAGACCATGCACGCCGATCATGCGGCATATCTCGACATCCTCGTCACAGATTTCCGCAGCCCGCTGATAGGCGGCGGCACTGCGGTCGGCAGGTGAGAGGGGCGATAGTAGGCGGCGCAGATCATCCAGCGCCCAGCGGAGGTTAACCGCCGTCGGACGGGTTGCGTAGAGTGCTTTATAGGCGGCATCAAGATTGGCGTCGGAGGCATCTTCCCGCATGGCCAGGGCATAGCCGTAAGCTGCGGTTGCCCCGATCAGCGGCGCGCCCCGTACCAGCATGGCTGATATCGCATGCGCTGCCTCGGACATGCTGCGCAATGTTACCGTGACGAATTCATGCGGCAGCCGGGTCTGATCGATGATTTCAACCGACTGACCGTCTTCAGCCAGCCAGATTGTGCGGAAGGGTTTGCCGTCGACCTTCATATCCTGCTCCTAGCTTTTCAGGACACGGCCTGCGACCGCCTCCAGTTTCCTCATCATCTCCGGGTCGCGCTTTTCCGGGGCGGTCATGATGGCGTTGTCGAGTGCCGTATGCGGTGCGCGTGGTTCCGTCAGTTTCGCCAGCTTCGGCGCTGCCTGCCTGACCAGTGACCGGGCGTTCTCGGCATTCCCCAGCAGTACCTTGATGACCTGATCCACGGTCACATCGTCATGACCTTCATGCCAGCAGTCGAAATCGGTGACCATGGCAACGGTGGCATAGGCAATCTCGGCTTCCCGGGCCAGTTTGGCTTCTGGCATATTGGTCATGCCGATCACATGGCAACCCCAGGACCGGTAAAGATGTGACTCTGCCTTGGTGGAGAATTGCGGGCCTTCCATGCAGAGATAGGTGCCACCACGGGTGACCTGCAGGCCAAGCTCGCTTGCGGCTTCAAAAAGATTGTCGCCAAGCACGGAACAGACGGGATCGCCAAAGGCAACATGGCCGACAAGTCCGGTGCCGAAAAAGCTTTTTACCCGTGCGAAGGTCCGGTCGATGAACTGGTCGACGATAACGAAACATCCCGGCGGCAATTCTTCCCGGAAGGAACCGCAGGCTGACAGGGAGATGATGTCGGTCACGCCGGCACGCTTCATGGCGTCGATATTGGCGCGGTAGTTGATTTCGCTGGGCGGGATACGGTGGCCACGTCCGTGACGGGGCAGGAACACAAGCTGTACGCCGTCGAGAGTACCGAAGAAAAGTTCGTCCGAGGGTTCACCGAAGGGGCTGTCGACTTTCTCCCAGCGGGTATCGCTGAGACCGTCAATGTCGTATAGACCACTGCCGCCGATAATGCCGATAACAGGTGTGCGTGACGCCATGTCCAATATCCCTGAATGCCTGTGGCTCTGAGTGGCGGAGGCTATAGCATGCAGGGCGGGGCTGGTAAAAGCCTGCAATTCCACCGAAGCGCCGGATTGTGCGGCTTCCCGCAAGAGGTATAGTCATCATCATGATCACGATAGCAGACTTCCAGTGACACCGGGCAGGGCAATGATGATTGGCATCGTCGCCTGCGGTGTTGTGGCGACCGGTGCCAGCATGCTCGGTTATGACCTGCTGCCGGATTTTGGCACCGACCCCCGTGCAGGACAGACTGCGCCCTTCGTTCTGCTTGATGTGACGGGTAAGGAAGTTGCTGACCGTGATCTGCATGGCAGTTTCAGCCTGTTGTATTTTGCGACTTCGGCCTGCCCTGAACGCTGTGTTCTGGAATATGACCGGCTGATTGCGTCCATTGCAGGGCTGGGTGCGGACGGTGTGAAGATCAGGCCGGTTTTCGTTTCGCTGGACCCGCTGTCGGGTCGGGCGGCCAGAGTGCAGGAGACACTTCAGCGTTTCGACAGCCGGACTTTGCTGCTGACAGGCTCTTCCAGACAACTGGATGCGGCTTTCCGGCTGCTGGATATCCATGCCACCAGTGACGGCACGGGAACACCGGCTGTACTGCTGGGCCCGGACGGGCGGGTGGCGGCATCTGTCGATCCGGGACTGGATGAGACAAAGCTGACGGAGCTTCTGCGTGAACATCTCTGAGTTGCAGGCCAGGGCAGCCCGATGACGCCGGGAATCATTATTGCTGCGCCATCATCGGGCAGCGGTAAGACGCTGGTGACGCTGGGCCTGATCCGGCATCTGTCCGCACAGGGCAGGCGGGTCGCCAGCGCAAAGGTGGGGCCGGACTATATTGATCCGGCTTATCACAGCGCGGCAGGCAGCCGGGATTGCCAGACGCTCGACAGCTGGGCGATGCGCCCGGCGCTGCTGGATGATCTGGTCTCTGACCTGAATGACGGCAGCGATATCATCATCTGTGAAGGGGTGATGGGTCTGTTTGACGGGGCGGCCGGCGGCGGCGGGGCGACAGCTGATATCGCGGCCCGGACCGGCTGGCCGGTTGTTCTGGTGGTGGATGTGCGGGGGATGGCGGCAAGTGTGGCGGCCATTGTCAGCGGATTTGCCGGTCATCGGAATGATCTGCGGGTTGCCGGTGTGATCTTCAACAGGGTCGCCAGCGACCGCCATTTCGATCTGCTGGCGGCGGCGGTCAGGGCCAGTTGTCCTGGGGTGGTTGTCCTTGGCGGGTTGCGCCGCCGGGAAAATCTTACCGTCCCGTCGCGGCATCTTGGTCTGGTGCAGGCCGGAGAGGCAGAAGACCTGCACCGCCTGCTGGATGCTGCCGCTGCTGCCGTGGCAGAGGATCTGGATATTACGGCACTGGCTGGTCTGGCTGCTGATGCGGGCATCTCCGGTCAGGGGCATGCTGACCCGGCCGTTCCACCGCTTGGCCAGCATATTGCCGTTGCACGGGACACGGCCTTTGCGTTCTCCTATCCGCATCTGCTGACGGGATGGCGCAGGGCGGGGGCGGAGGTGACGTTCTTTTCTCCGCTGGCGGGGGAAGGGCCGCCCGATACAGCGACGGCGGTTTATCTGCCGGGAGGATATCCGGAGCTTCATGCAGGACAGCTTGCAGCCAGTTATGGCTTCCGCGATCAGATCCTGGTGGCGGCTGACAGGGGTGCGGTCATTTATGGCGAATGCGGCGGCTATATGATGTTGGGTGAAGGCCTGACCGATGCAGCGGGGGTGCGGCACCAGATGCTGGGTCTGCTGCCGCTGGAGACCAGCTTTGCAGCACCCCGCCGACGGCTGGGTTATCGTGTCGTGAGGCTGCTGGATGACGGACCGCTGGGCAGGGCAGGAAGTGGCTTTCGTGCCCATGAATTCCATTATTCTGCAGAGGAAAAGACCGATGGAACGAACCGGTTGTTCAGTATCATGGATGCGACCGGGACCAGTCTCGGGCTGTCGGGGCTGGTGCAGGGACGGGTCTTCGGGTCATATATCCATCTGATTGACCGTGAGAACCCGAACTGATGACGACTGACGACGAAACACCCTTCTGGCAGCGCAAGAAGCTGTCGGAGATGACAGATACGGAGTGGGAGTCGCTCTGTGACGGTTGTGCGAAATGTTGCCTGCACAAACTGCAATATGATGATACGGGCGAAATCGACTACACAAACGTTGCCTGTCGCCTGCTCGATACGAACAGCTGTCGTTGCCGGAAATATTCCATCAGGTCGACACTGGTGCCTGATTGTGTGCGCCTGACGGCGCAGGTCGTGCCGCAACTGAACTGGCTGCCATCAACCTGTGCCTACCGCCTGATTGATGAGGGGCGGGACCTGCCTTACTGGCATCCGCTGAAGACCGGAGATGCGGATTCGCCTCACAAGGCCGGCATGTCCGTGCGGGGGCGCGCCGTTCGTGAACAGGATGCCGGGCCGCTGGAACATCACATCGTTCACTGGGACGATTGCTGATATCACAGCAAGAGACGGATATCCCGTTTGGCAGAATCAGCTAAACTGCCCCCATGACACAGCAAACAGATCATATTCTTGATGCGGCAGCCTGCTGGAAAGCGGTTGTCGATCGCAATGCGGATTGCGACGGACAGTTTATCTATGCGGTCCGCACGACCGGCATCTATTGTCGCCCCTCCTGCGCATCCCGACCGAAGAAACGGGAAAATGTCGCATTCTTTCCGTTGCCGGAACTGGCGGAGATCGCCGGATACAGGGCCTGCAAGCGCTGCCGGCCAAGATCGGTAACGCGGGCAGACCCGGGGCTGGATCTGGTTCGCCAGACGCTGGAGCGGCTGCATCGCCATATAGACGATATGGAAGAACAGGTTCTGACGCTGGAGGACATGAGCAGTGAACTGGGCGTCAGTGTCTGGCATTTGCAGCGTACATTTTCCGGGATTGTCGGCATCAGCCCGCGTCAGTATCTCGACGCGCTGAGGCTTGGCGACCTGAAACGGCGGTTGAGGGAGGGCGCGGACGTGACGGAAGCGATTTATGAAGCGGGTTATTCCAGCCCCAGCCGGCTGTACGAAAAATCCGACGACCATTTCGGCATGACCCCGGCCAGTTACGCCCGTGGCGGCAAGGGCGCGACGATGGCTTATGCGATTGTTGACTGCCCGCTGGACCGGATGATTGTGGCGGCGACGGAACGGGGAATCAGTTTTCTGGGCTTCGGGTCAGATGACGAGGCCCTGCTGGGCGAACTGAAAGCGGATTTTCCGGAGGCAGAGATTGTCGCCGATGACGGGACGCTGGAAGTTGTGACCGGCGTTATTCTGGACCAGCTTGATGGCAAGGCACCGGCAGAGACATTGCCGCTTGATGTGCGGGCGACCGCGTTTCAGCGCCGGGTCTGGGAAGAGCTGATCGCGATCCCGGATGGAACAACCCGAACTTATGGCGAGATCGCCCGGCGACTTGATATGCCGAAGGCAGCGCGGGCGGTGGGGACGGCCTGTGGTCGCAACCCCGTATCTCTTCTTATTCCCTGCCATCGGGCGGTGGGATCTGACGGCAAATTGCATGGATATCGCTGGGGACTGGCGCGCAAGAAACGCCTCCTGGCCCGCGAGGCACGACAAATCGGGTGATAATCAGATTGCAAGCACAACCTTGGGATGTGTGATGGCCGTCGTTTTCAGAGCGGTATTTATCTGATTATCTTGTCGATATGAAAATTCTGACTTCCGAAGATGTCCTCGACATCCGCATGCCCGAAACTGATCCGGTTCCGGTTGTGCTTGATTCACCGCACAGCGGTACAGTTTATCCTGATGACTTCCGTTATTCGGTAGGCATGGATTTGTTGCGCTATGGTGTCGATTTCGAAATCGATGACCTTTTCGGCTCTGGTCCTGCCTTTGGTGCCACGTTGATCGCGGCCCGCTTCCCGCGCTCCTACATCGATCCGAACCGTTCCCCGGCTGATATTGATGCGGGAATGATTGACGGCGTCTGGCCGCATGAAATTCAGCCGTCTCAAAAGACGGAAACCGGTCATGGTCTGATCTGGCGCACTGTCGGTATGGATCAGGCACCGGTTTATGACCGCCTGCTTTCAGTAAGCGAGGTAGAGAACCGGATCGAGAAATACTGGCGACCCTATCGCTCTTCCCTGACCGCTCATCTGGAGAAAACGGCAGAATCTTTTGGTGGCTACTGGCATATCAATTGTCATTCCATGCCGTCGGTCTGGCCGAATGGTTTCGAGGGGACGGGTGAGCCGGTGCCGTTCGATATGATTATCGGTACCCGTGATAACGATACATGCAGCCATGAGGTCGCCTCGCATGCGCGCGGCCTGCTGGCCGGTCTGGGCTTTTCCGTTGCGGTCAATGTCGGCTTCAAAGGGGTCGATCTGGTCCGGGATCACGGAAACCCGGCAGCCAACCGGCATTCCCTGCAGATCGAAATCAACCGGGGCCTGTATATGAATGAGGCGACCTTTGAACGGTCAGACGGCTACGAGCCGCTGCGTGATGCCATGACACAGTTCCTCGATGCCTTTACCGAAGGAGCGGCCTGTCATTTCGGTGTAACGACCAGGCGCAAGGTCAGACGTTCTTTCCGTACATCCTGAGAATCGTTTCACGGGTATCCCAGATGGCATTCGCCAGCAGGCGAAAGCTGTGCATGTTGTGATTGCGGGCATCAACACCGTCAATCGCGATGCCGGCAGTGGCGTCTGATACGATTGCGACACTGAATCCGTTTTCGACCAGATCCCGCAGATGCCCCTCAAGGCACAGATTGGCGCACATGCCAGCCAGAATGACCTGTGTGAGATTGCGTGCCCGCAGTTCCTGCATCAGTTCGCGATTGGCCAGTCCGCAAAGCCTGTGGGTGCCGGTCACCACCGCATTGTCATCCTCCAGATAAGGGGTCAGGCAGGGCAGGATGTCACCGTCTTTGGCAATATGTTCCATGGTCCGGTCCGGCAGGGAATTGGCCCAGGCGGCGACCCGGCCGACGCCGACGGCCTCTGTCTGCCGGTGATCGTGGTGATGCGGGCAGACAATCCGCAGCATTCCGGTTGAACAGGCTGTATCCAGCAGCCATTCCAGATGCTCGATGACATTATTGCCGCGCACGCCATTCTTGACGGCTGGCCAGAGGCTACCCTCCGGATCGAGAAACCCTTTCTGTGGATCGACGAGCACCAGTGCCGTGCGGCTGAGGTCGAGGGACATGTCCGGGCAGGGCAGGCTTCTGGCTGCGACTTCCGCCAGATTGATAATGGCCGCAGGCGACCGGCGCTCATCTGTCTTGTGGGCTGTTGCTGTTGCCATGTCAGTTTCCCAAACGCATCTGTTGTCGATGGGGTAATCCTGAACCGTTCAGACCGTGGCGTCTGTGAACTGGTTCACGTCCGGGGAAACTGACAGGACATCATCAGGCGGCGCTGGCTTTTCTCTCCGTCTGGCCGAGATTTTCGACCACATTCTCAATCATCCGCATGCCGGCATCGTGACTGAGCGACATGATTGATTCAGGGTGGAACTGCACGGCAGAGACCGGTTCGCTGACATGCTCGATCCCCATGATGATGCCATCAGAGGTGAGGGCCGTGACGGCGAGTTCTGCCGGCAGCCGGTCGGCATCGGCATAGAGCGAGTGATAGCGCCCGATGGTGATATCTGCGGGCAGTCCGTCGAACACCACACCCGGACGGGTGATTTTGATCCGTGACGGTTTGCCATGCATCGGATCATCCAGCTGTGCCAGCTTCCCCCCGTAAAACTCACAGATTGCCTGCAGGCCGAGGCAGACACCGAAGACGGGAAGCTTTGCCTCTCGCAGCATGGTGATGGTCCGGGCCGTATCGAAATCCTTTGGCGAACCCGGTCCCGGCGAAAGGACGGTCAGATCAGGGGCCAGCCGGTCAATGGTGGCCCGGTCGACCGGTGTCCGCAGGGTCGTCACCTCTGCCCCGGTCTGGCGGAAGTAGTTGGCGAGGGTATGGACGAAGCTGTCTTCATGATCGATCAGCAGGATATGTTTGCCCGTACCCACCTTGCGCGTCACACGCCTGCCGTCACTGCCTTCCGAATTCGAGCCCTTGCGGATGGCGGACCGCATGGCGGAGGCTTTCAGTTCGGTCTCTTTTTCCTCTTCAACCGGATCGGAATCGTTCAGCAGGGTAGCCCCGGCGCGAACCTGTGCGACACCGTTCAGAATGCGGACGGTGCGAATGGTCAGGCCGGTATTCATATTACCGTTGAAATGCATCATGCCGATGGCACCGCCATACCAGGCGCGTGGCGTGCGCTCATGCTTTTCAATGAAGCGCATGGCCCACAGCTTGGGTGCGCCGGTTACGGTGACCGCCCAGGCATGGGTCAGGAACGCATCGAAAGCATCCATGCCCTCGCGCAGACGGCCTTCAATATGGTCGACCGTGTGGATCAGGCGGGAATACATCTCGATCTGGCGGCGACCGATAATCCGCACCGAGCCCGGTTCACAGACCCGGGATTTGTCGTTGCGGTCGACATCGGAACACATGGTCAGCTCAGATTCGTCTTTCTTGGAATTCAGCAGTTTCAGAATCTGTTCTGAATCGGCAATCGGGTCGTCACCGCGCTTGATGGTGCCGGAAATCGGGCAGGTCTCGACCCGTCTGCCAGTCACCCGGACGAAAATTTCCGGTGAGGCACCGACCAGATATTCCTGTTCCCCGAGATTGATGAAGAAGGAATAGGGTGAGGGATTGATTTCCTTCAGCCGGTTGAAGATTTCCGCCGGTCGGCGTTCACATTTCTCATAGAACACCTGACCGGGAACCACCTCGAACAGGTCGCCGCGCAGGAAGGATTTCTTCGCCTCACGCACCAGATCGGCATATTCGCCGGGGCTGTGATCACCGGCAGGCGGGTCTTCGGTGGCGAATCTGAAATCCTCCTCCATGCCGCCACCCTTGCGGTCGGCGGTGGAGACACCATTGATGGTGAAGTCATACCGGTCGAGCCAGGCTTCGACGGAATAATGGTCAACGATGACCACTTCGTCCGGCAGGAACAGCACCATATCGCGCTGGTCGTCCGGGCGTTCGACATGCTGTTCGACGGGATCAAACTGATAGGCGAGGTCATAGCCGAAGGCCCCGTAGAGACCGAGGGCCTCATCCTCGTCACTGCCAAACAGGTCGATGATACTGCGCAGGACCGAGAAGACGGTCGGCATGCGCGAGCGTTCTTCCTCCGTATAGATACGGGATGGCTCTGCAACCGTGATGTCCAGCCGGTCGGGGGAACGGGTCTGGTCTGCGATATCCGCATGTCCTTCAAGACAGGCGGTGATGGCATCCAGCAGCACAATGCCCCGGTCGTTGAAAGCCTCGATCTTCATCACCCGGCCGCGTGAAGTGATGCCGATCGGAGGATCGATGATGGCCGTGTCCCAGCGGGAATAACGCCCCGGATATTCATAGTTCGAGGAGAAAACCGCACCCCGGCGCGCATCCAGCTTTTCCACATAGCTGGAGATGGCGGTGTCATAAGGTGCAGCCTGTCGTGACCGGGTGACGGTAATCCCGCCATTGGTGGTGAAGCTTTCGGTCATATCCTTACTCATTTCTCTGTCTCTCCTGAGGCGTCTGATAAAGCGCCGCTGTCGGACCCGGAACACAAAAAAACCGCCCCGGAGTTTCCTCGGGCGGCCCTGTGATGCGTTTTCTGCGCGCAAGGGATGGTCCACCCGATCAGGGAGTCCACCACCACCAATTCTGCTGCGCGTTCATGATCATGGGCGCCAAGTTATCGGGGAGAAGCTGGGGTGGCAAGACTGTTTCCACCGCTCACCGCCGCCAGCGGAGGAAGTACCGCTCTGCCCGGCCGATCAGGGTTGCCACGATCAGGCCGATGACGGAGAGGAGGGCAACGCCGGCGATGAGTTCGTCCGTCGCCATCAGGTTACCGGCCATCAGGACATAGGCTCCGATGCCGTATTCCGCGCCGATCATTTCAGCAGCAACCAGCAGAATGATGGCGATAGAGGCAGATATCCGGAAACTGGACAGGATCGCCGGCAGGGCACCTGGCAGGATGATCTTGCGGACAATCGACCACCAGCTGAGACCAAAGGACTGGCCCATGCGGATCAGGCCGCGGTCAACGTTATCGACGCCACCGAAGGTACCGATGACGGTCGGGAAGAAGACGCCGAACAGAATG
The DNA here is from genome assembly GCA_009649675.1 of Alphaproteobacteria bacterium HT1-32. NCBI lineage: Bacteria > Pseudomonadati > Pseudomonadota > Alphaproteobacteria > Alphaproteobacteria bacterium HT1-32. The sequence goes on along the minus strand of WJPL01000001.1, from coordinate 533,279 downwards.
GTTGCGACCTTTGAGCCCTCGCCAATGCCGAACCAGATGATGAACAGCGGCAGCAGGGCGATCTTCGGGATCGGGAAGATGGCGGAGACCAGCGGAATCAACCCGGCGCGGGCGACCGAGAACAGGCCAATCATGATGCCGACAACCAGACCGAGCAGGGTGCCCAGCGACCAGCCGAGCAACAGACGATAGGTCGAGGCTTCCAGATGCACCCAGAGTAACCCGGTCGTGTAGAGGTTCTGCAGGGCCGACCAGGCCTGTGACGGTGCGGGCATGAACAGTGGCGGGATTGCACCAATGCGCGAGAGAAACTCCCACAGCGCGATGATGACAATGAAAACCACCAGCCCGATCATCCGGATCGGCTTCGGGTTGAAGCCGCCCCCCCGGAAGGCGACAGTGCGGGTATGCGGCTGATCAGACATCGGCAAGCTCCATATCAGCGGCCTGGGCTTCGTCGCGCATCAGATCCCACAGGCGTTTCTGCTGGCGTTCCAGATCCGGATCACCGAGTTCACGTTCCTCGATGGGTTTGTCGATGGTGATGATTTCCCGAATTTTACCGGGACGCCGCGACAGCACGACCACCTGATGACCGAGACGCACTGCCTCGTTCAGATTGTGGGTGACATAGACGGCCGTAAAGCGTTCGCGGGTCCAGAGCTGGATCAGGTCATCCATTAGCAGTTCGCGGGTCTGGCTGTCGAGTGCCGACAACGGCTCATCCATCAGCATGACATCCGGACAGACAGCGAGCGCACGGGCGATGGCCACGCGTTGTTTCATGCCGCCGGAAAGCTGGCGCGGATAGGCTTTGCGGAAGTCCGAAAGCTTGGTGCGGGCCAGCACGTCAGCGATGATTTCTTCCCGGCGTTCCGGGCTGAGAGAATGGTCTTCGAGGACCAGGCTGATATTGCCTTCAACCGTGCGCCAGGGCAGCAGGGCAAAGTCCTGAAAAATATAGGTCAGTGGATTGAGTGAGCCTTCCGGCGGATCACCGATCTGCAGGACATCACCTTTTGTCGGCTTCTCCAGACCGCCCACCAGCCGCAGCAGGGTGGATTTACCACAGCCGGAAGGGCCGATGATGCAGACGATCTTGCCCTGTTCGATCAGGAAATCGATGCCACTCAGCACTTCCATATCGCCGTAATAGTGAGACAGGTTGTTGATATGGAGATTCATCTGATGCTGTGGCTCCGGTACTCACTGCAAGTTTGCCATCCTTCGAGACGGCGTTTGTGCCTGCTCAGGATGAGAATGTTGCCCACCCCCTCATTCTGAGGAGCACCGGAGGTGCGTCTCGAAGGACGGTTGAGCGGGCAAAGCGTAAAAAAGAAGCCCGGCGGTGATATGGCCACCGCCGGGATATCAGATCAGTAGGCTTCGGTGAAATTCTTGTTGATCACCTGATCGATCGTGATGGTGCCGGGAATCAGCTTCTCCGACTGCATCCACTCCAGCTGGCGTGTCAGATCGGTCACGTTCAGCTTCACGCCTTCATTGAGATACATCGAACCGGCCTTGATCGGCGGGGCGGCTTTCTCGTAAGGACGATCCTGATAGACATATTTGTGGATGATCTTGACCAGTTCTTCGACTTTCGCAGCATCCTTCTGGTCGAGCATGACCGAGTTGAATTCTTCGATACCGCGGGCATAGGCCTTGATAAACCGCTTTACGACATCCGGGCGTTCGCTGATCGTCTTGGCTGAGGCAGCCATCACCGAGATCTGGTAATCATCGGTATAGTCGTTCAGCCATCCCAGCAGCTTGGCATCGCCGGAACTGACCAGCGGTTTGGCGATATGCGGTACCATGATCATGGTATCAACCTGACCGGACTTGATGGCACCAATCATGGAGCCAACCTTCTGCAACGGCGTCAGCTTGAGGTCCGAGAGCGGGAAGCCCTTGGCACCGGCAATGATTGACGACATGTAGTGGAAGGTCGATCCGACCTGGGTCAGGGCAACAGAGTGCCCCGGCAGTTTGTCGACGGAGGTCAGGCCTGCATCATAGGCCTTGTTCGAGGCGAGGATGGCCATGCCGTCAACGCCCTTCTTTTCCCGCAACACACCGCCGATGGCTTTCAGCGCATCCTTGGCAGCGAGGTTGACGAAGCCACCGGTCATGCCGGCGATGCCGAAATCCGTATCACCGGACGCCATCGCAACAGCAATCGGCTGTGCAGCCTGGAAGAAAACAAACTCGGCGTCGATGCCCTCTTCCTTGAAATAACCTTTTTCCAGCGCAATGAAGCCTGCTGCATGTGAGGTGAAGCGCAATGCGCCAACCTTCACCTTGTCCTGTGCGGCAGCTATCTGGATGCCGGCCCCGAAGGTCGCAACGGCAAGCGCGCCGACCATCAGAAGGCGTTTTGACACCTTCAGTTTTGAATCGATCATAGTGTTTACTCTCCCATTTATCGCTTTGCGAATCCGTGTTTTTCATGCGGATGCGCGCCTGCGGGCACCATAAGCAAATTGTTGGCAGGGAGAAAGCGACTTGAGCAAATCGGAAGGGCAAAAAAAAGCGCCGGGTCACGAGGACCCGGCGAGTTTAACAGGGAGGCTTCACGTCTGGGAGACGTGTGGTCCGCCACAAGGGAGGGTAGGCGGACCATAGTTACCGGACATGTGGTCCGGCGGATCGACGGGAGGGAGGACCCGTGGATCCGTCGCTGCGCAAGCAATGCTGCGCTGCAACAACTTGAATATAGGATTCAGTCCGGGGTTCCACCACCTTCAATTCCGCAACCAAGCCATGCGGAAAATGCATATCTGCACTAAATATGTGCTATTGCTTAATTATTCCCGGAACTCTGCCAGCTTTTTGATCAGAAAATCTCTGAAAACACCTATTCTTTTGGAGTGCCGCAGCTCTTCCGCATAGACAAAATAGGCATCGAAACTGGGGCCACGCAGTTCCGGAAGCACTTCCACAAGCCGTGAATATTCACGTGCCATATATTCTGGCAATGCAGCGATACCAAGACCGGCCTGTACCGCACGATATATGCCATAGAGATTGTTGACCTTCAGTGCGGCCTTGCGGGGCTGGTCAGTTTCAACATTCAGCAGCCAGTCGACATCGGCCACCGGCGGGGTTGCTTCCTCGCCATAGGCAATGATCTTGTGGTTGTCGAGATCCGCTGGCGTTTTGGGCGTTCCGGCCTGCGACAGATACTCTTCCGTCGCATAGACATGATACCGCGTCGTCATGATGTGACGCTGAATCAGGTCGGGCTGGCGCGGCGGCGACATGCGGATGGCCGCATCCGCCAGACGCATGCCGAGATCCAGTTCGCTGTCATCCAGAATGATGGTGACGTCGATATCCGGATAGATCGAGATGAATTCCTTGATCCGCGGGGTCAGCCAGACCGAGCCGAAGGCAACCGTAGTGGTTATCTTCAACGGGCCTTCCGGCACATCGCGGCTTTCACGAATCTGCTTCTCGGCGATGGAGAGTTTTTCAAATATGTCGTGCGCCGTCTTGTAGAGGCGTTCGCCCTGTTCCGTCAGGATCAGTCCACGGGCATGCCGGTGGAACAGCGGCACATGGAGGCTTTCCTCCAGGCCGGAAATCTGCCGGCTGACAGCGGACTGACTGAGGTTCAGGGTTTCTCCGGCATGGGTAAAGCTGCCCGCATCCGCGACTGCGTGAAAGACGCGCAGCTTGTCCCAGTCCAGCGACCCCAGTTGGCGCAACGGCATGGCGTTATTCGGCTGCCTGTGCAGCACTCTCCAATGTTGCAATGTATTTCTCGGCTTCGAGGGCCGCCATGCATCCCATGCCGGCTGCCGTGATCGCCTGACGGAAAATCTTGTCCTTCACGTCACCGGCGGCAAAGACACCTTCAATTTCCGTCGATGTGGAATCCGGTTTGGTGATCAGATAGCCCTCGTCATCCATCGGTAGCTTGCCTTTGAAGATGCCAGTCGTCGGCGTGTGGCCGATCGCCACGAAGACACCGTCGACGGCCAGTTCGCTTTTCTCACCGGTTTTGGTGTTTTTCAGGCGGACTGAGGTGACACCCGGCGGGTTGCTGTCGCCCAGAACTTCATCCAGTTCGGTATCCCAGATAACATCAACTTTCGGATGACGGAACAGGCGCTCCTGCATGATCTTCTCGGCCCGCAATTCGTCACGGCGATGGATCAGGGTGACCTTTTCAGCGTGATTGGTCAGGTACAGGGCTTCTTCGACAGCTGTATTGCCGCCGCCGATGACAAGAACCTTCTTGCCGCGATAAAAGAATCCATCGCAGGTGGCGCAGGCCGAGACACCAAAGCCCATGAACTTCTGTTCGCTTTCAAGGCCAAGCCAGCGTGCCTGTGCGCCGGTTGCGACGATAACTGAGTCGCCAATATAGGTATCACCGCCATCACCCTTCGCAACAAACGGCCGCTTCGAGAAGTCGATCTCCGTAATCAGGTCAGAAATGATCTTCGCACCGACATGTTCAGCCTGTGCCTGCATCTGTTCCATCAGCCAGGGGCCCTGGATAACGTCAGCAAAACCGGGGAAATTTTCAACATCGGTGGTGATGGTCATCTGTCCGCCCGGCTGCATGCCAGCGACAACGATCGGCTCCAGACTGGCGCGCGCTGCATAAATCGCAGCGGTATAGCCGGCGGCACCGGATCCGATGATGAGTACTTTTGTGTGGTGAGTCTGGGGCATGTAGAAATCCTTATCTGAACGCCTGCAACATAAGGCGGTATGGGGGCGCGGACAACTCTCCTCGCCCCCATATTATCAATCAGAGCTTGCTGGCATGTTCGCTCAGGTAGCTGGCGACGCCGTTGCTGTCGGCTGTCATGCCTTTGTCGCCCTTGTTCCAGCCAGCGGGGCAAACCTCGCCATGTTCTTCATGGAACTGCAGGGCATCAATCATCCGCAGGGCTTCATCAACATTACGGCCAAGCGGCAGATCATTGATGACCTGATGGCGAACTACACCGGCCTGATCGATCAGGAAGGTGCCGCGCAGGGCAACGCCGGCATCGGTAAGGACGCCATAATCGCGGGCAATATTCTTGGTCAGATCAGCGACCAGCGGGAATCCGACTTCGCCCAGACCACCGTCATTTACCGGTGTACGGCGCCAGGCGGCGTGGGTATGAACGCTGTCCACGGAAACACCGATCAGCTTGGTGCCGACTTCGGCGAAACGGCTGACCCGGTTATTGTGGGCGAGAATTTCCGACGGACATACAAATGTAAAATCCAGCGGATAGAAGAACAGGAGACCATAGCTGCCATCAAGCCAGCTGGTCAGGTTGAAAGCTTCGTCAATCTCGCCATTTGCCAGCACGGCAGCGGCCGTGAAATCAGGCGCTTTTGAGCCGACAAGGGCGTGGGGCTGGCGGTCGTTGGATGGGGTCGTCATAAACATCTCCTTTTTGGTATTAAGAATTATTCTTATTCTAAATAGATAAAATTACCGGTGATGCAAGACCCGATCTGTGTCTTTCCCTGATTATAAATTTTGCGGTGAGAACATTGGCCGGAAACGGCTTTTTCAGGCGGGGTCGAAACCGATTTCCTGCCGCTTCTTGCGGGTGAGGCCGAGGGCGACAAGGCGGTGCGATTCGGTCAGATATGCCTTCAGGTCCTCATCGGACAGGCCCGGCTCGTCATAATTCTGGACCCAGCTCATCCCCCGTGAGGCAAGATAGGGTGCCGGTCGCACCCCTGGCTGCCCGGTCAGGATTTCATAGGTGAGACGGGATACCTTGAAGGTAATGCCGGGATAAGACTTGTCGCTCCAGCCGGCGATGGCGAACACCTTGCCGCCAACTTTCCAGACATCGGACCCGCCCCACTGCACGACATGGGTTGTGGCAGGCAGGTTCTCACAGAAAGCGTTATATTCGTCCCGGGTCATCATGCTCGAAGACTCTCGAAATAGCCGGCGGATCAGATTTCCGGCGGGGTAATGTCATGCTGCCGGCAGGCGGCGGTCAGGGTATTGGCCAGCAGGCAGGCGATGGTCATGGGGCCGACACCGCCGGGCACCGGGGTAATCGCACCCGCCCGGGTTGCCGCGCTGGCATAATCGACATCACCGACCAGTCGCGTCTTCCCCGGCTCACTGCCGGGTACCCGGTTGATGCCGACATCAATCACGGTCGCACCGGGCTTCACCCAGTCACCGTCGATCATTTCGGCCCGGCCGACAGCGGCAACCAGAATATCTGCCGTGCGGCAGAGTGCCGGCAGGTCACGGGTCCGGGAATGAGCAACAGTTACCGTGCAGCTTTCGCGCAGCAACAAAGCCGCCATCGGCTTCCCGACAATATTGGAACGACCGACGACCACGGCGTTCAGGCCGGACAGATCACCCAGCCTGTCTTTCAAAAGCATGATGCAGCCGAGCGGGGTGCAGGGCACCATGCCATCCCCGCCGGTTGCCAGCAGCCCGACATTGATGACGTGAAAGCCGTCGACATCTTTTTCCGGCCGAATTGCCGCGAGAACCTTTTCCTCGGAAATCTGCTCTGGCAAAGGCAGCTGAACCAGAATGCCATGCACCTCAGGATCGTTATTCAGCCGGTCGATCAGGGTGAGCAGTTCAGCCTCTGGCGTTGATGCATCGAGCCTGTGCTCAAACGAGGCCATTCCGGCTTCCACGGTCTGTTTACCCTTGGACCGCACATAGACCTGACTGGCCGGGTCTTCACCGACCAGAACGACAGCCAGCCCCGGTGTCAGTCCGTGATCGGCTTTCAGTCTGCTGACATGCCGGGCAATACGGGTGCGGAGGTCGGCCGCGAAGGCTTTACCGTCAATCCGGTTTTCATCGGTCATTCGGTCTGTGTTCCCCATTCGGTTATCCGTTCCAGTTCAGCCGGATCCGTCACGTCCAGCATCAGCATCTTGTTCCGGGAGGTTTCTCCTGATGTGATGCTGATCCGGGATTTCGCCAGCTTCAGGGACCGGGACAATAATTTTATCAGTGCCGCATTCGCCTTGCCACCTTCCGGCGGCGCCGTGACGGCAACACGCAGGCAGGGTAATCCACCGGCATCAGCAATCACGCCCAGAATTCTGTTCGATCCGCCCCGCGGCGTTAGCCGGACTGCGACACGTAGTCCGCCCGGAACGACAGTGACTGGAGAGACTGTTGCTGACGCTTCCGGAATGGCGGATCAGCCGACGAGAATCTGGAAGATGGTCGGCAGAAGGCCGTCGCGGACCAGAATGATCGCGATAATGGCAAATACCGGGGTGATGTCGATCCCGCCGAGATCCGGCAGTATCCGCCGGATTGGCTGTAACAGGGGCTCTGTGATCCGGTGCAGAAAGTCACCGACCATATAAACGAATTTGTTCTGGGTATTGATGATGTTGAAAGCCACCAGCCAGGACAGGATCGCCATGATGATGAAGGCGAACATATACAGTGTCAGCAGCGACTGTATGATGCCGAAAAGAGTTGTAATCAGCGGCATGGCAGGCAGATCCGTTCAGTTCTCATTCAGGAAAGAAACCTAGTTGCGGGACCGCAGTTTCGCAAGCGTGCAACCGAGAATAACCGGCCTATCACGCGCTTGACAGGATCACCAGCCGTCACCATTATCCCGCGCATCGGCGGGGCCGTAGCTCAGATGGGAGAGCGTCGCGTTCGCAATGCGAAGGTCAGGAGTTCGATCCTCCTCGGCTCCACCACCACAGTTTCATACGATGAAGCGATGAAATTACATCCATAATTTGTTAGATGCCCGTTGTTGGCAGAACGATGAATGCGTTTCTCGTTCAGGACTCCTGAGCGGCTGCGCTGGTGCTTTCGTCTTCTTTGCGGAGGACGGGCTGGTCTCTGGCGATCAGGATCAGGTGTCGCAGGGCGGTCAGGAGGACGACCAGAATGGGAACCGAGAGCAGGGCGCCGGGGATGCCCCATACCCATGTCCAGACCAGCATCGACAGGAAGATGGCAATCGGGCTGATCGTCAGTTGCCTGCCAAGGATTGCCGGCGTGATGAAAGAACCCTCGATGATGGTCAGCAGACCATAGGCCAGTGGCGGTGCGCCGATCTGCCACCAGCTGTCGAAAGTCACGAGTGACACAACTGAAATGCAGCAGAAGACAATCATCGGCCCGACATAGGGAATGAAGCCCAGCAGGGCAGCCAGTGCGCCCCACAATACCGGGTTCGGCATATTCAGCAGATAGAGCAGGATTGCGGTAACGACGCCGAGGCTCAGATAGATCAGGGCGCTGATCTGAAGATAACGTGTCACGGTCTGCTGCACGGCATCGATCAGGTCTTCAACCGAGCGCTGATGGGCCCGCCAGGGGATGCGGCTGATGGCCCGGCGCGTCTGGGTGCCGTCCTGTGACAGGAAGAAGAAGGTCAGGGGAATGACAATGAGGATCTGGACAAAGGTCAGCCAGGTTGAGGCAAAGGCCTTGTCCAGCAGGCTTGGTCCTTTCACGACCACTTCCGACTTCGGCGGCTTGCCGTCTTCGACCTCGGCGATTTTCTGAATTTTCTCTGTCGCCTGTTTTGCCTGTTCGATTGATTCTGCAACCTGCCAGAGCTTGCTTCTGATTTCCCGTTCGAGACTGGGCAGGCGGTTGACCCATTCGGTCGCCGGTTGTGACAGATTGACCGTCGCACTGACAGAAGTGCCGATGACGGCGGTCAGAACCAGTGCCGCCGCAAGCGACGCCGGAAGCCCGGTCCTGCAGAGTTGACGGACAAGTGGCCGCAGGATGGTGCTCAGAAAAAGCGCGATGAAGATCGGCAGAAACAGGTCTGTCGCAAAATATAATGTATAGAGGATGGCCAGCAGGGCGAGGCTGATGACTGCGTAGGGCATGGCGCCGCTGATCAGTTCGGTCAGTTCGGTTTGCGTGATCGGGCGCAGACGGCTCCGGGAAGCCGGCGGAGCCTGCCGGTGATCATCAGTCATCCTGCAGTTCTTTCAGTGGAGGCGACGGGCGCGGGTGCGTCCGTCAGTCTTTTGGCTTCAGCAGCCCGATAATAGCACCGGCGGCCAGTGCGGTCATGAGTGTCGATGCCGGGTTGCGACGAACAACATCTGACGCGGCCCGGGTGCAATCATCAATGGCGGATTGCGCAGCCAGAGCGGATGGCGGCGTCTGTGCGACATATTCCCCTGCCGGGGCGGAACTCCGGCGGAGCGTGAAGAACAGTATCAGGAACCCGATACCGAACAAACCGGCGGCAATGTATCCCGCAGCCTCATGGGCCGGCAGGAATGTGACGAGGTGAAGATAGAGGGCGGCAAGACCAAAGCCTGCGGCAATGGTCAAGATGACGGCGGATAACAGAACCAGAGCGGCGCATCTGGCCGTCTGACGCGCGGTCGCCCGTATCTGGCTCATTGAGCCGGAAATAATGTCCCCAATTGCAGCGATGGTCATGCCATGTCCCCCTGGTGATCAGCGCTTGCGAAGAATCTGGGACAGGATAAGTCCGGCACCGAAGGCAACCATGAGGCTTTGAAACGGACGTTCCCGGACAGTGCCTTCAATCGCAGCGGCAGATTCACGGCCCTTTTCAACGGCGGCCTGTGAGCCTGCCTGTACACCGGCCTTCAGTTCAGCGGCTTTCTTTTCGCCCTGTGACTTCAGGTTTGTTGCCGTGGCCTTGCTCAGGTCAGAGACATCGCTGGTCAGCTGGTTGAGAACGGCCCGAAGCTCGTCGATGTCTTTCTTGATCGCATCATTACTGGTCGACATGGGTAACTTCCCCGTATGTAGTGAACAGAATGCCCTCTGCCGGCCCGGTGGGCAGCAGCTGGCTTGCACAACATCAACGGGCGGCAGGCAAAACTGTTCCCTGCCAATTTCCGCCACCCCATAGCCATTGCTGAGGAATGGCGGATTTCTCTGACCGGTTGCGCGGTGCCCTTGTTTCCCGTAAGAGGCTGAAAACAGGGGCGAAGTTTCGTCTGCGAATTTTCCTTCCATCGACCAGTTAAAATCGGCACAATTCAAGGCGATTCGATTCGCTGGGAAAAAAATCATGCAACTGCGTCAATACGGCACGTTAGCCAGGTTTTCTGGAGCATTGGCGCTGCTGGCCGTGGCCGGGTGCACGATCCTGCCTGACAGTACCCGCCGGCTTTCCGAGCTTGAAGCGGGTGAGGTTCATGATCTTGATGATCTGAAAACCGCCTACAAGCTTTGTGTTGTCTATGGTGCAATCAGTATTGACCGGGAACAGTCTCCGGGCAGTACATCGCCGTCTGATGCCGAAGCGACAAGTGCGGCGCTGGAAGCGACGTCGCGTTGCCAGCGTAATTACGAGATGATCGGGGATTATGCTTTTGAGCACCGGCTGGATTATCATGCCCGCAAGCAGGTGACTGAGGGTCTGACCAGCGAAGCAATTACCCTGGCTGAAACCTCGGTCAATGAAGCACGTGTCGGAGACAAGCCGTCTTATGTGGTTCAGGTCTATGATGATGTTGCTGCATCGCCGTCAATTCTGAAATTGCCGGGTCGTCTCTGGGACAAGTTTGAAGCCAACTGGAAAACCCTGACGCCACCACAGTAGACATTTCGCCGAACCGGCGGGGCTGTCGATTGACACTCAGTCGGTGATGTTGACGACTGACGGGCGTGACTGCTTTCTTGCATAGTCAGCAAAATCATCGGCACTCATCGGGCGGTTGAACAGATAGCCCTGCCCGTAATCGCAATGCATTTTTCGCAACTCGTCGCATTGCATCTGATCTTCGATACCTTCAGCGACGACCCGGAAGTCGAGACCGTGCGCCAGCGACAAGATTGAACTGACCACGGCCAGATCACGTTCATCGTTCAGCATGTTGGAGACGAACTCGCGATCGATCTTGATGGTGTCCGCGGGCAGGCGTTTCAGATAGGCGAGTGAGGAATAGCCGGTGCCGAAATCATCGATGGCGACGCGGATTCCACGGGACCGCAGATCACTGAGCCAGTTGATGGCGGCATCCATGTCATCGACCAGAATTGATTCCGTTACTTCCAGAATCAGGGCAGAGGGCGGCAGACCGGCGGTTTTGACGGAATCGACAATGGCGTCAACGGTCAGGCCACGTTCAAGCTGGCGCCCGGACAGGTTGACGGAAATGGATATCTTGCCACAACCGGCTTCACGCCAGCGCCGGGCGTCGGTTGCCGCGGTTTCCAGTACCCAGCGTCCGATCAGCCCGATCAGACCGATATCCTCGATGATCGGTATGATGCTCTGGGTCGAGACCAGTCCCCGGTCGGGATGACGCCACTGGATCAATGCCTCGGCAGCAATAATGGCATTGCTTTGCAGATCAATGATCGGCTGATACACGACGGAAAATTCCCGCCGTTCCCAACTGCGACGCAGGTCATTCTCAAGACCGGTGCGGACCCGGGAATCTTCCCGCATCTTGTCGGTGAAGAAGCGAAGCGCATTGCGGCCATCACGTTTGGCGCGATGCATGGCGGTTTCGGCATTTTGCAGAAGGTCGGCGGGAGTGTTGGCATCTGTCGGATAGAGGGCGACCCCGATACTGGCCCCGATGAAGCTTTCCTTGCCCTCCAGACGATAGGGGCGGGACAGGCTGTCCATGATCTGATGGGTCAGGGTTTCGAGTTCTTCGACGCTCTCAGTATCCTTTACCAGAACGGTGAATTCATCAGAGCCGAGGCGGGCAACATCTTCAAACCGGCGAATTTCCAGCAGACGTCGCCCGGCTTCTTTCAGCAGGGCATCCCCGGCCACTGCACCGCGCAGGTCGTTGACCGTCTTGAAGCCGTCGAGATCAATGAAGATCAGAGCGAAGGAGGAATTGTCCGCTGCGGCCAGTTCCACGGAATCCCGCAGGCGCTTGTGGAACAGATTGCGGTTTGCCAGATTTGTGACCGCATCGAAATTGGCCTGTTTGAACAGAACCTCTTCGTTCTGCTTCCGGTCGGTGATGTCGTAAAGTGTGCCGATCATCTTGGCATCGCCGGTCTCATCGTCAAAACGTACATCGCCGGATTGTTCGACATAGCGGATGGAACCGTCTTTGGCGATAATCCGGTGATCGAGCGAAAACCGTCCCCCCTCATCCACCGCATTGGCGACGGCCCTGGCTACACGCTGCCGGTCTTCCGGATGGACAAAGCGACCCAGGGTTTCTGCGGTTGGCGGTCCCTGCTTCGGATCAATACCAAGAATTCCGTAAATGGCCTTCGACCACCACATCTCACGGGTTGCAAGATTCCAGCGCCAGTTGCCAATGCCCGCCAGTTGCTGTGCTTCATCCAGTCGCTCACCGGCTTCTATCGCCTGGCTTTCACGATTGATGATCATCTCGACCATGCCGTTATAGGCGGTGATCATCTCTCCGACCTCACGGGGGCCGGTGTTCCTGTTGGTCTCTACCGGTTCAACCTGGCCATGTTCGGCAGCATTCTGGGCTGCACTGCGCAATCGCAGAATGGGGCGTGCAATGATGCCGGAGAGTATCCAGCTCAGTACTGCCGCAATTGTCATGCCCAGCAGGCTGACGCCAAGCGCTGCCATACGGTCATCCATAGAGGCTTCTTTAAGTTCTGAAACCGGCTGCGGTATCATAACTCCCCAGCCGCTGCGGGGCTCCGTGGTATAGCCCGCGATCATGTCGGCTTTTATCGCGGGCGAATAAAACTGTGCGACTCCGGTTTCGCCGCGCATCATTGCGGCAACGGGCTTTATTTTTGATATGTCCTTATGGGTGCGTTCCCATTCCTTGTCCGGATGGGCAATGACCTGCCCGGTGGCATCAACAATGGCTGCATGGCCAAGCTGGCCGAAGGATATTCGCTTCTGTAACGCCCGGTGATAATCAAGGCGCAGCGCACCGATGGAAAAGGTTGTCTCGGTAAGGGCACGGATAATGTAGATCCGGGCCTGCCCGGCTTTGTTCGAGGTAACAGGTGTATAAAGTATCCGTTCCCGGTTGGCGGCAGCCTGTCGCCAGTATGGGGCCAGGCGTTTCCAGGTACCGTCGGACAGGGGGACGGCTTTTTCATCGACGATCACGGCATTGATGACTTTGCCGTCCTGATCCAGTACGCAGAAATGGTCGAAGCCGAGTTCCCGCAGCAGGCCGGTGAAAGAGGGATCAAAAGTACCTGAATTCACCCGGTATGAGGTCAGTCCAAATGCCGCATCGACATCCTTTGAATAGCGGGCGAGGGCATCTGTCAGGTTTTTGGCCAGCAGCAGATGTTTTTCTTCAACCGCTTCGATTTCCCGGTCAAAGGTCGATCGCTGGATCCAGACGGTCAGCGTGATGACCGGAATGACCGCAATCAGCGTAAAGCAGCAAAAGAGCAGCTGCCGCAAACTGAATCGCGATAGCACGCCGCGCCGCTGTCTGTCGTCAGCCACAGGAACCTGCCCGGTTGCCGGCATTATGATGATCTGTAAATACCATGGTGATTGTCTATCATATCAACGGGGGGACGACGATGCAGATATCACCTGTCCTTCAGGGCCTTTCTGGTGGTTGTACGGGAGATCCGAAGAAGCTCCGGAGGCGACTGTACAGGCTGCGGCGGTTTCGATGTAGTTGCGGCGACAGCCGGATCTCCAGCGTCTGAACGGCGATGACAACAATGAAGTTGATGGTGAGATAAATGATCCCGGCGATCAGGAAGACGGACATCGGCTCGAAGGTGGCCGAAATGATTTTCTTGGCGACACCGGTGATTTCAAGAATCGTGATCGTACTGGCCAGCGATGATGATTTGACCATCAGGATGATTTCGTTGCCATAGGCAGGCAGCGCCTGCCGGGCGGCCTGCGGCAGGATAATCCTCCGGAACAGCAGGAAGGTCGACATCCCGCAGGCGCGTCCTGCTTCGATCTGGCCATAGCCCACAGACTGGATGCCGCCACGGATGATTTCGGATGTATAGGCTGCCGTGTTCAGCATCAATGTGAAGACGGCACAGAACCAGGGTTCCCTGAAGAAGGTCCAGAGACCGTACTCCTGCAATTCCGGCCGGAACTGACCCGAGCCATAATAGATCAGGAAGAATTGTACGAGCAGGGGGGTTGAACGAAAAATATCCACGAAAACCAGAGAGGGCAGTCGTAGTACAGCATGAGATGACAGGCGCATCAGCGCGATGATCAGGGCAAGCACCAGCCCGAGCAGCAGGGCGGAGCCTGTCAGTTGCAGGGTGACGGGGATTGCCGCGAGCAATTGCGGCCAGGCCTCGGACATGACTTTCAGATTGAACATGTCAGGCGCGCCTCACGCCCTTGTTTGCCCGTCTTTCGGCAAAGATGAAGCCGCGTCCCGATATCTTTGTGATCACATAAAAGATTATGAGGGCGGTGAAATAGAAGGTGAACGGCTCCTTGGTGGAACCGGAGGCTTCTGATGCCTTGCGCATGACATCAGCCAGACCGATAACCGAGATCAGGGCCGTTTCTTTCAGCGTGACCTGCCAGATATTACCCAGTCCGGGCAGGGCAAAACGGGCTGCCTGGGGTACCAGTATGCGCCAGAACATCAGCCATTTATCCATCCCAATTGCCTTGCCTGCTTCCAGCTGTCCTCTGGGGATGGCCAGAACGGCGCCGCGGATGACTTCTGTCGAATAAGCGCCGGAACTGGCGCCGATGCAGATCATCCCGGTGACGAAAATAGGGAGGTCGAAATATTCCGTATAGCCGAACAGGGTGGCGACGCTGCGCATCAGTTGCCCGGCCCCAAAGAAGACAAGATAAATGATCAGCAATTCGGGTATGCCCCGGATTACGGTCGTGTAGATCGCGGCCAGTCCTCTGAAGAGAATGCTCTGTGATAATTTTGCAGCAGCTGCGGCGACGGCAAAGACAATGCCAAGCAGAAACGAACAGGTTGCGATGGCAATGGTCATCAGCCCGCCAACCAGCATTTCGTCGCCCCAGCCGGTATCACCGTAGACGAGGAGGCTGAAATCCATCTGTGCTTATCCGCTGAACCGGTGGTGACCTGCTAGCAGGTCACCACCTGATCCTGTCTGCTTATTTCGCAGCGGCGTCGAAACCAAACCACTTTTCGGCCAGCGGCTTCAGTGTGCCGTCAGCGATTGCTGAATTGATTGCTGCCGTGAACATGTCTGCTAGTTTCTGGTCTTCCTTGCGGATGCCGGCACCGACACCGGCACCAAACGGGCCGCGGGTCATGCCCGGACCAATCAGCTTCATGTCACTGCCCTTGTCTGAAGCGAGCAGAGGCACCCAGTAGCTCATCGAGGCAAGAGCTGCATCAACCCGGCCCGCCTGAAGATCAAGGTCGAGATTTTCCTGAGTGTCGTAGGTGCGGATGTCGACATTGTCGCCCATGATCTCACGCAGGAAGTTTTCATGTGTTGTGGACGTCTGGACGCCAATCGTCTTGCCCTTGAAGGTGGCAATCATCTTGTCCAGATCTGCCCGTTCTTCAGCCGAGACATCATCCAGGGTCAGGGCTGACAGGCTGGTGCTGAAATCGGCGAAGGGGCTGTCTTTGGTCACGACGAAGCTGCCGGGTGTCGCGGCATAATCCCGTGAGAAGGTAATGGTTTCCATCCGTTTTGCCGTGATCGACATGCCGGCCATGATGACATCGTATTTCTTGGCCTGCAGGGAGGGGATAATGCCGTCCCAGGCCTGCTCGACGATGGTGCATTCGATCTTCATGCGGGCGCAGAGATCTTTCGCCAGGTCGAGCTCAAAACCGACGAGGTTGCCGGCAGAGTCCTTGAAGTTCCACGGCGCATAGGCTCCTTCGGTCGCGATGGTGATCTTCTTGTAATCCTGTGCCAGGGCCTGGGCGCTGAAAGTAAGCGCAGCGGCGGCGGCAATAAGTGCAATTCTTTTCATAGTCAGTCTCCCAGTTGCCTTTTTGGCGGTTTGAACCAGCCCGGAGGCCGGCAGGTAAAGTCCGGACCCTGTTCTGTCCGGGGTGTATGACGCTACAGGCTGCTCGCGAGGAACTGCCTGCACCGTTCCGACCGGGGGTTATCGAAAACCTCCGCCGGTGTTCCTTCTTCTTCTATGCGCCCTTCATGCAGGAAGACTACCCGTTTTGAGACTTCCCGGGCAAAGCCCATCTCGTGGGTGACAACCAGCATGGTGCGGCCTTCAGCGGCAAGATCCTTCATGACCCGCAGCACCTCACCGACCAGTTCCGGGTCCAGTGCGGATGTCGGCTCATCAAACAGCAGAACGCGGGGCTGCATGCAAAGCGCACGGGCAATGGCGACCCGTTGCTGCTGACCGCCGGACAGTTCTGACGGATAGGCACCATGCTTCTCGGCGATGCCGACTTTCTGGAGCATGGCCATCGCCTCGTCCCGGACCTCGCCTTTCGGGCGCTTCAGCACATGCAGGGGGCCTTCCATGACATTCTGCAGAACGGTCATGTGTGACCAGAGGTTAAAGCTCTGAAAGACCATCCCCAGACGGGTCCGCAGCGCATCGATCTGCTTGCTGTCGACGCCGGTCGGGTTGCCGTGACGATCTGTCTGAATGACGACTTCCTCGCCGCCGACAACGACCCGGCCCTTGTCCGGCGTTTCCAGAAAATTGATGCAGCGCAGGAAGGTGCTTTTGCCCGACCCGGATGATCCGATGATCGAGATCACGTCGCCATCCTCGGCGGACACGGTTATTCCCTTCAGGACCTCAAGTGTCCCGAAGCTTTTATGTATATCCTCGGCAAGTAAGGCCGCGGCGCGGTTTGTCATGCGCCCGGTCTCCCCCAGTTTCCCTGTCTGTCATGAAGGTTAGGACAGTTGAGCGGATGCGCAAACCGTTTTCATGACCGGAATACCGGCCTGTGCTGGGGGGCTGTGACGGGTGGTTGTCTCCGGAAGTCAGCATTTCTGCGGTGTTTGGGGGATCAGTCTTTGACAGCAGGAGCAGAATGCATATAGTGCGCGCTCTTTCCGATAACGCGGGCTGTAGTGCCACGCTCGATATGAGCTGTTCGGAACATAAACCGGCGGAAAAATCCGCCAGATAACAACCGGTTAACGAGTGAGTGTGACCTATGGGCAAACGCCTTCAATCCAAGTACAAGATCAACCGCCGCCTCGGCGTCAATCTCTGGGGCCGTCCGAAAAGCCCGATCAACAAGCGCGAATATGCGCCGGGCCAGCACGGGCAGCGCCGCCGCAAGCCGTCAGATTTCGGTCTGCAGCTCATGGCGAAGCAGAAGCTGAAGGGCTATTACGGCAATATCGGTGAGAAGCAGTTCCGCCGTTACTATGCCGAAGCCGTTCGTCGTCGCGGTGATACGTCTGAAAATCTGGTGGGCATTCTGGAGCGTCGTCTTGATGCCGTTGTCTACCGTATGAAATTCGTACCGACTGTGTTCGCGTCACGTCAGGTGATCAGCCATGGCCACATCAAGGTCAACGGCCACCGGGTGAATGTCGCTTCCTACATGATCAAGGATGGTGACATCGTTGAACTCAGCCCGAAAATCCGCGACATCCCGATGGTGCTTGATGCTGTCGACAGCAGTGAGCGGGACGTGCCCGATTACATCGAAGTCGATCACAGCAAGATGCGTGGTGCTTTCATCCGCCAGCCGGAACTGGCCGATATTCCTTATCCGGTGCAGATGGAACCAAACCTCGTCATCGAATTCTATTCTCGCTGACAGTTACTTCTGTCGCGACGACATCAGGCCGGCTCTTCAGGAGCCGGCCTTTTTCGTTTCGTCTTGTCGTTGCTGACGGTCCGGATAACCTCTGTGCTGTCGGGCGCGGGCAGCGGCAGAAAAGAATGAAGACAGAACGTCAAAGGGGATGGCGACGTGATGGAAGACAAGGTGCAGTCCGGGTCCCTGGCTGAGGCCCGAGACAGGCTGAAAGAACGTGATTATGCAGGGGCCAGGCAGATCGCAGAAGCGCTTCTGAAAACGGGTGCTGACGATGTGACGAAAGCCGGAGCATATCATGTGATCGCTGTGGTCATGGCTCAGGAAAATCAGCAGGACGACGCCCTGTCGATGCTGCGTGAAGCGGTCTTGCTGGATGGCGCGGTTGCAGCCTATCGGGTACTGCTCGGTGATTTGCTGATGAAGAAGGGCGATATCACAGCAGCCCTGGGCGAATTTGCGGCTGCCTGTGACGCAGAACCGGATTTCGCGCCCGCGCATCTTCAGATGGGAAATGCCCTTGCGCGTCTTGGCCAGTTCGATAAGTCGGAGAATGCCTATATGACCTACAGCGAACTGCGCCCGACAGACCCGCAGGGCAAAAGCAATCTGGGCAATATTGCCGCCATGACCGGTCGTCCGGAAGCGGCGGTGGTTCTGTATGAAGCAGCTCTGGCACTGGAGCCGGAAATGGCGGGTGTGCTCAGTAATCTCGGGAATGTGCTGATGCAGCTGGAGCGCCCGGCTGATGCGGTTTCCCGCTATGTCGAAGCCCTGCGTCTGCAGCCCCGAAACCCGGCCATCCGGCGTAACCTCAAGATTGCAGAAAAGATGCTGCAGGAAGACAAGTCATGAAGGATATCCTTTATTTCTACTCCGTCCGATCCTCTTTTGCTTATCTCGGATCCCTCGAAATTGCCGAACTGGCACGTCAGTCCGGACGCCGGCTTGTCCATAAGCCGGTTCATCTTGGCCGTCTGGCTGAAGGGTCCGGTGGTGTACGTTTTCCGGATCTCCACCCGATGCGGCAGGCGCATGCAGAGCGGGATCTGGTTCGCTGGGCAAAACGGCGGGGAATGCCGGTGAACCCGCATCCGGTACATCATTATGGCGGGCGTGAACTGGCCAGCGGCTGTGTGATTGGTGCACAGCGGTCCGGTGGTGATGTGGATGCCCTGTCTGCTGCAATTCTGGCGGCGCTCTGGCGGGACGACCGTGATCTGGACAGTCCGGAGGTACTGACGGATTTGTGTAATTCAGTGGGGCTGGACGGGGGAGCACTGGTTGGCAATGCCCATGATCCGGAACTTCAGCAGGAGTTCACGGCCAACAGCGAGGAAGCACTGTCACTAGGCGTCTTCGGCTCGCCTACTTATGTGGTGGATGGTGAACCGTTCTATGGTCAGGACCGGCTGGATTTTGTCCGCGAGGCACTGGCCAGCCGGTAACAAGACGGAAATGCCGGGTCCGCGATCATGCGCAGACCCGGTCAGTCCGGATCAGGCGGCGCGCTGGACGCCTTTGTCCGCGAGCAGTTGTTCCAGCTCTCCGCTGTCGAACATTTCACGGATGATGTCGCAACCGCCGACAAACTCGCCCTTGACGTAAAGCTGCGGGATGGTCGGCCAGCTTGAGAACTGCTTGATACCTTCGCGGATTTCCATGTCCTCAAGGACATTGATACCTTTGAATTTTACACCGAGATGGCTGAGAATCTGAACGACAGTCGCCGAGAAACCGCACTGCGGGAACATCGGGTTGCCCTTCATGAACAGCAGAACCTCGTTCTCGTCGACAGCCTTCTGGATATCGGCAAATACCGGATTGTCGCTCATCTTTTATCCTTTCTGAATGCGCTTATTCTGGCGCAGATGTCTGAAGGGCGAGGGCGTGGAGTTCGTTACCCATGCGACCCTTCAATGTGGAATAAACCATTTGGTGCTGTTGTACACGCGACTTGCCTGCAAAGGCGGCAGAAACGACATGCGCGGCATAATGGTCGCCGTCGCCGCGAAGGTCGTCGATACGGACTTCCGCATCCGGCAGGCCTTCTTTGATCAAAGCTTCAATTTCGCCAGCAGACATTGCCATCAGATTATCCCCTTAAGTTGCCCGGCATATAGGCGGCCCGGATTGTACTGTCAACGGTAAGGCAAGGAGAACGATTTCAATCGGCGGCATCAGCAACGCCTGACGGCTGATCAATTCCCGGAAATTCCATGGTGATGGTGGTGCCGATATTCAGGGTGCTTTTGATATCAAGGCGACCGCCATGTGCATTGACGAAGGCATCCACCAGGGCAAGTCCCAGACCTGTACCTTCATTGTCACGGATCATGATGTCTTCGGCCTGAACGAAGGGGCGTAAGACATTGTCGACATCTTTCTCGCTCATGCCCCGGCCGGTATCCGTCATCGTGATCCTGATGGTATTCTTTTTGGTGTGCTCTGCTTCGATGGCAATGCCACCCTCAACCGTGAATTTGACCGCATTACTGAGCAAATTCAGAAAGACCTGTTTCATTTTCAGTTCATCACCAAGGATCATGAGCCGGTCCTGATGTATCGTCATTTGCAGGGCCAGTGACTTTTCACGCAGCCGCGGCCGGCACATCCGGATAGCGGCGTCGAGAACAGGCACCAGATCAATCGGCTCGAAATCGAGCCGCATTTCACCGGCTTCAATCTTCGAGATGTCGAGAATGTCACTGATGATCTTCAGCAGATGTTCGCCCGATCGCTGAATGTCTTCGGCATATTCCTTGTACTGGGGTATCGAATGCTGCCCGAGGATTTCTTCATTCAGGATTGTGGAAAATCCGATGATGGCATTCAGCGGGGTTCGCAACTCATGGCTCATATTCGCAAGAAACTGGGACTTTGCATGGTTTGCCAGCTCTGCTTCGCGTTTTGCGTTCATCAGTTCCCGTTCGTGGCGTCGCTGGGCACTGCGGTCACGTACGATCGTCTGCATGACGCTTTCAGCGCCATTGCTGATCACTCTGGCGCTGATTTCAACCGGTATCGTATATCCCTGTTTATGGATCAGCTCCCAGTCATAGACCATTTTCCGGCCATCAAGCAGCTCCCCGGGGCGTCTTCTGATTTCGTCGCGATGGCTTGCGCTGCTCAGATCTCCGTAATCGAGTGTTTTAAGTTCCTCCAGGGAATAGCCGAGCAGCTTCTGTGCCGGCTCATTAGCGCCGATATAACGGAGCTTGTGCGGATCTATCAGGAACATGGCGTCGGAGGCATGCTCAAAAAGATACTCGAAGGTTTTCTGGGATTGCTCGATTGCATGACGGGCCTGTGAAGCTTCCCGGGCGCGCAGATAACCAAGAACGACAATCAGTATCCAGGCGGTTTCCGCCAGAAGGGCGGCAATCCAGATAACCCAGTTCGGTTTTACAGCGGCTTTCCAGCCGGCCTTCGGCATGCCGGCGATGATCCAGGAACCGCCGGGAACCTTGACTGTCGCCCTGACGGTGTCGGCATTAAACAGTGCGGGGTTGCCATAGAAGACAGCACCGTTTTCACCCTGACCGTCACGGCCCCGGAGGGCGATGTCAAAAACTTCAGTCAGCTGGAGAATACCGCTGTTCCGCATCAGTTTTCGGAAATCAATCGGAGCGGCTGCCACGCCCCACAGATGCGAGCCGGTCTCGTCATTGATATAAACCGGCATCCGGCCAATGATCGCTTCGCCGCCCTGAATCAGGGGGAGCGGACCGGCAAGCTGCATGTCACCTGTATTCACCGCCCGGAAAATGACATCAGCCTGATCCGGTATTTCCCGATAATCGACGCCAAGAATCGATTTGTTCGGCTCCATCGGATAGACGTGGCTGATGATGAGGTTTCTCGCAGCGGCAAGATTGATCAGTGCCGGTCCGTAGCGAAGTAATTCTGATGCATGATCGGCAAAGTCATCCTGGCTAATCTCAGGATTCAGAGAGAGTTCCGTTGCCAGCCCGATCAGCAGCAACATGTTGCTGTTGATCTCGCTTTCCAGTCTGGATGACAGGGTTGCCAGCCTGAACTGAAGGTCTGACCGGTTGGCTTCTACCCTTGTTTCGGTGTTCAGACGGGACGTGAATAATGCCGCCGCAAGGATGAGGACGATCCCACAGATTAATACGCATCCGTATTTGACCTGATCGCGCGTCACATTCGGTTTCCGATCGATGAGATCAGTCCGCCGGGGGACAGACTGACAGGAAAAGTATTGTCGACCCTGAAACTAGTTCGATCAATAAGGGATATTGCGTATTCCCGTTTTCTTTCAGGCCATATAGGCAGGCATCCAGTTTTCATGTGCCTGACGCAGACTGTCGAGTCCAGTCTCACCGATTCCGGCCAATGTGAGGCTGCTACCGCCACTGCATCCGATAATCCGGGCACTGACATTCTGCCCGGTCGCTTTTTCCACCAGCGCGGGCCCGTCGGTGGTGGCAACGAGATAACGGGCCTGATCCTCGCCAAACAGCCAGCCATGTGGCGTCTGGTCATCCGGGAGGGCAGAAAGTGCCGCACCTGTGTTACCGGCCAGGCACATTTCGGTCAGGGCGACCAGCAGACCGCCATCTGAAAGGTCGTGGCAGGCCCGAATATCACCGGAGAGGATGCCTGTGCGGACGAAGTCGCCATTACGACGTTCCAGGGCCAGATCCACTGGCGGCGGTGCGCCTTCTTCGCGACCGGCAATTTCACGGAGATAAAGGGAGGCCCCCATCCAGCTCGTGGTCTCGCCGATCAGCACGATGTCGCAGCCTTCCGGCAGGGCAATGCGCGCCATGTCCTGCACATCGTCGATCTTGCCGACCGCGCCGATGGTCGGGGTCGGCAGGATGGCCTGACCGTTGGTTTCGTTGTAGAGCGAGACATTGCCGGAGACGACGGGAAAATCGAGCGCAAGGCAGGCTTCGCGCATACCCTCGATACAGCCGACAAACTGACCCATGATTTCCGGGCGTTCCGGATTGCCGAAGTTCATGTTGTCGGTAATCGCAAGCGGCGTGGCACCGACGGCGGTGATGTTGCGCCAGGCTTCGGCTACAACCTGCCTGCCGCCCATCACGGGGTCGGCGACACAGTAACGCGGTGTACAGTCGGAGGTCATGGCAAGGCCCTTGCGGGTGCCGTGTACGCGGACAACAGCAGCGTCCCCGCCGGGGCGCTGGACACTGTCGGCCATGACCATGTGGTCATACTGTTCCCATATCCATTTCTTCGAAGCGACATCCGGGCAGCCCATGATCTGCGTCAGTGTACCCATCAGGTCGTCAGGAACGGGCAGATCGGCTGCGGCAATGACCGGCTGTGCCGGGGTCGGTTTCCACGGGCGGTCATATTCAGGGGAGGCCAGTGCCAGCGGGTCAATCGGCAGGTCAGCCTGAATTTCGCCATGCATTCGCAGGACCATGCGGCCGGTATCGGTCAGTTCACCGCAGACCGAGAAATCCAGATCCCATTTCTCAATGATTGCCCGTGCGGCATCTTCAGAGCCGGGCCGCAGCACCATCAGCATGCGTTCCTGGCTTTCGGAGAGCATGATTTCGTAGGCAGTCATGCCGGTTTCCCGGGTTGGTACCCGGTCCAGATCAAGATCGACGCCGAGACCACCTTTCGATGCCATTTCGAATGACGATGAGGTCAGGCCGGCTGCGCCCATATCCTGAATGGCAACGATGGCATCGGTTGCCATCAGTTCAAGGCAGGCTTCAATCAGCAGTTTCTCCGTAAACGGATCGCCAACCTGCACCGTCGGCCGCTTGGCGTCGGAGGCATCGTCAAATTCAGCCGAAGCCATGGTGGCCCCGTGAATACCGTCACGTCCGGTCTTCGATCCGACATAGACAATGGGGTTTCCGACGCCGGATGCTGCGGAATAGAAGATATTGTCAGCCTCGGCGAGGCCGACGGTCATGGCATTGACCAGAATATTGCCGTTGTAGCTGGCGTGGAAATTACATTCCCCGCCTACAGTCGGCACGCCGACGCAGTTACCATAGCCGCCGACACCGGCAACAACACCTGACACAAGATGACGGGTCTTTTCGTGCGAGACATCGCCAAACCGGAGTGCGTTCAGGTTGGCGATTGGCCGGGCCCCCATCGTGAAGACATCGCGCAGGATGCCGCCAACTCCGGTCGCAGCTCCCTGATAGGGCTCGATAAAGGAGGGGTGGTTGTGGCTTTCCATCTTGAAAATCGCCGCCTGTCCGTCGCCGATATCAATGACGCCGGCATTTTCACCGGGGCCGCAGATCACCCAGGGAGCCGTCGTCGGCAGGGTTTTCAGCCATTTTTTCGATGACTTGTAGGAACAATGTTCCGACCACATGACCGAAAAGATTCCCAGTTCGGTCAGGTTCGGTTCCCGCCCCAGAATATCACAGGCGGTTTTATATTCATCAGGGGTCAGGCCATGGCTGGCGATGACGTCAGGGGTGATGTCGCTGGTCTGGTTTGTCACTGTTTTCCGACTGATCGTTCAGGGTGAGCAGAAAAGGGTTAAAGCCGTCCGGCGAGGGCGGCAAACATGGCTGCGCCGTCCATACCGCCGAGTTCCGGGTCGGCCAGCCGTTCCGGATGGGGCATCATGCCAAGCACATTGCCCCGGTCATTGAAGATACCGGCAATGTTGTTCGCGGCCCCGTTCGGGTTGGCATCGTCATTTGCGGCACCGTCGGGCGCGCAGTAACGGAAAGCGACCTGGCCTTCATCTTCCAGCCGCTTCAGTACGTCCGGATCAGCCTGATAATTGCCTTCCATATGAGCGATCGGCACCGTGATGACCTGACCTTCCGTGTAACCCTTGGTGAAGATACGGTCATTACGCTCAACCCGCAGGGCAACATCGCGGCAGATATATTTCAGGCCACGATTGCGCATCAGCACGCCGGGCAGCAGGCCGCTTTCGGTCAGGACCTGAAAGCCGTTGCAGATACCAAGCACCGGTGTGCCGGCATTTGCAGCCTTGCGCACTTCCGTCATGATCGGGGATTTCGCAGCGATGGCCCCGCAGCGCAGGTAATCACCGTAGGAAAAACCGCCGGGGACAATCAGCAGGTCAACGGCTGGCAGGCTGGTATCCTTGTGCCACAGCATCAGCGGTTTCTGACCTGTCGCCTGTTCCAGTGCCACCGCGGCGTCCCGGTCACAGTTCGAACCGGGGAATACGATCACAGCTGCTTTCATCAGTTACTTTCCGATATGTTCAGGGCAAGTGTCCGGCAAAATCCGGGATCCGGAGCCAGTGCTCAGGTTACGATATCAATTTCGTAGTTTTCGATGACCGTATTGGCCAGCAGCTTGGCGCACATTTCTGCGACCTGCTTTTCGGCCGCAGCCCGGTCGTTGCCGTCGAGTTCGATTTCAATGAACTTGCCCTGGCGCAGGTCTTTGACACCGTCAAATCCGAGCGCGCCGAGTGCGCCCATGACAGCCTTGCCCTGTGGATCGAGAACCCCGTCTTTCAGGGTGATATGCACGCGTGCTTTCATCTTGGTCTGGTTTCCGTCTCTGGAGTTTTACTGCATCAGGGCCGGGCCCTTCATATCGCCCGGTCCGCTTTCTGGAAGGATGCCAAGGCGTCGGGCGACCTCCTGATAGGCCTCCTCCACCCGGCCCAGATCCTGACGGAACCGGTCCTTGTCCATTCGTTCATTGGTCTTGATATCCCATAACCGGCAACTGTCAGGGCTGATTTCATCTGCCAGTACGATGCGCAGGTCATCACCGGTCCACAGCCGTCCGAATTCCAGTTTGAAATCGACCAGCCGGATGCCGACACCAAGAAACAACCCCATCAGGAAGTCGTTGATGCGCAGGCTCATGGCAAGAATATCGTCGAGTTCCTGGGGGACTGCCCAGCCGAATGCCGTGATATGTTCTTCGGAGACAATCGGGTAGCCGAGTTCTTCCGACATGTAGCGGAATTCGACAATCGAACGCGGCAGGGGCGCGCCCTCCGCCATGCCGAACCGTTCCGCAAAGGAGCCGGCGGCGATGTTGCGCACGGCGACCTTTACCTGGACGATCTCGACTTCGCGAACCAGTTGCTCGCGCATGTTCAGCCGGCGCACGAAATGTGTCGGCACGCCGATTTCAGACAGCCGTGTCATAAGATATTCGGAGATGCGGTTGTTGAGAACGCCCTTGCCGGTGATGACGCCCTTTTCAGCACCATGCGCACTGTAGGCATCGTCCTTGAAATATTGCACCAGCGTACCCGGCTCCGGGCCTTCAAAGAGCACTTTTGCCCTGCCCTCATAAATCTGCCTGCGTCGGGCCATGTCTGGAATCCGTTCTGTGGGCCTGTTGACTGCCCCGGTTGAGGCCGCCCGGTGTCGGGCAACCCTGAACTCTGCTATATCAACAAAAAGGGGTCATAACAACGGCGGTCGGCAGAATCAATCCAGCGGAATTGCGGCGAATTTTGCCTTGTCCCTCGGGGCACTGTTGAACAGCCATTGCGGCTTTATTCCAGCCCGTCCGATTGCCGGCAGCGCCATCAGGCTGCTGGAAACTGTACCGAAGCCGGTCTCGCTGCCAACCAGCATGGCACTGCCCGGCCCTGCATCCGGATCGCTGTCCCGGGATGCCAGCAAGGCTGTCCAGGCAAACCAGCTGTCTGTCTGATCCGGTTCAGGAGCCGGGGCTGCACGGAACCGGGGTAAATGCCGCGCGGTCCGCGGAGCGGCAACATCGTTCAGGTCATGGGCGGTCAGCATTGATACGCCATCCGGTATCGGTGCCACGTCGACAATACCTTCACCTGTTGAGCGGACCCAGAAGGCATCGCGGTTATCGGCGATGAAAAGGTTGAATCCGCGGTAACTTGACCCGTCAAGATCAGCAATGGCAGCAGCGGCTTCGGAGGCATCGGCATGGTCGAGCATCTCAAGCACGAGCTCGCCACGGGTACGTTTGCCAGCCTGCGGGCCGAGTGAATGCGGTCGGTTGAGGACACCGGCAATGACGCCATTGTCGTTGATGCCGAGCCAGGAACCACCGGAAAGTTCATCCATGCCGGCGACAACATCGGGCCGGTCACCCCAGTGCCGGTCAGGCACCCGCCAGGGGCGGTCAGCCATTTCGTCACGGTTTGCGGCAATGATGACGGGCCAGTCATGGTCTGGCCGTCGGAGGATGATGACGGAGCACATTTCCGGACCAAGATAAGGCTGTTCCGGTAAACCGCAATCGGCAGCTTGATGATTTTATCTGCGGTTTGCGCAATAATGTCATTGAAACACCGTCTGGCCGACTTATCTTGCGGCCAACGTAACCAGTGGCAGGAGAACCAAGGCATGTCGTCGTTCAAGGATCGGGAAAAGGGCTTCGAAGCCAAATACAAAAATGACGAAGAAACCCGTTTCAAGGTAGAATCCCGCCGGAACCGGATGCTTGGTGCCTGGGCTGCGGAACTTCTCGGCAAGGCTGATGCAGATGCCTACATCAAGGAAGTGATGGCCTCGGACTTTGATGAGCCGGGTGATGACGATGTTCTGCGCAAGGTGCTGGGTGACTTTGAAACTGCCAAGGTTGCGATGACACGGGAAGCCCTGCGTCGCAAAATGGATGACCTTTATGCCGAAGCGCATCTGCAGGTAACGCAGGGCTGACGCGCCGGACTCATCGTCAAGCAAATATTTTCGCCTGATATTCGCTTGGGGTGAAGGACATGCTCCTCTAGATTGTATTCCAAGGGAATGCTGTCTGATTGGGTGAGTATGCTTGGAAAATACAAGGCACCATTGCGCATTACGATCCTGACGACAGTTCTTGCGGTCGTGGTCGGGTGCAGTGCGGTACTTGTCGGTGCGAATTATTTCGAGGACCGGCGCATCATTATAGACTCCGCTGACAAGTGGATGTCGTCTATTTCCGGTGAAACGGCCCAGCGGCTGGAACGCTTTTTTGACGAGGCCCGTCTGATAGCAGACATCACGGCGGGCCTGCCGGCAGAAGCCATATCGCTCGACAGGCCTGAACTGACCCTGCGATATCTGACCGGCACGCTGCAACGCCACGAAACGGCGTACAGTGCCTATATCGCCGACAAGACCGGTGCCTTCATTCAGGTCATCAATGTCGGAGCACAGCCACTGGAAGCGCGCACGACTCTGGGATTTCCGGAGGGAGTGCGTTACGCGCGACGGATTATTTCCCGGGGGACATTCGGCTCCTATCAGCAGTGGAGCTATGTTTTCGAGGATGGCTCGACGCAGCAGGGCGAGCTTGAGACGACCGTGACCTATGATCCACGTGTGAGGCCATGGTATTCTACCGCCCTGGCCGCAAACTTCACCGTGAATACCGAACCCTATGTTTTCCAGAGTTTGCAGCGTCCGGGGATTACCTTTTCCCGGGCCATGACGTTTTTCCCGGGCGGCGTTTTTGGCCTGGATATCAGCGTTGCCCAACTCAGCGAATTTCTGCAGACGCAGCGGTTTGGGGAATCAACCCGCCTGGCGATCACCGACAACAGCGGTGTGCTGATCGCTCAGGACAAGGTGAATGATTATCTGGATATTCTTGACCAGGCTTTCCGGAAAAAGCGGATGCCGACGATCGTGGACCTGAAGGATCCGATTCTGAAGTCCGGGCTGTCACTTGACCGGGCACGGGACGGGGACAGCACCGTTGTTTTTGAATCTTCTGAAGGCGACCAGATCCTGTCCTGGCGGGAAGTCAGCGGACCTGCAGCGACCAACTGGATTATTTCAGTTGTTGCACCGGTGGATCAGTTTACCGGTCCAATGGTCGAAAGTATGTACCGCAGCATGCTTTTTGCGGCAGCCCTGATTCTGTTTGTTGCCGTTCCGGGGGTGACAGTGCTGGCGGGCTGGATCACCCGGCCGATGATCCGGGTGGCAGAGGATGCGGACAAGATCCGGAAATTTGATTTCAGCGGCTACAAACCCCGGCCAACGATTTTCAGGGAAATTGCGCAATTGTCGAAATCGATGGCAGATATGCGCCAGACGATCGACGCATTCTCCCGCTATGTGCCGAAAGACGTCGTCATGAAGCTGCTGGCGAGCGGACAGATCGCGAAGATTGGCGGCAGCCGGCAGCGTGTGACGCTGATGTTTACCGATATTGCAGGCTTTACCGATCTGTCTGAAGGGGCAGAGCCGGAATTCCTGCTGGAGCATACATCGGTTTATTTCGAGGCACTGACCAACGCCATTTCCAGACACAATGGGACCATCGATAAATTCATCGGCGATGCCATCATGGCTGTCTGGAACGCGCCGCTGGAAGACCCGGCACATATCGTTAATGCCTGTCGCGGAATACTGGCCACCCGTCAGGCATCTGAAGAGCTGAACCGGTTATATGAGGAAAAAGGGCGGCCGATTCTGGTGACCCGTCTCGGGCTGCATTCCGGTGATGCGGTTGTCGGGAATATGGGGGCAACCAACCGGATGGGCTATACCGCGCTGGGGGATACGGTCAATCTTGCAGCACGCCTTGAAGGACTCAACAAATATTACGGCACCCACATACTGGTGAGCGATACCATCGTTAATGGCGCCGAAGATCGTTTCATCTTCCGGATTGTTGACCGGGTGACACCAAAGGGGACAACTCAGCCTCTCACCATCTATGAACTGATGGGTGCCCGGGCTCCGGAGGATGGGCCGGTTGTTGATCCTGATACTGTTGCCTTTGTTGAGCGGTTCTCCGGGGCATTTGATGTGTATCAGGATGGTATGTTCAGGGATGCCTGCGAATTGTTCGAAACGCTGGGCAGGGAGCGCCCTGACGACGGGCCGACACAGGTCATGATTGAGCGTTGTCGACGGTATGTCGACAACGCGCCGGAAGGGGACTGGGACGGTGTGGAAGGCTTCGACAAGAAGTAAGCCGTCAGGGCCGGCCGTTATTCCCCGAAGACACGGCGGAAGATAACGCCGACATTTTTCGTGTGGTATGTCAGATCGAAAATCGCATCGAGTTCGGAATCTGAAAGATGGGCAGCGACCGCCTCGTCAGCTTTCAGCAGATCGAGGAAACTGCCCTCGTTCGCCCAGACCTTCATGGCATTGCGCTGAACGGCCTTGTAGGCGTCTTCCCGGCTCATGCCGGACTGGGTGAGTGCCAGCAGCACACGCTGTGAGAAAATCAGGCCACCGAGCTGATCCATGGCCTTTTGCAGGTTCTCCGGATAGATCACCAGCTTGTCGACGACATTTGCCAGCCGGTTCAGGGCGAAATCCAGCGTGACCGTCGCATCCGGCCCGATCATTCGCTCGACGGAGGAATGCGAGATATCGCGTTCATGCCAGAGAGCAACGTTCTCAAGGGCGGGTGTTACGGCGCTGCGGACAATCCGGGCAAGACCGGTGAGGTTTTCCGTCAGCACCGGGTTGCGCTTGTGCGGCATTGCCGACGAGCCTTTCTGGCCGGGGGCAAAATATTCCTCGGCTTCACGCAGTTCGGTGCGTTGCAGATGCCGTATCTCTGTTGCCAGATTTTCGACGGAGGAGGCGATGACGCCGAGGGTTGCAAAATACATGGCATGGCGATCACGCGGAATGACCTGCGTCGATACAGGCTCGACCTCAAGGCCAAGCTTCTTCGCGACATGTTCTTCGACGGCGGGGTCGATATTGGCAAAGGTGCCAACCGCGCCGGAAATTGCACAGGTTGCGATTTCCTTGCGGGCGGCGATCAGCCGGTCCCGGTTGCGGGCAAACTCGGCGTGGAAACGGGCGAACTTCAGCCCCATGGTCACCGGCTCGGCGTGAATGCCGTGGCTGCGGCCCATGCAAACCATGTCCCGGGTTTCATAGGCACGCTTTTTCAGCGCTTCCAGTACCCGGTCGATATCTTTCAGAAGAATATCCGTTGCCTGAGTGAGCTGGACCGAAAGGCAGGTATCCAGCACATCGCTGGAGGTCATGCCCTGATGCACGAAGCGGGCTTCATCACCGACATGCTCAGCCAGGTTGGTCAGAAACGCGATGACATCGTGCTTGGTTTCGCGTTCGATCTCGTCGATCCGGTCAACTTCAAAGGCACCCCGCTCCCAGACCGCTTTCGCTGCCTCTTTCGGGATCACGCCAAGCTCGGCCTGTGCGTCGCAGGCATGGGCTTCAATTTCAAACCAGATCCGGAACTTGTTCTCGGGTTCCCAGATGGCAGTCATTTCGGGGCGTGAATAACGGGGGATCATGCTCGTCTCCTGAATGAGTCGGCGGGAACATACCAGAGCAACCGGAATTTCAAAGCCTTCGGACGCACGAACTGCAGAGAAGTCCCTTCGCGGGCTGATTTATGCATTGCCTGTCTTCGGCTGTTCGGATCGAATGACCGGGCAAAGACAACCTGTTGCACGGAGGATGGAGAGAAAGAGTTGAGCGAAACGCTGCCCGATATTCCCCTGATCGATCTGCGAAGCCGCTCTACTCCGCATATGGTTGAAGTCTGCCCGGCGCTGATTGACGATATTCTGTATTCAGCCACCAGACATTATTCCCGACCGGGAATTCAGATTGCCGATATGATCTCCCGTCGCTGGCTGGCCCGCTGCGATACCCCCTACAAATATGAAATTGCGGAAATCGCCCGCCGGGTCGCCCGTCCGGGGGTGACCATGCTCAATCTCAGTTTTGAATGGGCCTGTACCACCTCAGTGAATGAAGACCCGCTTGCCGGGGGAATAAGGTTGTTGCGGACGCTGGACTGGCCGCTGGATTCGCTGGGTCGAACGCTTGTCGCGCTTATCATGACCGGCCGGATGGGGGATTATGTCAGTATCACATGGCCCGGATTTGCCGGGGTTCTGACGGCGGTGGCAAAAGGCCGTTTCGCCGTTGCCATCAATCAACCGCCATTGCTGCGAACAGGATTTGGCCGCCCGGCAGACTGGATGGCAACCAGGGCGCGTGTCTGGATGCGGAATGCCCTACCACCGGCTCATCTGCTTCGCAAAGTGATGGAAGAATGCGCCAGCTTTGATGAGGCAAAAGAGATGCTCACCCGGACACCGGTTGCCCTGCCGGTATTCTATACCCTTGCAGGTCTTCAGCCGGGGCAGGGATGTGTCATCGAACGCAAGGCTGACAGTGCCCGGATACGGGAAGGTATGGTCACAGCGGCCAATCACTGGGTTGACTTCGATCATCCGGGTGACCGGGGTCGCAACAGCGAGGACCGGCTGTCGGCTATGACGGAGCTGAATACTGCGACAGAGCCGATGGGCTGGCTGGTCGCTCCCGTTCTTAACCCGGATACCCGTGTTGCGTTCGAGGCCAATGCGGCAACCGGAGCCTTTCGGGTTCAGGGATGGGAGAGCAGCGGCCCGGCAACGAATATTCTTGAAGGGACGGCTTCCTGACGCCCGGTTATCCCGGGCGGAAGTTGTTTTCCGTCAGCCGTGCAGTCCGGAATCGGTTACAGCCCGTCGCGGTGCGATGTTCAGAGATCGCCGAAATCGATGTAATCAGTATAGCTGCGTTCCAGACGCCGGAGCAGTTTGGTGCCGGCCTTGACCTCGTCCACATCGACAATCTCGCCGACAAACCGTTCAGCCAGCTGGCCTTGCAGGGTACCGATCAGTTCGCTGACCTGTTTTCCCTTGTCGGTGAGACAGATGGTGAAGGAACGCTTGTCATGCGGGGCGCGTGTCTGGGTCAGAAAGCCCAGATCAACCAGCTTCTTGATATTGTAGGAAACGTTCGAGCCGAGGTAATAGCCGCGGCTGGTGAGATCGCGGATGACGATTTCCTCCTCACCAATATTGGCCAGCAGCATGGCCTGCACGGCGTTGACCTGATTGATCCCGTTATTAATGAGTTCATTCCGGACAACATCCAGCAGCCGCCGGTGCAGCCGTTCAATCAAGCGCGTCAGATCAAAATATTCTTTTGTCACGGTATGAAGCGTACCCGTAACCGGGTTGTCCGACAAGGCTTCGCCGTCTGATGTTGTTGTCATTGATGCTTCAACTCCGGTGAAATCAGGTCCGGGAAAGTTCGAGCGGAAGCGACTCTCATCGCTTCCGCTCGCCGACGAAAGATGCGTGTGGGGTAGGCGTGGCTCGGAGGGTCATGAGCCGCTCGCACTCTCGTCAGACTTTCGTGACCCGTTGAGCAGGTTCCCTCTCGCCTTTGCCGCAGGCGGGGAGGGAGGATCGGCTCTACCGGCGAGTCGTAAGTATTTATACGGTATTGTTGTTTGTCGGTAAACAGTATTCTAATTTAAATATTATATGTTTATTTAATAACAATAATAATAAAATATATATAAAATTTTATGCAACTGCTCTTGAAGAGCCTGATTGGTCCCGGGTTTCGGGTTCAAATGGTGCTGTCTGGCAAGTCCAATTCCGGGCTATATCAGTGCGAATGACGGATAGCCCCCTGTTTTCCGCGCGCGACAATTCTATGGAGACTCCGATGCCTGACGGTGCGTCAAAACTGACTGAAAAACCGAGTGTCTGTACGCTGGATTGTCCGGATACCTGCAGCCTGACCGTCTCGGTGGCAGATGACCGGATCGTCAAGGTGCGGGGATCGCGGGCGAATCCGATGACGGACGGCGCAATCTGTTCGAAAGTTTCCAATCTGACGCCGGAATTTGTCCATGGGCCGGATCGTATCCGGACGCCGCTGCGCCGTACCGGACCGCGTGGCACCGGTCAGTTCGAGCCGGTCAGCTGGGATCTGGCGCTGGACCTGATCCATGAGGGGCTGTCGCAGGTGATCAGCCGGTATGGTCCGCAGGCAGTTATCCCGTTCAATTATGCCGGACCACACGGCATTCTGGCACAGGATTCCATGTCCCTGCGGTTTTTCAATCGTCTCGGTGCGTCCCACCTGATCCGGGATTCGCTTTGTGGCGGTGTTCGCGGACGGGCTGTCGCCTCTGTGCTGGGGCGGGTTCCCGGTGCGACAATGGAGCAGGCGGCGAAATCTGACCTGATCATTGTCTGGGGCAACAATGCGACCTGCTCGAACCTGCATCTGGTACGCCATATCAATGCTGCCCGGCGACAGGGGGCAAAGCTGATCGTCGTCGATCCCCGCCGGGTGAAGATTGCTGCGAAGGCGGATATGCATCTGCCTGTCCGGCCGGGGGCGGACGTGGTTCTGGCCTGGGCGATTGCAGCGGAAATTGAACGAACTGGCGGTGTGAAGACTGCATTTATAGAACAGCATGTTCTGGGTGCGGAACGGTTCCTTGGTGCTGCAAGAGACTGGACGCCGGAGCGGGCAGAAGACGCAAGTGGGGTGCCGGCAGAAGATATTCGTGAAGCGGCCCGTCTGTATGTTGCGGCAGAACGCCCGGTCATTGCCATTGGCAACGGGCTGGAGCGGAACCGGAATGGCGGTTCCGGTATCCGGGCAATCTGTGCGCTGCCTGCACTGGCGGGAAAGTTCGGTGTGGAAGGGGCGGGACTGATCTATTCCGCCAGCGCGATCTTTCCCCGCACGCCGGACCGGCTGCACCGCAGCGATTTGTCTCCGGCGGGAACGCGCATCCTCGATATCGTCGATCTGCCAGGACATATTCTGGATGACAGTCTGGACCCGCCGGTGCGGGGGGCTGTGATCTATTCCCATAATCCGGTCATCGCCCTGCCGGATCAGGCGCAGGTCATTCGTGCGCTGATGCACCCGGATCTGTTCACGGTCGGGATTGAGGCCGCGATGACAGACAGCATGCTGTATTGCGATGTTGTGCTGCCGGCCTGTACCAGCTTTGAACATGCCGATCTGTATGCGGCTTATGGCCAGAATTATCTGCAACGGGCAGAGGCAGTGGTCCCGCCGGTAGGGGAAAGCCGCCCGCTGACGGATATCTTCCGCAGCCTTGCCGCCCGGTTCGGGTTCGACGATCCGGCCTTTACTGCCAGTGACGAAGAACTGATGGATGATGCGCTTGATGCTACTGACCCCCGAATGGCTGGGCGCAAACCCAGCAGCATACGTGCAGGTGAAGCCGTGCCGATGCTCTGTGACGGAGAGGTGCCGGTGCTTTTCAGATCGACCTTTCCGGCAACGCCCAGTGGTAAAATTGAACTCTGGTCAGACCGGCTCGCGGCTGAGAGCGGTCAGGGACTGCCGGGGTTTGTGCCGGTAACGGATGCCTATCCGCTGGTTCTTATCAGTCCGGCCTCTGACCAGCGTGTAACCTCGACCTTTGGTGGCTGTGCGGTCAATGCCGGGATGCCGCTGCTGGAAATGCATCCTGCGGATGTGGCTGCCCGGGGGCTGACGGATGGTACGAAAGTCCGGGTCTGGAATGATCTGGGGGAGGTGCATCTGATGCTGAAAGTGACGACGGGGGTACGGCCCGGTGTTGTCTCTTCTGACAAGGGTGCCTGGATGAAAACCAGCGATAACGGCCAGACGGTCTCGGCACTGGCTCCGACCGGTCTGGGTGATCTCGGCGGTGCCTGCTTCAACGATGCCCGTGTCGATGTTGGTGCGGTATAGCTGCCGTCCGGCGTCAGACCTTTCCCGGGCATAAACCGGCTTCCCATTCTTGCGCCCTGCAGGGGCGGGTGATAGTTTCCCCAGCTTCCGGTTAATTTACCGGTTTACCTGCAATTTCTGAAGTGTGAAGCCATGTCGCTGGATCGCGAAGCCGTGAGCAAAATTGCCTATCTTGCCCGTATCGAGGTGCCGGAAAGCCGCCTTGATGGACTGGCAGGGGAACTGGACAATATCATCAACTGGGTCGAGCAGCTGGCTGAGGTCAATACCGATAATGTCGAGCCGATGACCCGTGTCGGCGACCGCAAGATGCCCATGCGCGACGACGTGGTGACAGATGGCGAAAAGCAGGCAGATGTCACCGCCAACGCGCCGGTGTCTCAGGATGGCTTTTATCTGGTGCCGAAGGTGGTCGAATAATGAGTGATATTCTGGATCTTTCACTGGCCGGTGCCCGTGATGCGATGGCCAATGGTCAGCTGACATCACTCGAACTGACAGATGCCTATATCGTTGCGGCCGAGCGCGCCCGCGACCTGAACGTTTATATTACGGAGACTTTTGACCGGGCCCGCGACGGGGCCAAAGCCTCTGATGCACGCCGGGCGAAAGGCGAGGTCGGGCTGGTTGAAGGTCAGCCGCTGGCGATCAAGGATCTGTTCTGCACGGAAGGCGTTCTGACCACGGCGGCCTCGCATATTCTCGACGGCTTCACGCCGACCTATGAATCGACCGTCACCGCCAATCTGTGGCGCAACGGCGCGGTAATGCTTGGCAAGACGAACCTGGATGAATTCGCCATGGGGTCATCCAACATGACCAGCTATTACGGTGGTGTCCGTAACCCCTGGAAGACCGGCAACCGGGACCTGGTGCCGGGCGGATCATCCGGCGGATCAGCCTCTGCCGTTTCCGGTTATGCGGCAATTGCGGCAACAGGTACGGATACCGGCGGCTCGATACGTCAGCCCGCCTCCTTCTGCGGTATTGTCGGCATCAAGCCGACCTATGGCCGCTGCTCGCGCTGGGGGACGGTTGCCTTTGCCTCGTCACTGGATCAGGCAGGGCCGATGACGCGGACGGTGCGGGATGCGGCGATCATGTTGCAGGCCATGGCCGGGCACGACCCGAAGGATGCGACATCGGATGAGCGTGCGATTCCGAATTTCGAGGCCGCGCTGACCGGTGATATCCGTGGCATGAAGATCGGTATCCCCCGTGAGTATCAGCTTGATGATATGCCGGAAGAGATCAGCAAACTGTGGGCGCAGGGGCGTCAGTGGCTGACCGATGCCGGTGCCGAATGCGTCGATGTATCGCTGCCGCATACAAAATATGCGCTGCCGACCTATTATATCGTTGCCCCGGCAGAAGCCTCCTCGAACCTGGCCCGTTATGACGGCGTGCGGTTTGGCCTGCGGGTTGAGGGCGACAGCCTGGACGAGATGTACGCCAAAACCCGGGCTGCCGGATTTGGCGATGAGGTACAGCGCCGGGTGCTGATTGGCACCTATGTGCTGTCTGCCGGCTATTACGATGCCTATTACATCAAGGCGCAGAAGGTACGGGCCCTGATTGCCCGCGATTTTGACGAGGTCTTCGGCAAGGTGGATGCCATTCTGACCCCGACCGCACCCAATGCGGCCTTCGGTATGGGCGAGCAGATGGATGACCCGATCAAGATGTTCCTGAACGATGTCTTTACCGTGCCGGCCAATCTGGCCGGTATTCCCGGCATGTCGGTACCGGCCGGCCTGTCTGCGGAGGGGCTGCCGCTCGGGTTGCAGATTCTCGGTAAAAGCTTTGACGAGGAAACAGTCTTCCGCGTTGGCGATGTGCTGGAACAGGCGGCGGGCTTTACCGCCAAACCATCCTGGCTGGAGGGCTGATCAGATGGCGTCCTATATCATTCAGGGTGAAACCGGCGACTGGGAAGTCGTGATCGGTCTCGAAGTTCACGCGCAGGTCGTCTCCAACGCCAAGCTGTTTTCCGGCTCGTCCACATCCTTCGGTGCGGCACAGAACAGCCATGTCTCGCTGGTCGATGCGGCGATGCCCGGCATGCTGCCGGTGATTAACCGGAAAT
Organism: Alphaproteobacteria bacterium HT1-32; assembly: GCA_009649675.1. NCBI lineage: Bacteria > Pseudomonadati > Pseudomonadota > Alphaproteobacteria > Alphaproteobacteria bacterium HT1-32. The sequence continues at coordinate 496,112 of WJPL01000001.1, read as the reverse complement.
GCGTTGAACAGGCGGTCCGCACTGGCCTCGGCCTGAAAGCTGCGATCAACAATTACTCGATTTTTGACCGCAAGAATTACTTCTATGCAGATCTGCCCTTCGGCTACCAGATCAGCCAGTTCCAGCAGCCTGTCGTGGGTGAGGGAACGGTGGTGCTGGATTTCGAAGACGGCTCCACCCGCGAGGTTGGTATCGAGCGGTTGCATCTGGAGCAGGATGCCGGCAAGTCGATCCATGACCTGCATCCGACACAGTCGGCCATCGACCTGAACCGGGCCGGTGTTGCGCTGATGGAAATCGTCTCAAAACCGGACATGCGCTCACCGGAGGAAGCCGGGCTTTATCTGCGCAAGTTGCGCTCGATCCTGCGCTATCTCGGTACCTGCGACGGCAATATGGAAGAAGGTTCCATGCGGGCCGATGTGAACGTCTCCGTTCGCAAGGTCGGTGACACGGAACTGAACACGCGCTGCGAGATCAAGAACGTCAACTCCGTCCGGTTTGTGATGCAGGCCATCGAGATCGAGGCCGAGCGCCAGATTGAAGTCTGGGAGAGCGGTGAGGAAGTCCGGCAGGAAACCCGGCTGTTCGACCCGAACAAGGGTGAGACCCGGTCCATGCGGTCCAAGGAAATGGCCCATGATTACCGTTATTTCCCGGACCCGGACCTGTTGCCGCTGGAACTGGACCAGGACTGGGTGGATGAGATTGCGGCCAGTCTGCCGGAACTGCCGGACGAAAAGGCTGACCGCTTCACAACGCAATATGGCCTGTCGGCCTATGATGCCCGTGTACTGGTTGCCGAACGCGAGATCGCTGAATATTTCGAGGTCGTTGCCGAGGGGCGCGACGGCAAGCAGGCTGCCAACTGGGTGACCGGAAATCTGTTCGGGGCGCTGAACAAGGCGGGGCTGGATATTTCTGACAGTCCGGTATCTGCGGCCAGCCTCGGCAAACTGCTCGACCTGATCTCGGAAGATGTGATCTCCGGCAAGATCGCGAAGAACGTCTTTGAGATCATGTTTGCGGATGGCAATGATCCCGATCCGGCGAAGATCGTCGAGGAAAAGGGCCTGAAGCAGGTGACGGATACCGGGGCCATCGAGGCGCTGGTAGATGAGGCGATCGCTGCCAACCCGGACAAGGTCGCTGAAATCAGGGCTGGTAAGGACAAGCTGAAAGGCTGGTTCGTAGGGCAGGTGATGAAAGCCAGCCAGGGCAAGGCCAACCCGGCGATGGTCAACGAGCTGCTGGACAAGAAAATCGGCTGATGAGCCGACCTGAAACAGCAGGTTTCAGGTCGGGTAGGTGACCCGCTGATAGCGATTTCCCCGGATGAAAGGGGGGCTCGAACTGTCCGTTTTGCATGGAATGTTGCGCGATTGCGCCCGTGCAGATTTGGGATAGCCTGTCATCATGAGTGAACTGGATGATCCTACCGGAAAATACTTACAAGGTTTCAGTGGCGATACATTTGGTTAATCTTCTATATTGAAGGGGGAGGCTGGCAAATCTGAATGATGAAGAATGGTAAAAATGGCTTCTCAATATGGCAAGGTGAGCGGGTTTTTTCCCGTTAACGGACATTCGGCAGGCAGTTATTTTCTGATATCTGTGTGCCGGTTTGTTTGTGTTGTCCGATGAGTTTCCTGCCTGATCTTTCCGGTTTCTTTGCGTTTGCCTATGACGCGGAAAGCGTGCTTCCCGCGACTTACAGTCCGCTTCTCGTGGTTGTTTCCTTTCTGATCGCCGCACTGGCCGGTTTTGCTTTCATTCATTTGTCGCACTGGATTGCCGAACAGAAGACTTCTTTCGTCCGTTCCTGCTGGATTGCCGTTGGCGCCCTGATTATGGGGCTTGGCATCTGGGCGATGCATTTTGTCGGCATGATCGCATATCAGCTTCCGGTTCCGATCATTTATGATCCGCTTGCCACGGCGGCCTCGGCCCTGCCCGCTGTTATTGCCAGCGGGCTCAGTCTGCGGATGGTTGCGAGATCGCAGGTCAGTCATCTCCGGCTGGTTCTGGGGGGCGTTATCTTTGGGGGTGGTGTCGGGCTGATGCATTACACCGGCATGGCGGCGATGGATGTGGAAGCCTTCGTTCGTTATGATCCGATGCTGTTTACAGCCTCGATACTGGTTGCTGTCATTCTGGCAATTTGCGCGCTGTGGATGGCGCGCCGCAGAACCCGTGGCCCTTTCTCTGTTACCACGCTGATCCGGGAACTCTATTCAGCCGTCCTGATTGGCAGTGCCGTTGCAGGTATGCATTACACGGCGATGAGTTCGACCCTGTGTTTTTCATTGGGGACAGAACCCGGTGAGATATCCGGTATGGACGCTGATCTGCTGGCGATCCTGACCACGATTGTGGCGACAATGGTTCTGCTGGCCGGCATAGCCGCCGTCATTTTCGATCGCCGTCTGACCATTGCCATCCGGAAACAGGAACATGCCGCTGACTGGGCTGAAGAAGCTGATCGCCGTCTGACAGAAGCTGTTGAGGCGATGTCAGGAAGCCTTGCGCTGTTCGATGCTGACGAGGCTCTGGTTTTCAGTAATTCGCATTTCCGGGAGGCCTATGGCTTGCAGGATGCTGCGGATGGTCAGGTGCTGTCATATCAAAACGTCCTGAACTGGCATGTTGCTGAAAAGCAGGCATTTCAGGACACTGCCGGAGAAGCCTCGCAGGACGTCGTGCAACGGTTGAGGGACAGCCGGGAGCAGGGCGTTCCGGTTACGCTGGAAGGTCGCAACAATACCTGGTCGATGATCCGGCAGCGCCGGACGATAAATGGCGGCACGGTTTTCCTCTGTACGGATGTGACGGATATCCGGCAGACCGAGGCATTGCTGCTGCAGCAGCAGAATCGTCTGCGCCTGATCATGGACAATGTGGCAGATGCCGTTCTCACGATCAGTTCGGACGGTATTATTGAATCCTACAACCGGGCTGCAGAACGTATATTTGGTTTTTCAGCCGAGGAGATGATCGGCGCGTCGGCTTCCCGCCTGATGGCCCGTGGACAAAATACAATACAGGGCAACCGGTTCGGACAGTATCTGGAGAAACCGGACAGCCGTTCTCCGGACAGCGAAAGCTTTGAAATCGTCTGCCAGCACAAGACGGGCTATACGGTTTTCGTTGAAGCGGTGCTGTCGGAAGTCACAGAACATGGCCGCACGGTTATCGTCGGTGCCTTCCGGGATATGACGGAACGACGCCTGAATGCGATCGCGCTGGAAAAGGCCCGGACGCAGGCCGAGAAGGCAAGCATGGCAAAGACCGAGTTCATCGCTCATATGAGCCATGAACTGCGCACACCGCTGAATGCGGTGATTGGCATGTCGGAAGCCCTCCTGATGCTTGAAAGCCTCCGGACCGACCCGGTGCAGTTGCAGGAATACCTGACCGATATTCTTGCCAGCGGACGCCACCAGCTGACGCTTGTGAACGATATGCTTGATCTCTCCACCATTGAAAGCGGTGGTCGCTCAAAGACAATTGAACGGCTCGATATCTGTGCAGAGACAGAGAGTGTCATCCGGCCATTTGGCAAGTCGATTGAAAACAAGTCCGTGAAGATCATTCCGTTCCAGGCGGAACGCCCGGTTTTCATCATGGCGGACCGGCAGTCTTTCAATCAGGTTCTGATGAACCTGCTGAGCAATGCGGTGGAGCATGCCGGTGATAATATTGAGATAAGGATCAGCCTCGACGACCGCTCGTCAGAACAGACCGTCGGGCTCACAGTCACCGACAACGGGAAGGGCATGTCCGGGGAATTGCTGAAGCAGCTTGGTCAGCCGTTCCCGCTGATTCGCTCCGCCTATGTCCGCAGAGATGACGAGGCGTCGACGGCGAGTACAGGACTTGGCATGTCGATTGTCCACCGTCTGATGGAAATGAATGGCGGCAGGATCACGGTTAACAGTGCTATCGGTGGCGGCACAAGCGTAACGACATACTGGCCGCGCAGAGAGGTTGATGAACAGACGACCGTCGATACCGGGGTTGCTCCTGTCCCGTCGGCAGGTTGCTGACTGTCTGTGGTCGCAGTATTGCGAATGAAAATACCTACATAAATTCCCAAAATTATATTTTATCGATTATTGTTGATCTGATGCTGAAGCATACCAACCTCAGACATGAAGTCTGAAGATTCAAATTTGGTAAATCAGGGAGATAACGATGAGAAAACTAGTCTTGGCACTGGGTGCCACAGCCGCATTGATGACCATCTCGGCGACGGCAATGGCGCAGTCTGTAAAAGTCACGCCACTGGGCAGTCATGATGGCGAATTCTGCATTTTTGACAGGGCAATGCTGTTCGAGGATCCGGACGGGACACGCATTCTGTATGATGCCGGCCGCACCGTTGCCGGTGCCGAAGACCCCCGTCTCGGCAAGGTCGATGCGGTCCTGGTGTCGCATATGCATGGCGACCATGTCGGTGACCGGCATATTGCCGGGGTGAATTCCGGTGAATGCGGCAAGCCTGACCTGTCGGTTGTCGATGCGCCGAACACGAATGTAGTGAATATCGCCCTGGCGACGAATGCGGCCATCGTGACCGGCAGCGAGATGCCTGCTTTCTTTGGCAACAAGCTGAAGATGCTGGGGGGTGATCCGAAGAAATCGCAGCTTGTTCGCTTCGGTGCGTCCCGCAAGGTCGGTGGTGTGACGGTGACAACCGTGCCTGCGAATCATTCCAACGGCGTGCATCCGGCCTTTGTTGACGGGGAACTTGGCGAGATGCTGAAAGGCGCGGGTCTCAACGCCTATGTCGGCCCGCCGACCGGCTATGTGCTGACCTTCTCGAATGGTCTGGTCACCTATCTTTCCGGAGATACGGGCGTCGTGTCAGAGCAGAAGACGGTTGTCGCCGATCAGTATGGAGCCAAGCTGGTTGTCATGAATATCGGCGATGTCTTCACAACCGGCCCGAAAGAAGCAGCCTATGTGATCAATGACCTGATCAAGCCGGTCTCCGTCATCCCTTCCCACGCCAATGAAGTGGCGACAAAGGGCGGCAAGGTCGTCGCGGGCAGCAAGACTGAAACCTTCATGCAGGCGGTTACAGCCAAAACCTATCTGCCGATTTCCGGCCAGACGCTGTCGTTCGACGGTGCGGGAGCCTGCACGGACGGATGCTGACCGCAGACTGACAACTGGTGAATGATACAGCACGGCCCGGGCGTTTTTCCCCGGGCCGTTTTGTTGCCGCTGGAGCTGGATCAGGCATGGGTGGACGAAATCGCAGAATATTTCGAGGTTGCGGCAGAGGGTCGCGTTGGTCAACCAGTTGCCGGACAGAAAGATCGGCTGATCAGCGGGCTTGAGATGGCGCCAGCAGGCGACCGGTCTGGTCAGGCCTCTCCGGCACCCGCCTTCGCGGCGGACGCATGGTCGGTCAGCTGGCGCTGCAACTCTGCGGGCAGACGAAGCGCATCGCCGAGGCGTTCCATATAGCGTTGCTCCTCCGGGGTATCGACGTCGATTGTCAGGGCCGAGGCGAGGTAGAGTTCCGCTGCCTGTGGCTCGTCAGCGGCCAGACGGGCGACCGCAACCGGGTCGCTGTCACCGTCCAGCAGGTCAAACAAAAAGGCCTTCTCGTCTGCGGCAAGCTGCGCGGCATTGATCTGCTCACGGATGCGGCTGTTTTCTGTGGCATCAATATGGCCGTCGCTTTTTGCGGCACTGATCATTGCCTGAATCAGAGCGAGGCGCATGTCCTGACCGCGTTGATCCTGAATTTGAGCCGGGTCGAACCCGCTGTCAGCCGGTGCCGGCTCAATGGAGCGGATCGGCTGCGATGGTGCCTGCTGGCTGGATTTGTAGTTTTTGTAAGCCTGATAGGCGAGCCCGCCGACTACGGCCATGCCGCCATAGGTCAGCGCCTTGCCGCCCATCTTCCGGGCTTTCTTGCTACCAAGCATCAGCGCGACCAGACCACCCGCAGCTGCCCCACCGGCAAGCCCGCCGGGAAGCTTGTTACCAAGCTGGGAAGCCATGCCTGAAACAGAACCAGCGCTGCCCGCACCGGAGCTGTTTCCAAGAAAGCTGCCGATCAGTCTGTTGATATCCATGTCTGCTCATCCATCTGTTTTTCCGGGGGCCGGTTTGCGCCAACGGACAACAGATAGGGTAAGGACGGACAAAATCAATTACACGGATTTCCCCGCTTTGCGGGCTCAGTCGTTGACAGTATCCGGAACGGCCCATAAAAGACTTCCTCTCCGGTAGTGACTGATGTCGCTGCCGCGATTGCGGGCAGGTGGCTGAGTGGCCGAAAGCGCTCCCCTGCTAAGGGAGTATGGGGTTTGTAGCTCCATCGAGGGTTCGAATCCCTCCCTGCCCGCCACCAGCTTTCCGCGCCGCGAAAAGCTGAACAGAAACTCCGGCCTATCAAAAGCGGCAGCCGTTTCGCAGAAACGGCGAGAGCGGTGATAGCATGAACTCTTCCGACGCATGAGAAATTTACAGAGATTTATCTCCGTTCATACCTCAGTCCAAAACCATTTCAACCAGAGGCGCCGTCTCCACAATCGAACAGATCTAAGTTGAATCGCACTGCTGGGCTGGCAAAATGGCGTCGGCTTTGAGCAGCATAAGTTCCTGTGTTTGGCGGCTAACTGGGACTGGTTCAAATTCGTCTAAAAGCACCCTCTGCGGTGTTTGGGGTTCTGTTCATCTGCCCAACCTTTAAAGTTTGTCAAAAACAGAACCCATGCGAGGGCTAAAAAGCCGCTCATAGGTCTTAAGTAGATAGAGATCAGTCATTCCCGCGACATAGTCGCAAATGATACGCTCCTTAATGTCACTTTTCTCGTGGAGTGCTAGAGCGTCCTTGGGAAGAAGTCGCGTGGGATCAGATGCCATTGCCTCAAAAACAGAGACGACCATATTTTGCCCTTTGAATTCTAGGTGCTGGATGCTCGGATTGAATATGACCTGCTCCCGCACGACGGATTGCAGGGAATCTAGGAAATTTCTTCGTTCCTGTTTAATTTGTACGCGATAGCGAAGCAAAGGCTCGGAAAAGTTGCGATCTTCTACAATCTCTATTGCAGTCATGAAATGGTGAACGAGACGGCTTATACATCGCTTGCGCTTTGCACTGTCGCCGAACAACGTCCCCACGAAATGCGCATAAACATCGTTCCCACATTCGTCGGGGTATTTTTCCTTCAAAGCATCCAGGAATGAAGTGCATTTTTTGGGCAAAATAGTGCTTTCAAATGCTTCTCGGCTAAGAAGCCGCATGGCGATTGAGTCTTCGAGATCGTGCACTCCGTATGAAATATCGTCCGCAACGTCCATTATGCTGCAGTCGAGCGACTTATATTTCGTCTTATGATGTTTTTTCTCTTGCGTCGTTACGCTTTGAAACTCCGCTTTGTCGTCATCCAAAAGAGGCTTCAAAATCCAATCAACAACTTCGTTCTCTGAATCGAGATAGCATTTTGGCGGCTTGCAACTCTTTACATCAATCAACTCAATGGTGCTCGTCGAGGAATCTAGGGTCGGCTTCTGATTATTTGTTGCGTTGAACGAGGCGGGGTATTTCAAAACGCCTAGAAGAGTCCGCCGACTAAGATTTGCTCCCGCACTTTGTGAGAAATTTTCCAGTTTCGACAGAATGCGTAAAGTTTGCCCGTTACCCTCAAAGCCACCATTGTCGCGCATGCAATAATTCAAGGCGACCTCACCGCCATGGCCAAAAGGTGGATGGCCGAGATCGTGCGTACATCCAATCGCTTGTATTAGCGTTCTGTCAGGCAGGTGTGGGCATATTGGATGCCCCGAGTAGTCCTTGGTGATTTGATTTGTCAGGCCGCTGGCAATTTGCGCCACTTCGAGAGAATGAGTTAGGCGTGTACGGTAGAAGTCGCTGTCTCCCAAGTTGAGAATTTGGGTCTTTCCTTGCAAGCGCCGAAATGACGCGGAATGAATGACGCGTGCGTAGTCAATATCACCCGCTTCACGTGCATCTTCACCCTGTTGTTGCCAGCTTTCGCGTCGATCGTACCAACTCATGCTTGCCCCCATACGTTGGCGGTCGCAGAGTCAAAGAAAGCCAACTCTAGGGGGTTCCGATCTCCTCTTTGCGTGGCGATTGCTTTGGCTCGAGCAATGATTTTTATATTTGTCTCGTTGTTTGGATCACCAAAAAGACCCACATACAGTTTCTTGAAACGACCACGACCCAGACGTCTAAGAATGTGATCGTCATTTCTGGCAAGTGAATGCCCAAAGATAAAGAAGCAATGATTTTTCTGATCGGCATTAGACGTCATGACCTTGAAGCACTGGTAAAGGTAAGCGTTATGGCGGATTTTCTTCTTCTTTTTGGCACTTGTTCCTTCTGCAACAAAGAGAGGAAATTTGTCTGCGGCAATAGCTTCTCGGGCCTGATCGACAAGCGGTTCGCCTTTGCGCACCCAAGTGTACTTCTGAAGCTCGGCGCCTGCATCAAACAGGTGCAATGCTCCGTGTAAGAAATGAACGTTTGCTGAGTGTGCCGAAGTCTCTCCCTGCCACACAACATAGTCAGCATCGGGGTCGTCTTCGTCGTTCCCGAAACTATCGTTTTTCCTTAACGGAACTGCGTTTGCATCAAATGGATTGTCCTCGTGCATAAGCGTCCAATAAAGAAGCAGGTCGTAGTTCAGTGTGAAAACATGCCCCCCTTTTTCCGAGGCTAGGAAGTGACTTAAGAATTTTCGGCATGACCAGAATTCGGGATCATTTATCGAATTGGGATTTGGCGGATGATTTCCTGCAATAGTTGTAATTAGAATCTCTTTCAGCGCCTCTGCGTGCTCCAGCATTTTCGCCGACCCGGCTGCAGTTTGCGGCGCATAAATTGGGAACAGCTTTGAGGCGTTTTCTAGTGCACGAATTGCAATTTCAAAGTCTTGCGTCTCAAGCGTTTCAAAGACTGCGGTAACTTCAGGTATCGCCGAAAAATCGGCTTCTCCGTAGAGAGAAGCATAGTGGAAAATTTCCGCACGGCATCCAATGCTGAAACCATTGCCAAGCAACAGGTGGCGCTTTGAGCAGCCATTACTTTCTAAAATCGCTGCGTCGAATGTGATGATATCAGGCATCGGCGGCATCCTCCTCTTTGATTTTGACGCGGCGCTTGCCGGTGAGAAACTGCTGTATCAGTGCGGATTTTTCGCTTCTTAGTTTTTCCAGCGGCAATGTTAGAGGAAAGCTACTTGAGATGGGCAGGGATGTCTCGTAGTGTTTGAAAATTACAACATAACCTACTTTTAGTAGTTTCGGGCATCTCCCGAGATCATCCGCCTGGCCGTGATGATGTATGTGCGTTTCCCGCTGTGCTGCGGAAACGCCGGGTCCATCATCATTCGCGCCCGAACTGACAGTGACATCTGGACGCGAATTTCGTGCGGACAATAAGCTGGCCGCGGGCCCAATAACTGGGGTGAGAATACATAGCAGCCCTTCGTAATGCGAAAGTATCACCGGACCCAGAGCCTGGCATAGTGTCAGCCGTTTCGCAGAAGTGGCGAGGGCGGTGACGGTCTGAACTTCTCCCCCGGATGCCCGACGGTATCCCGCAGCCCCCTTGCCTTACGGAGTGCAGGTTATATATCTCCGGCAAGCGAGGACGACCTCCCCATTTCGGACAATATTTCGGGACGACCCGAAGAAAAAATGAGGAGTCGATATGCGTACCACCGGGGACCGCATTCGCCATGCCATCTGCTTCGAGATTTTCGGCCTGATCATCGTAACGCCGCTTGGCGCCTGGGCGTTCGACCGGACGATGCAGGATATCGGCCTCGTCGCCTTCGTCAGCGCCGGCATCGCTGCCCTCTGGAACTATGCCTACAACCTGTTGTTCGATCATATGATGCTGCGCGTCACTGGCTCCGTCGTGAAGACGATCCGGGTGCGCATGCTTCATGCGGTTCTGTTCGAGGGCGGGCTGCTGATTGTCCTGATGCCTTTCATCGCCTGGTATCTGGAGGTCACGCTGCTGCATGCCTTCGTTCTCGACCTCTCCTTCGCCGTCTTTTTCCTGATCTACGCCTTCATTTACAACTGGCTCTACGACATCATCTTCCCCATCCCCCAGCCATCCCCCGCTTCCGGAGATTAGCGGCGGGGCAGGGTATGGCCCTGCACCGGTTTCACAGACCCTCGCGGGTCCAGAATTGCATTGGTTTCGGAGTTTCGGTGGCCTCGGCGATGTCTTTCCAGCTGAAGCATGTGATGAGGTCGGGCCGGGGCTGGTAGCCGCGTTTCTTCCAGAATGCGTCGAGGGGGCCATAGTCGGTCGGGCGCATGGGATGGGTATCGGGGCGCTGGACGGCGCAGAAGGCTGACCGGCTGAAACCCAGCTTGCGGGCGTGCGCTTCGCGTTCGTCAAAGAACCGGTGTCCGGCACCCTGTCCGCGCCATTCCGGCAGCAATACGGATTCCGCGCAATAGAACCAGTCAGCCGGATCATGGCCGGCATCCTCAAACGGTTTACGGAACTCCGGATGCTGGCTGGCAAGGGGGGCGCCTGTCGCGGCTCCGACGATCTGATCGCCGGCATAGCAGACCACAACAACATGCCCGTCTGCCTGCATCAGTGTCCGCAGATACCGGTCCTCGTACTCGATGCTGCCGTCATAGAGATACGGCCAGTCCCGGAAAACCGAGATCCGCAGCCGGGCGATGTCGGGGATTACGGAGTCCAGTGCACTGCCTGCAAGCCGTCTGAAAATCAGACCAATCATATCCGATAGGTTCCGTTGCTGTCTTTCATGAACGTGAAGTTCGGTCTTGTTGTAGCATTTGCTATGATGCATTCATCAGATGATATTAGCGGAAACCCCTGATGGCTGGACAATCTGACGATGAGTATTGATAAGAAAAAGTTCTGGGACGAGAAGATTATCGGCTGGGAAGTTGGCCGGTATGATCAGAAAGACGAGGGCGGCAAGTTGCTTGAGACTTCGGCCAATCGTCTGAGTGAGTCCCTGCGGTTCCGGATCAGTCTGGCGCGGGAAGTGATTGCGCCGATATGCCGGGGCAAGCATGTCCTCGAACTGGGGTGCGGCTCTGCCCGCCTGATGCCTGATTTCATGGCGGCAGGTGCTGCGAGCTATCACGGCATTGATATCTCCACCGCAGCCATAGATCAGGCGCAGGAACGCGTTGTGTCCGGCGGATATGGTGACAATGTCAGGCTGACGGTTGGCGGGATCGACGCAGCAGCCGGTACAGATGCAGATATTGTACTGTCGCTCGGCCTGCTGGACTGGCTGACGGATGATGAACTCCGCAAGCTGTTCAGTCTGTCGAAATCCATGATGTTTTTCCATGCAATTGCCGAGAAACGTTGTTCTCTGGCCCAGTATCTTCACCGGGCCTATGTCCATCTTTCCTATGGTTACAGGTCGAACGGGTATGTCCCGCGATATTATTCGGTGTCGGACATAGAAGCCCTCAGCGGACTGAGCAGTTCAGAAGGGCAGGTCAGTTTCTATCGGGATCCACGGCTGAGCTTTGGGGCCATCGTTCATAACCTTCCAGAGGTCAGCAAACCGGCATGATGCGAGCAGACCCCGTCCCGGTCATTGTCTGTGCGGATGATTTTGGCCTGTCGCGGGGCGTAAATGCCGGCATTCTGGAACTGGCCGAGGCCGGTCGCATCTCTGCTGCCGGTTGCATGACGGGGCTGCCTGCATTCGGCGCGGATGCCGGCAGGCTGAAGACTTTTCAGGGCCGGCTTGATCTTGGTGTGCATCTGACCCTGACCGATCAGGAACCTCTGACATCCATGCCGGTTCTCGCACCGGCCGGGAAGCTGCCGTCACTCGGGACGCTGTTGAAGCTTGGGCTTGCCGGGCGTCTGCCCGAAGACGAAATAGAACGTGAAATCAGCGCACAGATTGACCGGTTTGCAGAACAAATCGGACGTCTACCGGACTTTGTGGATGGCCATCAACATGTTCAGCAGCTACCCGGAATTAACCGGATATGCGTTGATATTGTTGCCCGTCTGGATGCGCCGGAGAGACCCTATATCCGGGCCTGTAATGACCGTCTTTCTGCAGTTCTCAGGCGTGGCCGGTCCGTTGGTCGTGCGCTGGCTGTGGGGATGTTTGGACATGGCCTACGCCGTTGCGCAAAACGCCATGGTTTGCAGACCAATAGCGGGTTTTCAGGGTTCTATGACTATTCGGGAGCCGTCGATTTTGCGGATGCTTTCCCGGATTTTTTGACAGCGGCAGTGCCGGGCACTCTCGTTTTCTGCCATCCCGGCCGCAGCGACGCGGAACTGGCTGAGCGTGACAGCCTGACAGTGCAGAGAGACCGTGAACTGGCATTCATGGCCGGGCCTGCCTTTCCGGACCTGCTGGCAAAGGCAGGCGTCAGACTGGCGCGTTTTCGTCCGGATTGAGGGTTTTGTCTTTTGGTGTGCGGAAGACAAAATGCTTCATGGCGAAAAAATTGAACAGGAAGCAGAGGCTGTCAGAAATTATTTTTGCAGTCAGAGGTGAATACCCCACCTGTTCCGTAAGAAAGATAAACATCCCGATCGATAGAGAATAACTGACCGCATAAAGTGCCAGAAACCGGCCGCCATCCCAGAGAATCCGGTCTGGCGTTTCACGCCGGAAGCTCCATTTCCGGTTTATCATGAAGGACAGAAGCCCTCCGGAAATCCGGGCGATGGCCTGAGCGAGAACAGGGATGCCGGTCAGGCTGAGTACCAGCCAGAAGGTGAGATAATCTGTGGCGGCCGATCCGACGGCAGCGCCGGAATACTGGCTGAAAGACTGTAGAATTTTCATCGTCAGCTGGCGTTTTGTCTGGCCAGGGACAGGATGATGTCAGCCGCTGCGGAAGCGCCGTCTGGTGGTGCCTGCATCTGTCGGCAGGCTTCGTCGAATTTGTCATAACCGGATAAAAGTCGCGTCAGATCGTCGATATAGGTTTCTTCTGTTCCCATGATGCCGACGCCCAGTTCTTCAATCTCCCGTGCATTTGACCATTGCTCTGCATGCCGGGGGACAGGCAGGACGACGACGGGTTTTCGCAGACAAAAAACTTCACTGACGGCACTGAAGCCACCATTCACGACAATGGCCCGGGCGGATTCCAGCAGGGGCAGTGTGTTGGTGACCTTGCCGAGATAGCGGATCGAACTGTCGGGAGCCAGCCCGCTTGTCATATCGCGTCCGACAATGTCGACCGGCAGTCCGAAGGCATTGCGTTCGATCTCGACCGGCGTTCCGAAATGTGAGCCGCTGAGCATGATGACAGCGCGGTCGCCACTGGCACCACTGGCCTGTTCTGCAATGAAGCCTTTCCGGACGATCGGGCCGACATGGACGATATTACCGCTGTCCGTATGGCGGTCGGGCATCATGGTCGGGCTGATGACAAGGTCGGGAATCAGGCGGTGGTAAATCGAATCTGGTGTCTCGACACAATAATACTGGGCCCGGACCGAAGAAGGGGCATCACCAAACCGCCGGTAATTCGCGCGGACAACATCTGCATTGTTCAGGGCAACAAGCGGAATGCAGCGTTGCCGCATCGGCGCAAAAACATAATCGGAGTCGGTGACGACAACGTCTGGCCGGTAGTCTTCGAGGATATCGTCGAGCATGCTTGCGTTTGCCCGCAAGGTGGCGAGAGCTGTGCCGACAGATGCCAGGGTCCGGGAAATACTGATCGAACCGTTATCGGCACCGTAATGTAATGAGCCGGTCTGGTAGACTTTCTCGATATCCGGATTGTTGCCGAAGTACCAGAGGCCATTGCCAGACGTGACAATACGAATGCGTGCATTTCTGTCGCGCAGGCGCTGAATGACGCCGTGACAACGGGTTGAGTTCCCGAGACCAAGACCGTTTACAAGAAGCAGAACCTTCACTGTCAGCTTTTCCGGCGAAATGAGGCAACAATGCTGAAAGGCAAGACAATCTCCTGATTTACAGTTTCCCATCCGCAGCGGTTACCCAACCGGCGCACGTCTTCGGGAGAAAACAGGGAAACTGAGAACCCGTGCCGACGATGAAACAATCGGTACAACCTGCCACACAAATTGTCCATTGGAAGAAGACAGGTCAAACCTCCGCCGGGGGTGGCATGCCTGGCTGCATTTGAAAGAACGATGTCCGGATCGGGGACAAATTCCAGAACCCCGGCCAGGACAATGACAGGATAGGCTGAACCGGTGATTACAGTTCCTGCATCCCCGCAGATTGTTGTAATCCGCCTGTCATCGATCAGGTCGAGCATCGGCTGGGACAGATCGACAGCTGTGACCTGTGTCGCGCCAGCGTCGAGCAGCACCCGGGAATAAAACCCGGCACCGGCTCCGAGGTCGAGAGCGGACTGGCCGGTCAGATTACCAAGACTGCGCTGAACGGCACGTGCTTCACGCCGTCGCAATATCTGCCATGCGGGATTGACGCCGGCCAATCTGTACCGGCGGGTCGATCGGGAGAAATGCTTCTCGACCGAACTCTGGTCAGGGATGCCTGGCTGGTTCGCTGCCGGTTCAGTCATCAGTTGTTCCTGTCGTGATGCATGCCGTTATGTATCATACAGGCAGCCGGGGATTGTCGGACTGCTTTAATCACAGAACTGGACGGTATCAGTGAAGCTGTGGTCGGATCGTTCGGTCGTCTCAACATACCCGAACCCGAATATTTTCAGGGTGGCTGTCCATTTACCGCAATTTTGCGGAATTTCAGATGTGGTCAGTGGCAGCATAAAGCCTTCAAGCCCGATGATTCCGGGAAACCTGCGTTGTATCATCACGCCGCTCTGCTCATGTCTCATCTCCAGCACAAGCCGCTCGGCATAAGGCGTCATGAAGCCGCGATACCCGTTCAGATCACCAACGACTGTGGCAACTGTCTTGCGGTTCTGATCACTCGTCCGGAAGCTTATCCCGAGTTCCACCGGCAGCGGGCTGTCAATCCGGAACGGCCCGGCGGCATGGGGCTGTGACATCAGTTTCCGGAACAGATATCGGTCAGTGTAATAATTGGCGAGGGTACGCAGACAGGCGCCCTGATAGGGAGGATAGGTTATGAAAAGGCGGTTTCCGGATGACCGTATGTCAGTGGGCTCGCTTTCAGCCCCGTGCTTTGCCAGTTGCTGGCGAAGCTTTCCCGCTGCAATTTCCGGACTGATTGTCTTGTCGGAGACAAAAACGGCGAGACAACTGGCGGGCTCTGACAATGAAGACTGGTCATAACCGATCAGCACATCAATGGCGGATGTCTGATTGCTGTCAATGAACCGGAATGAGCCGCCAACATCCAGAAAAAGGCTGGCTCCCATTCTGATATCAGCAGCTTTCGTCAGCCCGTGTGCCCTGATTTCGTCAACCAGATGAACGGTGTTCTGGTAGGTTTGCAGGGTGGCGGTATGCTGTTGTTCCGTCCAGTGGTAGTGATCACTGATCAGCAGGTGATTGTAGATATTGGCAAGGGCGGACCAGAGCAGCAGCCCGTATCCGGCCAGGGTGAAGCCCTTTCGCGGGGACGTCCGGTGTAACCAGACGACAGCCCCCGCCGCGAATGCAACCGACAGGGTTACCCACAGATAGTAGATATATCGCGGTTTGGCGGTAAATGTCGTGCTGCTGATCAGCAGAATAACCAGCAAAGCCAGTGTGGCTGCGAGAAAGAGCGGGTGATTTCTGTCTGTCGGGAGGGCGTTCCGCCGCACGAACCGCCAGCTTCCGGCAATTGCGACACAGACGGCCAGAAGCAGAATGATGTAGTTTGGCGTATTCAGAAAGATGTACAGGGCGAAGTATTTTGCAGCGGACAGATAGTTCCCGCTGTCGATGTTGTCGGTAAAATTGATGTTCGCATGATCAGCCAGAAGCATGGCGATTGCGGTGAGGTTTTCGAAAAATGTGACGGCGTTTTCTCCACCTGATGGCTGGATGTTCGAAAAGTCCAGTGTGACCGACCAGAAGACACCAATGCCCATCACGACAGTCAGGGGGGACAGGGTGATCAGCCAGCCTGACCAGGATTTTCGCATCTCCGGATGACGGTACAGGGCGGCATCAATGATCAGTGCAAGGCTGATCAGGATCGCCGGAATGAAGAAGGTCAGATGTGTGGATATCCCGACGACGATCATTGAGGCGGCAAGCAATGCGCCGGCAAACATCTTTGCGACGGACTTTTGACGCCACATCAACAGGGCTGCGGTCAGCAGCCCGCAGGTGGCTATGATCAGCCAGGAAGGATTCCAGTATGTTCGCGTCAGGCTGCTCGTCATCATCAGGTTCCCGAGCAGCACAGATATTGTAACAAGGCCGGCAAGCAGGCTGAACCGGCGATAGACTGCAATGGCCAGCCCGACAATACTGCCGATGCTCAGAATATTGATGATCTGCCAGCCCCGGCCGATCTCCTGCCCTTCCGGGAAGAAGACTGATGTCAGCCAGAGATAGACCGGGCCAGGTATACGTTGCGGGAAAAATTGCCGGCCGATTTCGGCGCCGAACTGCTCCAGCGGTTCCAGCCGTGCCCGGAAAATTGCCCGGTCTGACCACATGATATATCTGAACAGTTCTGTATCTGTGAGCGTCTTGCAGGCGAGAAACAGGATAATCGCCGACAAGATGGCGTAGATATAAAGAAACGTCTTTTCGGTTCTGCTCGTGATCAATGGTTCGCCTTTCGGACAAACTTTGCAGTTCGGCAGCCTGTGTACTCTGTGAAGGCTGAATTCATCCTGTTTCAGTATCATGCGGCCGGAGACCGCAGTCTGCTGAAAAACCTGATGACCGGCGCCCGTATTGCCTGTGCGAAGAGGCCTCCGGGAGGTTTATCCAAACGGCCAAACTCTGTCTAGACTTCCTTCTGTCGGAGAGTACAAACCTACTTCAGAACAGTAGGGTGGTCAGGTTTGACCGAGGTACATTCAGTCGTAAACCGTTATATGCCGGTGGTGATTCTGGGGCTGCTGGTGTTGCTTGGCATCAGTTTGCTGGCCTCCGCCAATGGTGTTGTTCTGAACGTCTGGATGGACCGCGATTTAGCCCGTGCGGCCGATTATCATTTCTTCACGACAGTGCAGGGGCCTGAGTCAGGGGCGGGATTCCGCAGTCCCGGCGGCGGATTTTATGCCCTGCTGGCGGCAGCCTTTGCGGTTGTACCGGACATCATCAGTGCGGCCCTGCTGCAGGCTGCAATGCTTGGTATTGCCTGTCTGCTGCTTGCCGGTGCGGTGTACAGACTATCGGGTAGCTGGTTTCAGGCGATGGCAACCGCGACGATTTATGCCACGTCAGGTGCCTTCCGTGATTTTCAGACATTCTGGAATCCGGGCTTCATTCCGCTGTTTACTGTTCTTCTGACGGTATTGTTATATCAGGCCGCGATAACCAGAAAGGCCGGTTATATCTGCTGGTTCCTGCTGGTTTTGTCCTTTTCCATGCAGATTCATCAGCAGGTTCTGCTGTTTCTGCCTGTTGCTCTGCTGATCTGTGTGGTCTGGCGTCCGGTTTGGAACAGATGGTCTGTGATGCTGGCTGTTGCAGCCTTCATTCTGCCGATAACCCCTTACATTCTACAGGAGATCAGTTCTCCGGCTGTGATGGTATTCGGGGCTGACCGAAGCGTCTGGGATACGCCTTATGTGTCTTCGCCTGCGGTGTCGCTGGACTGGATGGCAGACCGTCTGGGGGTGCTGCTTGCCCTTGCAGGTGACAATGCAGCCTCTGTTGACGGATTGTTCGGCGGTCTTGCAGGTGCGCTGTTATATCAGGCGTTCAGGTTGCATGATTTTTTGCTGATCGTGTTTCTGATTGGCGGCGGGGCGCTTGTTGTCCGGCATCGCAGATTGTTCACGAAACAGGCGGCTGAACAGCATCCGGATCGAATTTTACTCGCTCTGACCCTGTCACTGATCATTGTGGCAATTCTGGTTCTGGCTGCCGGGACCGTGGTTACCGACCGGCATATTGTCTTTGCCGCGCCCGGGTTTGCGATTCTGGCCGGATGGGTAGCCGCCGGGCTGGTTAAAATGATTTCCAGAGATCGCCTGCGTGAAGGTGTCATCACGCTGCTGTATCTGGCGATGGCCCTGAAAATCCTGTTCTTTGCGCTACTCGGCTTTACGGGGTCGGGAATTGATCCGGCCCGGTATGCAGGGGCCCGGATGATACACGATTATATCACGGGTCGGCTGGGCTGGTCTTACGACATGACGTCTGACCGGCTTGCTGTTTTCAATGGTGGCACAGGGCAGCTGGTCTCAGAACGCCTGCCATTCGGTGCCTTCTTCCTGTTGCCGTCATCAAAAATAGCAGAAGGGGACGGCTATACAGGCTGTCTTGTCGCTGTTTCAAAAGGAAGTTCCGGAAAGCTGACGCGGGCCGGACTGACTGAACAGCTCACAGATCATCCCCACCTGAAGCTGCTTATGCCGGTTATAACCGGCATGGATGAGACGGATGCATTCTACTTTGTTCGCTACCGGGGGCGCGAAGGCAATTGCCTCAAGGCGGCAACCAACGCCTACCTTTATCAGGACCCGTTGCAGGTTTCAGGACAAAATGGAGATCTGCCGCAATACCTGACAGGACAGGGCGCATCATCGACTGTCTGGCGTGTCGTCGATGATGCAACACGTCCGCTCCCGCTCTGGTTTGGACTGGTCCCGGGTCCGGACGGGTTGCGTCCCGTACTGGACGGGCGCGAGCTTCGTGGTCATACGGGCTTTAAAACCCGCAAGCTGGAACGGCCCTATGTCGAGTTCAGGGACGGAAGCGGCAATGTAACGGGTCTGTCCGCCAGCCATATTCCGTTTGTCGGTGGCCGGTACAATGATATCGGCACCATGGCCCCGTGGTATTTGCCAACGATCACCCTGCCGGCAGGCAGTTACAGCCTGACACTTGGGTTTTCCGAGGAGGGGACCACAAGGCGGATCAGTCTTGGTGATCTGGAAATTACAGGGAAACCCGGCAGCCCCGGCATTCAATGGCGGAACTGAACCCGCATTCGCGCAATGCTCTGTCGCACAGCGGGCTGACGATATGACTATCAGGAGAAAATGGCTGGGGGACCTGGATTCGAACCAGGGATGCCCGGGTCAGAGCCGAGAGTTTTACCACTAAACTATCCCCCAGCAGGGAAGCACCCGTATCTAGGCTATCTGGTCGATGGATCAAGTGAAAAATCGACCGGGGGATCATGAAAGATCGTAATTTCCGGATTAAAGCGTTCCAAACGACCCTTGTCGTGCCTATCTGAAAGGCGACTTCTTGCAGCGGGTCTGTCTGTCAGGCAGACTCCTGTGAGGGAAAAAGGGAATAACAGGTGCAAAAGCATTCGCAGACGCGGAACAGTCCGGTCGTGGTGGCTGGCTCCGAAGTGAAAGACGAGGCTCGGGATGGTACAAGCCATGCCGCGAAACGTCATCCCTGCGCCTCGCAGCTTCGTGAATTTGACCGGGCATTTGCCGCGATTGATCTGGGCACCAACAATTGCCGGATGCTGATTGCCGGTCCCGGTGAAGATGGTCTCGATATCGTTGACAGTTTCTCGCGGGTTGTCCGGCTTGGTGAAGGGCTGCAGGCAACGGGCAGGCTGAGCGATGAGGCAATGGAGCGTACCGTCGGGGCACTGAAGATCTGCTCAGCCAAATTACGCAAACGCCGTGAAGATGTGGAATTGCGGGCTGTGGCGACACATGCCTGCCGCAAGGCGCAGAACTGCTGCGATTTCGTATTCGATGTGAAATCGGAAACCGGTATTTTTCTGGAAATCATCTCGCCGGAGGAAGAAGGCCGCCTGGCCATGCTGGGCTGCGCACCGCTGCTGGATGATTCCACACCCTATGCCCTGATCTTCGATATTGGCGGAGGCTCCAGTGAGGTGATCTGGGCCAGGCTCGACCCGGTTGAAGGGATGAGCCTGATTGACAGCATTTCAGTGCCGCATGGCGTGGTTACCCTGTCCGAAAAATATGGTGCGGGCGACCTGCCGGATAATCTTTATTGCGAAATCCGGCAGATGATCCGCGAGAAACTCGAGCCTTTCGACCTGCTGCATGATATCAGCGCCGTCGTGGCCCGGGGTGACGCCCAGATGATTGGCGTTTCCGGCACCATGACGACCATCGGCGGGGTGTTTCTGGACCTGCCACGCTATGACCGCCGTCGTGTTGACGGCATGTTGATCGGATTTGATGCAGTAATGAATGTCAGTAGCGAACTCGGGAAGATGGGATGGCGCCGTCGCGCCGAACATCCCTGCATCGGTGAAAGCCGGGCAGATCTGGTGATGCCGGGTTGTGCCATTCTGGAAGCAATCTGCAAGGCCTGGCCGATCGGGACCCTGCGGGTTGCCGACCGCGGTCTGCGGGAAGGCATTCTGCTGGAAATGATGCGGGAGCACGCAAATGGCAGCAGGTAAGCCCGGCGGCGGTGCCCGTCTGGCCTCGCGTGGCGGACGTGGTAAATCGACAAGGGTGAAGACCGCCCGTGGCCGCAAACCATCATCGACGCGCTGGCTGCAGCGCCAGTTGAACGATCCGTTCGTTGCTGAGGCAAAACGGCAGGGATATCGCTCCCGTGCGGCTTTCAAGCTCACCGGACTCGATGAAACCTTCAAACTGCTGCGCAAGGGCCTGCGGGTTGTTGATCTGGGTTGCGCCCCGGGTGGCTGGACACAGGTTGCAGCAGAAAAGGTCGGTCCGGAAGGGGCGGTCGTCGGCATTGATCTGAAAGAGGTCGAGCCGCTGGCTGGTGTTACCCTGATGGTCGGCGACATGGAAGCTGCGGATACACCTGATCGCCTGAAGCAGGCTCTGGGTGGCGAAGCCGATCTGGTCATGAGTGATATGGCAGCCTCGTCTTCCGGACATCAGATGACCGATCATTTGCGGATCATGGCTCTGGCTGAGGCGGCGCTGGATTTTGCCGAGGAAGTGCTGTCGCCGGGTGGTGCCTATGTGGCGAAAGTGCTTCAGGGTGGTTCCGAAAAGGATTTGCTCGACCGGCTGAAGCGGCAGTTCAAGACGGTGAAACACTCCAAACCGGGTGCCAGCCGGCAGGATTCGACGGAAATGTATGTGGTGGCACTGGGTTTTTACGGTAAAAAAGCCTGACATGAAGACTAGCGCTTGGCTTTAACGCGCGACGGCATATATTCAGCCGCCAATTCCGTTCTGGAGGCGGCATGCAAATCAAACAGGCTCTCACATTCGACGACGTTCTTCTGGTCCCCCAGGAATCGAGCGTTCTTCCCAATCAGGCAAAGACTGCAACGCAGTTCACAAAAGACATCGCGCTCAACATTCCGTTGATTTCGGCGGCGATGGATACGGTGACCGAATCGCGGCTGGCCATCGCCATGGCACAGCATGGTGGTATCGGTGTTATTCACAAGAACATGACACCGGAAGAACAGGCGACCGAGGTCCGGCGGGTCAAAAGATTTGAGGCCGGAATGGTCGTCAATCCCCTGACCATCGCGCCCGACGCCACCCTGCAGCAGGCACTTGACCTGATGTCGGCCAATCGTATTTCCGGCCTGCCGGTTGTTGAAAGTGGTTCCGGCAAGCTGGTCGGAGTGCTGACCAACCGGGATGTGCGGTTTGCATCCAATCCGGATGAGCCGGTCAGCCAACTGATGACGAAGGAAAACCTCGTCACGGTTCGCGAAGGTGTCAGCCGGGACGAGGCAAAGCGTCTGCTGCACAAGTTCCGTATCGAAAAGCTGCTGGTTGTTGACGATACCTATCGCTGTATCGGTATCGTGACGGTCAAGGATATCGAGAAGGCACATCAGTTCCCGAACGCCTGCAAGGATGATCAGGGACGACTTCGTGTTGCGGCAGCAACCGGTGTCGGTGAGGAAGGGTCTCGCCGGACGGAACTGTTGCTCGAATCCGGTGTCGATGTGGTGGTGATTGATACCGCGCATGGTCATTCCAGCGGCGTTATCACGGCGGTTGATGCGGTCAAGCGCCGGACCAACTTTACCCAGGTCGTCGCCGGTAATGTGGCAACGGCTGCGGCGGCGCGGGCTCTGATTGATGCCGGTGCGGACTGCATCAAGGTTGGCATTGGTCCGGGATCGATCTGCACCACCCGTATGGTTGCCGGTGTCGGAATGCCGCAGCTGACGGCGCTGATGGATGTGGTCGAAGTTGCCAGCAAATCCGGCATTCCGGTTATCGCTGACGGCGGCATCAAGTTCTCTGGCGACATCGCCAAGGCGATTGCGGCCGGCGCAAGCTGCGTCATGATCGGCTCGCTGTTCGCGGGAACGGACGAATCTCCGGGCGAGGTGTTCCTGTATCAGGGGCGGTCCTACAAATCCTATCGTGGTATGGGCTCTCTCGGTGCGATGGCCCGTGGTTCCGCTGACCGTTACTTCCAGGAAGAGGTCAACGATAACCTGAAGCTGGTGCCGGAAGGCGTCGAGGGTCAGGTGCCTTACAAGGGGCCGATTGGTGGCGTCATCCATCAGCTTGTCGGCGGTCTGAAAGCAGCCATGGGTTATACCGGCAGCGCGGATATTCCGTCATTCCATCAGCGGGCAGAATTCGTTCAGATCACCAATGCCGGTCTGGCCGAAAGCCATGTTCATGATGTCACCATCACCCGGGAAGCACCGAATTACGGGGGACGGAAGTAGAGCGGCCGGGGAGCGGCGGCGATGCGCCCGTCAGCCCGCGTTCAGATGGCAATCGACCTGCTGGACGGTATGTTCGAGGGTCTGCGCCCGGCAGATCAGGTTCTGGCAACCATTTTCCGGCGCTCGCGTTTTATCGGTTCGAAAGACCGGCGGGCGGTGCGTGATCTGGTTTATGGCGTCATCCGTCACCGGTCGCGGCTGGTCCATCGTTTGCGCCAGTACGGGGCTGACGAGACCCCGCGGGCACTGGTTCTGGCCTATCTGGTGATCTCCGGCACGGAATCGATTTCCGAGCTGTTTGACGGGTCGGCGCATTCGCCGATGCCGCTTGATGGCCGGGAACCGGACATGGTGGCGGAACTGGCTCACTTCCACGGAGATGCAGATCAGCCGGTTCCGGTTCGTCTCGAAATACCGGACTGGCTGTATCCCCTGTTACAACAGTCCTTTGGTGACAACCTGATTGCTGAAATGCAGGGGCTGAATGCCGAAGCACCGGTGGATCTGCGGGCAAACAGCCTGAAGTCAGACCGGGATACGGAGCTTGCAGCCCTGCGGGCCGCCGATATTGAAGCTGAAGCCACAGCTTACTCACCCATCGGTATCCGTCTGTCCCGTCGCCTGACGCTCGGCAATTACCCTTCCTACAAGGAGGGCCGGGTCGAGGTTCAGGATGAGGGGTCGCAACTGGCGGCGCTGCTCTGTGGCGTGAAGCCAAAAATGAAGGTTATCGACTTCTGTGCAGGTGCCGGCGGCAAGACGCTGGCGCTGGCTGCTGCAATGAAAGGCCGGGGCGACCTGATTGCCTGTGATACGGACGGGCGTCGCCTTGCAGAATTGCAGGTCCGTGCCGATGCGGCGGGTATTACGGAGATGCTGGGCTATCGCGCTTTGTCCGGTGACGATGACCCCTGGCTGACTGAACATGCAGGCAAGGCCGATGTGGTGCTGGTTGATGCCCCCTGTTCCGGGGTTGGTGCCTGGCGTCGCAGCCCGGACGCCCGCTGGCTGCTGACGGAAGAGCGTCTGCAGGGGTATCTCGACCTTCAGAAAGAGATTCTGGACCGGGCCGCGACACTGGTAAAGCCCGGCGGCAAGCTGGTTTATGTGACCTGCTCGCTGCTTCGTGATGAGAACGAGGCGCAATCTGCGGCTTTTCGTGATCGTCAGCCCGGTTTCACCAGTCACGATCTTGGCCCGGAACTGGGCGAGCTGGGTCTGTCCGCTTTGCCGTCTCAGCAGGGGGAAGTCACCCTCAGCCCGGCGACAACCGGGACGGACGGTTTTTTCATCTCCGTGATGAGGCGTGCTGATGGCTGATGTGGTTTCGCATCGAGCCACAGCAAACAGCCCTGCCGCAATAATCACGACTCCAGATCACCATTTTTATCCTTCGGGGAGCGGCAAGGCTGCATCCCGGAGGATGGTGCTTGCCCCCATATCTCCCCACTTATTCATGACAAAGGAGTAGCCTGCCCATGCTCTGCCACTTGACCAATTCCTCCGCTTCGCGTCTAACCCGGTCATGACGGATAAGGTTCTCATCCTGGACTTCGGGAGCCAGGTTACCCAGCTCATCGCGCGCCGCGTCCGCGAGGGTGGGGTCTATTGTGAAATTCACCCTTTCAACAAGGTGACGGCTGAGAGCATTGCGGATTTTGATCCGAAGGCGATCATCCTGTCTGGCGGGCCGGCATCGGTCACCCAGATCGATACCCCCCGTGCACCGCAGGCGGTGTTTGATACGGGATTGCCGCTGCTTGGTATCTGTTATGGTGAGCAGACCATCTGCGCCCAGCTTGGCGGTGCGGTTACCCCGTCAGACCATCAGGAATTTGGCCGCGCCTTCGTTGACATCGTCGATGACTGTGCGCTGTTCCAGGATGTCTGGAGCGTTGGCGGACGCGAACAGGTCTGGATGAGCCATGGTGACCGCATTGATGCCATCCCGGAAGGCTTCAAGGTTGTCGCCCGGACAGACAGCGCCCCCTATGCCGCGATTGCCAATGATGAGAAGCGCATCTATGCGGTGCAGTTCCATCCGGAGGTGGTGCATACCCCGCATGGCAAGGAACTGATCCACAATTTCATTCATAAGGTTGCGGGCTGTAGCGGCGACTGGACGATGGC
This sequence comes from Alphaproteobacteria bacterium HT1-32, assembly GCA_009649675.1. Classification (NCBI taxonomy): domain Bacteria; kingdom Pseudomonadati; phylum Pseudomonadota; class Alphaproteobacteria; species Alphaproteobacteria bacterium HT1-32. The sequence goes on along the minus strand of WJPL01000001.1, from coordinate 471,312 downwards.
GGCTTTCCGAGAACAGGAAATAGCCAAGATCCGGGCACAGGTTGGTGATGGCAAGGTGATCTGCGGTCTGTCCGGTGGTGTGGATTCCTCGGTTGCCGCCGTGCTGATCCACGAAGCCATCGGCGACCAGCTGACCTGCATCTTTGTCGATCACGGCCTGTTGCGTCTGAACGAGGCGGAGGAAGTGGTCCGGGTGTTCCGCGACCAGTACAATATTCCGCTGGTGCATTCTGACGCGTCAGAGCGGTTCCTTGGCGACCTGGCCGGGGTTTCTGACCCGGAACAGAAGCGCAAGATCATTGGTCGTGATTTCATCGAAGTCTTCGAGATGGAAGCGGAGAAGATTGGCGGCGCGGACTTCCTCGCACAGGGCACGCTTTATCCGGATGTCATCGAGAGCGTCAGTTTCACCGGCGGCCCCAGCGTCACCATCAAAAGCCATCACAATGTGGGTGGCCTGCCGGAACGCATGAATATGCAGCTGGTCGAGCCGCTGCGGGAACTGTTCAAGGATGAGGTCCGTGACCTTGGTCGTGAACTTGGCATTCCCGAGACCATTGTTGGCCGGCACCCGTTCCCCGGCCCGGGCCTCGCGATCCGCATTCCCGGCCCCGTCTCGGCAGAACGCTGCGACATTCTCCGCAAGGCCGATGCCATCTATATCGAGGAAATCCGCAATGCGGGTCTGTATGATGCGATCTGGCAGGCATTTGCCGTGCTGTTGCCGGTACAGACCGTGGGCGTCATGGGCGATGCCCGTACCTACGACTTCGCCTGCGCCCTGCGCGCTGTAACCTCAACCGATGGCATGACGGCGGATTACTATCACTTCGACCATGAATTCCTCGGTCGCACCGCCAACCGTATCATCAACGAAGTCCGCGGTATCAACCGGGTGGTCTATGACGTAACGTCGAAGCCACCGGGCACGATTGAGTGGGAATGAGGACGGTCTGAACGTCTGACGGTCGGGTTCCGCGGTAAGGGTTGTTGTTTTGAAGTATCGTCCGGAGATAGACGGGTTACGGGCCCTTGCGGTTGTTCCGGTCATTCTGTTCCATGCCGGGTTCGGGGCGTTCAGCGGCGGGTATGTCGGCGTCGACGTGTTCTTCGTCATCAGCGGATATCTGATAACGACGATCATCCTGACGGAAATGGCAGAGGACAGGTTCAGCCTTGTCCGCTTCTATGAACGACGGGCGCGCCGGATTCTGCCGGCACTGATACTGGTGACGCTGGTCTCTCTGGCTTTCGGCTGGATCTTTCTCAATCCGATTGCGGTGAAAAGCCTGGCCACCAGTACCATCGGCGTGGCGACCTTTACGTCGAATATTCTGTTCTGGCTCGGTAAGGGATATTTTGAAGAAGCATCTGAACTGATGCCTCTGATCCATACATGGAGCCTTGCGGTTGAAGAGCAGTATTATGTGATCTTCCCGGTCGCCCTGATGTTGCTCAGCCGGGTGGGCGTGACAAAGTTTGCACCGGTTTTTGCTGCTCTGGTCGTCATCAGTCTGGCCGTCGCGGTCTGGGCGGTAAGTTTTCAGACACATCCCAGAATTGTCAGTGGTGCCTTTTTCCTGTTGCCGACCCGCGGATGGGAATTGCTGCTTGGCGGGATCGCCGCCCTGATACTGATGAAACAGCGGAATGGTGGCACGGGGAGCGTTCTTCAACAGGCTCTCGCAGCGCTTGGCCTTGCCGCCATATTGCTGTCGGTCGTGATCTATGATTCGCAGACGGCGTTTCCCGGTCTTGCTGCTCTGTTGCCCACCGTCGGGGCTTTTCTGATTATCCTTTATGGCACCGGTGACACGTTCACCGGCCGGTTGCTGGCCAATCCGTTGCTGGTCGGTCCGGGGCTGATATCTTACAGCCTGTATCTCTGGCACCAGCCGCTCTTTGCCTTCTACCGGCATATGCAGGGGACGACCGTCATTGATGTGACGGCAGCTGTGCTGCTGATCCTGGCTTCTGCCGTTCTGTCTTTCATCACATGGAAGCTGGTTGAAACACCTTTCAGAAGACGGGACTTCCTGTCTGTGAAACGCCTGCTGTCCGTCAGCTTTGTGGCGCTGCTGGCGGTCGGTCTTTGTGGTGCCTTCACCCGCATGACCACCAGTGGATATGAGGACTGGCTGGCGAAAGATCTGGCGAAATATGACTATGTCTATTTCGGGAACCTCGACGAGCGGCGCTTCATGGAAAGCCGGTTCCGGTATGAAACACGGCAGCCGGAGATTGTTGTCATGGGGTCCTCCCGGATGATGCAGATCGGCAGTCAGACACTGGACGGAAAGGTTCTCAATCTGAGCGTCAGCGGTGCATCGGTTGAAGATTATGTGGCACTGGTTGGTGAGGCGACGGCAAAGTTCGATATCCGGACCGTCTATCTTGGTGCTGACCCCTGGCTGTTCAACGCAGCGTCCGGACAACTGAGATGGAAATCTGTCGAGGGACTTTATGCCTATTGGCAGGATCAGATAAGCAGGGCAGTGCAGACCGCGCAGCCTGCCGAATATCCTCCACGGTCGGATCAGTATGACCCGGTGGATGCAGGGTTTGCCGAACGGTTATTCCGGTCCGTTAACCGGTCCGCCTTCCGGGCGGAGACGGGCAGGGTCGAGGCACAGCCGAAAAAGGTCTATGACGGATTCCACGTTAACAGCGAACTGGATATCGCCCGGACAGAGCAGGAGATTAAAAGCGGGTTTCCCGCACTGCTGAATTATGCCATGGCGACCTACAGGCCCTCGGACGCGGCAATCCGGGACTACAGTGATCTGATCCGGTTCCTGAAGCAGCAGGATATCGAGGTGTTTCTGGTCCTGCCTCCCTATCATCCGGAGATGATTGCAGTGATGCGGACAGAAAAGCCGTTGTTTCTGGAGATTGAAGAGCGGTTCCGGGAACTGGCGGATGACCTGTCTGTTCCTGTTCTCGGCTCTTATGATGCGGTCAGAGCCGGTTGCCCGGCAGAGGGATTCTATGACGGGATGCACCCGAAAGAAGCCTGTATGCGGGAAATTCTGATGCAGGGTCAGAACTGATAACAGCCTCTTAAAACTCAGGATGGAGGTCTGATTCAATCCTTTGACTTTACATGCAGGTAAATGCCTGCATATTGTCATCCAACAAAGCGAGATATGGAATGGATGCGGACAAGGTGTTCAGGGCGCTGGGGGATCCCAGCCGGCGGAAGCTGCTGGACCTGCTCTGTGAGCGGAACGGGCAGACGCTGGGGGAGTTGTGTAACCACCTTGATATGGCCCGGCAGTCGGCAACCCAGCATCTCGGTATTCTGGAGGCAGCCAATCTGGTGAGTACGGTCCGGCGTGGCCGGGAGAAGCTGCATTTCATCAATCCGGTGCCGCTGCATGAAGTTTATGAGCGGTGGGTGAGGAAGTTTGAGCGGCAACGGCTCAGTCTGTTGCACGACCTGAAAACAGAACTTGAGGGAGATGGACAATGAGCAAATCAACAACTGAATTCGTTTATGTCACTTATATCCGGTCCACAGCTGAAAAGGTGTTCGAGGCGATCACGAAGCCGGAGATTGCCCGGCAATACTGGCAGCATGAGAATGTCTCGGACTGGAAACCCGGCTCAAGATGGGAGCATGTGCGCAGTAATGACGAGCGCAAGGTCCGGCTGATCGGGGATGTGGTTGAATGCACACGGCCGACACGTCTGGTTATCACCTGGGCAGGTGCCTCTGATTACGAAGACCGTTCCAGCCACAGCCGGGTGACCTTCGAGATCGAGCCGTTTGAAGATATGGTCCGGCTGACCGTCATCCATGACGAGTTGCAGACAGGCAGCGAGATGGCGGCGGGTATCAGTCAGGGCTGGCCACGGGTGCTGTCGAGCCTGAAATCGCTGCTGGAAACGGGTGAGGCAATTGATGTTTTTGCCCGGCCATTATCAGGCGATGGCGATCAGATAGCCTGTGCCGGCGAGTAACTTCCGGTACGGCTTTGCCTGTCCGGTTTGCGACCGCCATGCGGATGGTCTACCAGTTTGCCAAAGACAGAGGCGGTGAGTGGCGTTGAGCAAATATCGGATAAATGTCGGTTGCGGAATGACCCTGACCGAGGGATGGCTGAATTTTGATAATTCCCCCAGCGTCAGGCTGGCTGCTTTCCCGGCGGTCTGGAAGATGCTGGGCGGAATTGGAATCATCTCACCGGCCCAGCGTTCCTATATTGAATTCTGTGCCCGGCATCAGGTGATTTATGCAAATGCGGTGCGCCGCATTCCGCTGGCTGATGGCTCGGTGGAGGTGATCTACAGCTCACATATGCTGGAGCATCTGAGCCAGAGGGAAGCGGCAGGTTTTCTCAGGGAGGCATTACGGGTTTTGCAGCCGGGCGGAATTATCCGTCTGGCACTGCCTGATCTGGCGATGGCGGTTGATGCCTATCGCCGGGACGGGGATGCAGATGCGTTCATGGACGGTCTGCTGGTGGCGGCCCCGCCCCTGTCATCCCTGAAGGACAGGCTGCGGCTGCTGTTCTCCGGTTACCGTCATCACCAGTGGATGTATGACGGTAACTCGCTGAAGGCGCTGGTTGAGCGGAACGGTTTTGCCGGGGCTGTCATCCAGCCGCCCGGTCAGACAATGATCGGTGATCCGGGGACTCTGGACCTTCAGGAACGGAGCGACCAGTCGGTTTATGTCGAGGCCCGTAAACCCGGTTGACCTTTAGCCGCTACCGATAATGGATGACGCTGCGGATTGCCGGTGGTAATTAGCGGTCATGAGCCTGCGAGTTTCATCACCGTCCTTTTTTGCCCGGCTGCGCCGGGAACGGCATTCCTTTGCTGTTCTCGCCGTTCTGTTGTTTTCATTGCAATGGATTGTGCCTGTCGCAGCGGTGGCCAGCGGCTCTGTCGAGATCTGCTACGGCAATGGTGAACCGGAGGGTGAGACAAACATCCATCTCGGGCATTGTCCCGGTGCGGTCGGTTGCGCCAGTCTCAGTGGCCCCGGTATGCTGGTTCTGGGTGCTGTTTCTTATGATGAACCGGGGCAACGGGTCTCCGGCCAGCCACTACGTCCCTGTGCAGAGTCCTTCGGCTCTGCCGGGCTGAACCCCTTTGATGCATTCGGACGCGGCCCGCCCGGTCATTCCTGACGATCACAGACTTCACAGATATTGATCAATTGCGCCCACCGTGGCGCTTCTCAGGGAATGACGAAATGAACACTCTTATCAAACAGGTCGCGGTTGCGGCCATCCTCGTGCTGTTTTCCTCCGTTGCCGGATCGGCTCACGAACTCAAACATGGCGACCTGATGATGATGCATCAGTGGGTGCGTGCCACGCCGGAGAAAGCCCCGACCTCAGCCGGCTATCTGATTATTCGCAATATGGGCAAAACCGCAGACCGGCTGGTTTCGGTTGAAAGCAGCATTGCCCGCAAGACCGAAGTTCACACCATGACCATGGATGGCGGCGTGATGCGGATGCGCCAGCTGGAAGACGGCCTTGAAATTCCGGCAGGGGGTGAGGTTGCACTGAAGCAGGGGGCTGAACATATCATGTTCATGGGACTGACAGGTCAGGTAAAGGAAGGCGCTGACGTGACGGTTCGCCTGAACTTTGAAAAAGCGGGACCGGTAGATGTTACTTTCCCGGTGCAGAAAAAGGATAATCACATGAAACACGGAACGCACTGATGAGCGGCATGAAGGTTCTGCGGTATGTCCTCTGGGGGCTGTGTGGTGTTGTCGGGATCGGACTGGGCGTACTTGCCTTCCGGGCCTTCGAACAGGGCACGGCTCCGGGCCAGCAGATATCGCAGGCCGGCAAGTTCGGCGTACCGTTCAGTCTGGTCCGTCATAATGGCGAGCCGGTTGATGAAACGCTGTTTACCGGCAAGCTGTCGCTGGTTTATTTCGGCTTTACCTTCTGCCCTGATGTCTGCCCGACAACCCTGACCGATATGACCGGCTGGGCGGATGAACTGGGGGCTGATGCCGACCGGGTCAATATGGTCTTTGTTACCGTTGATCCGGAGCGCGATACGGCCGAAGTGATGAGCAATTACATCACGTCGTTCTCGGACCGCATTATCGGTGTCACTGGTGAACCGGAGGCGCTGAAGAACATGCTGCGCGGCTATAAGGTCTATTTTTCGAAAGTCCCGCTGGAAGGTGGTGACTACACGATGGACCATACAGCCGGTGTTTACATACTGGACAGTCAGGGAGATTTCGCCGGCACCATTGCCTACGGTGCCAGTCAGGAAGATGCGCTTGTGAAAATTCGCAAGGTACTGGAACGCAGCTGACAGTCGACTTCGGATAAAGACAGGACTATATTGACGCCATGAAACGGACCGCACTCATTGCAGCCGCCTTCATGGCGTCAACTTTTCTGGTGGCCTTCGGCGCAAGCCTCTGGGCCAGTCAGGGAGAGGCGTATTATGTCTCCACGATTGTCACGGGGCTGCCGCACTGCTTCTGACAGTGAGGCACGTGCCGTTCAGCGCATTTGCTGGGCAATGATGCCAAGTGCAATTGGCATGGCCGTCCGCCGGTCCATTCCCGGTTTCAGCCGTTTATCATACAATGTCCGGATCAGAATCCGGTCAGTTTCGGTCAGGGAATGCCGGACGATCTGGTCGTTGAAGATGCTTTCCTCGACGATGGTCGAATCATTTCGCAAGCCGAGTGCCTGGGTGACCTCCTGATAGATGCAGTGCCGTGTCTTCTCGACCGTATCTGTTGAGATATAGACATCAGCAAAAGCAATCTCGCCATTCGATTTGCGACCGACACCAAAGGCGCAGTTTGCCCGCTTGAAGGGTGTCTTTTCCCGGATCTCTGCAGTGCTCATGAAATAGATCCGGAAGGTTGCTTTTCGTTTGCTCAGCTTTTGTGTCGTGAAGCCAAGTCCGGTCATCTTGCCGAGATCATTCAGCAGTGCGGCGAGTTCCTTGAAATGTGCTTTTCCGCCGACAACGTTGATCACCGGCTGACGTTCCCAGCGTGACAGCGGGGCCTCCTTGCCGGAGGCCTCAAGGAACAGGGCGACCTTCTCAAAATGTTTGGAGACCCGCTCTATTTCCTCCGGACTGGCAGCCCGGACGGGGCTGAACGTCGTTGTAACGACCAGACTGGCCAGCACAAAGGCGCTGGCCAGTACCGTCACCGGACGGAAGACAGAGCGGGACATTCTATTTACCGCCGTAGCCGAGATAATCGGCCTTGCCCGCATCATAGAAGGCGCTCCGGCTGTAGCGTTCCAGAATGTCGGCAGGGGGCTGCACGTCGGCGACATCAGTGCCTGTGCGCATTTTCACCAGCGTCTTGTAGATGCCCTCGACGGCGGCTTTCCAGGTCGGATGACCCTGCAGGCAGATGCGCACGCCTTCTGAAGCCAGACCTTCGAGATCCTTGAGATCCGCAGGCGCGCCACCCAGAACAAGGGGCAGGCTGGTTGCCGCCGTGGCTGCCTGAAGTTGTTCGCGTGACTTGAAACCAACGATGAAGAGCGCATCAACGCCACAGGCTTCCATTGCCTTCAGCCGCTCGGCAAGTTCCGGCCCGTCACACAGGCCCGCATGGGTCCGCCCGAAGATGCAGAGTTCCGGGTCACGGCGGGCGGCGAGTGCGGCCCGCAGCTTGCCGGTCATTTCCTCAATCGAAATCAGCTTTGCCAGCGGGAGCGAAGCATGGGGTGCCGGCAGCAGGGTGTCCTCAATGGACAGGCCGGCAACGCCGGACGTCTCCATCTCGATGATGGTCCGGGCGACATTGAGCGCATTGCCATAGCCATGGTCAGCATCGACGCAGAGCGGTAGATCGCTGGCCCGGCAGATCCGGCGACACTGTTCGGCAAATTCGGTCTGGGTCATCAGGGTGATATCGGGATCGCCGAGAATCACATAGGAGGCGATGGAGCCACCCAGCATACCGATCTCGAAGCCGATATCTTCCGCCATGCGGATCGACATCGGGTCGAATACGGGTGCGGGGTGAACGCATTTGTCACCGCTCAGAATTGCACGAAGTTTTTGCCGTCCGGAAATCGTCGTCACCTTGGTCTCCCTTATGATGTTCGGACAATTGAAGCATTCCGGAGCATGCAGGGGCAAGCGCATCCCGAAGGATAATTTCCACCTGACGTAATTTCTGTCGTCAGTACTGGTTTGCGATCGTGGCCGGGGTCTGGTTACAGGCCGTTGTTTTTGTACCAGCTGACGATCAGTTGCCGTTCCTCCGGCTCCATGTAGGAAACATTCGCAGGCGGCATCGCGTGGGTGACACCGGCCTGCAGGAAGATAGCCTTTGCATGGGTCAGAATGTCATTTTCGGTTTCAAGCCGGACATTCTTTGGCGCGACGGCAATGCCTTCCCATCCGGGCTCCGTCGCGTGACACATGGAACAGCGTCCCTGCACGGTGATGACGACATCCTCAAACCCGGCGGCTGAAGCCAGTTGCTGCTGCTGTTCGGTTAGCGGACGCTCTGCCGCTTCGTCAGGCCCGTCCGGGTTCAGCCAGAGCGGTGCCAGTGACAGCAGAATGATGATTGCAAAGACAGCGACTGTCGCCGGAATTGTCCAGACCGGTGTCGCACCACCGGCATGACGGGTGTTGAAGAAATGGCGGATCGTGACGCCCATCAGGAAGACCAGGCTGGCAATGATCCAGTTGTAGTCACTGGCAAAGGCAAGGGGGTAGTGGTTCGACAGCATCAGGAAGATGACGGGCAGGGTCAGGTAGTTATTGTGGGTCGACCGCAGCTTGGCGGTCTTGCCATATTTTGCGTCCGGTGTGCGGCCGGCTTTCAGGTCGGCGACGACGATCTTCTGGTTCGGGATGATGACGATGAACACATTGGCGGACATGACGGTCGCCGTGATGATCCCCAGATGCAGCAGGGCCGCGCGGCCTGTAAAGACATGGGTGAACCCCCAGGCCAGTAGCACGATGATGGCATAAAGCACGATCATCAGCAGGGTTGCATTATCGCCCAGCCTGCTGCGGCACAGCAGGTCATAGCCGAACCAGCCCAGCACGATGATACCAAGTGAAATCGCAATCCCCGCATAGGGCGGAATATCAAGGACGTTGGGGTCGACCAGATAAAGGTCGGCGCCGGCATAGTAGACCAGACAGAGCAGGATAAACCCGGACATCCATGTCCAGTAACTTTCCCACTTGAACCAGATCAGATGTTCCGGCAGGGCCTCCGGGGCGACCATGTACTTTCGGATATGGTAGAAACCGCCGCCATGTACCTGCCATTCCTCGCCACTGACACCCGGCGGCAGGTCGGGAGATTTCCGTAAACCCAGATCAAGGGCGATGAAGTAAAAGCTGGATCCGATCCAGGCGATTGCCGTAATGACATGCAGCCATCGCGCGGCGAATTCCAGCCAGTCCATGACCATGATTGTCTCTATCATCGCAATCTCCCCTTGCCGATGCGGGCAAGATTAGCAGATTTGATTGCCCCGGCTACCTTGATAATCAGCAAGGACTTTCAAATAAAATCTGTGATACCGGAATGGTTTCGGGGCCTGGCGCAAAGGTGTCTGAATGGGTGATCTCACCACAGTTCGCCTGTCCGTCCAGATGATTTGGCCGGGTGTCATACCGGCGGCTACCCCTGGTGCCGGACGCCGTTTTCTGGCCCCTGTCCCCGTGCCGGTGGTTCAGCTGCCCCGGTAGGTTGAATAGCCGAACGGCGAGAGCAACAGTGGCACATGATAATGCGATTCAGGATCGGAAATGCCGAACCGGACCGGAATGTCATTCAGAAACTTCGGCTCGGCCAGTCCCTCCGCGTGGTTGTCCAGATAGGCCCCGGCCCGGAAAACCAGTTCGTAACTGCCGGTCTGGAATTCTTCCTTCGGCAGGATCGGGCTGTCGGTACGACCGTCTGCGTTGGTGATGGCTGTCCGGATCAGTATTTTCTGGCTCTGCTCGATCCGGTACAGCGCAATTTCCAGCCCGGCGGCGGGCAGGCCGCGTGCCGTATCAAGAACATGGGTTGTCAGGAAGCCTTTATTCATCGCTTGATGACCTCTCGGAATTGCCGGAAGCATGATGAGCCAGACCGGTATGATTGGAAACAGTTCTCGCAGAAAAATCTTTCACTGTTTTTTTTGAAAATAGCCGGAATTACTTTGATCTGGTAATGGATGGAACAGACAACAGATGGATGAAGCGAACCGGATGACTGGTTATCCCCGTGACATGAATGGCTATGGTGCCGTGACCCCCGACCCGCAATGGCCGGGTGGTGCCCGCATTGCCGTGCAGATTGTCCTGAATTACGAGGAGGGCGGTGAAAACAACATCCTGCATGGAGATGCGGCTTCGGAAGCCTTCCTGTCAGAGATCGTCGGCGCGGCGGCCTGGCCCGGTCAGCGCCACTGGAATATGGAATCGATCTATGAATATGGTGCCCGCGCCGGTTTCTGGCGCCTGCACCGGCTGTTCACGGAACTTGATATCCCGGTGACTGTCTATGGTGTCGCCACGGCGCTGGCCCGTTCACCCCGGCAGGTTGAGGCTATGCAGTCGGCTGGCTGGGAAATTGCCAGCCATGGCCTCAAGTGGATTGAGTACCGGGATTATTCCCCGGAAGCAGAACGGGCTGATATGCTGGAGGCGATCCGCCTGCATACGGAGGTTTGCGGCGAGCGGCCACGCGGATGGTATACCGGACGCTGCTCCGTCAATACGGTAGATCTGGTGGCGGCGGAAGGCGGGTTTGATTATGTCGCCGACAGTTACGCGGATGACCTGCCCTACTGGCACCGTAAAGCAGACGGAGGCGCGCAGCTTGTCGTGCCCTATACCCTTGATGCCAATGACATGCGGTTTGCGACGCCGCAGGGGTTCAATGCCGGAGAGCAGTTTTTCAACTATCTGAAAGACAGTTTCGACGCATTATACAGCGAAGGCGCCGCCGGTTCGGCAAAGATGATGTCGGTTGGTCTGCATTGTCGCCTGATCGGCAGGCCGGGCCGTATCATGGCTATACGACGCTTTCTGGAATATGCCCGCAGTCATGAGGCGGTCTGGTTTGCGACACGCCTCGACATTGCCCGGCACTGGCAGAAAATCCATCCGTTTCAGGAAAACCGGATTCGCCCCGGCGATCTGTCGGAAGCAGAGTTTGTCGCAAAGTTCGGTGGCATATTCGAACATTCCCCCTGGGTTGCCGAACGCGCCTGGAAGCTGGAACGTGGACCCGCGCATGATACGGCGACCGGTTTGCACAGCGCCCTGAAACGCTGCTTCCGGTCAGCCGGTAAGGATGAAAAGCTGGCGTTGCTGAACGCGCATCCTGATCTGGCGGGCAAACTTGCACAGGCGAAACGGCTGACGGAACAGTCCTCCAGCGAACAGGCATCTGCCGGGCTTGATGCCCTGACAGATGAGGAACGGGCAACCTTCCAGAAACTGAATGCGACCTATGTGGAAAAATTCGGCTTTCCGTTCATCATCGCGGTGAAGGGGCTGACAAAGGACGCGATCCTCGACGCCTTCCATCGCCGTATCGACCATGACTATGACAGTGAATTTTCCGAAGCCTGCCGGCAGGTGGAGCGCATAACGCTGCTTCGTCTGCGCGACATTTTACCCGATTGAGAACAGGACCAGAGATGACACCGACAGATACAGCCACTCCCGCCTTTGTTCATAACAGTATCAACCTGGCCTCTGCCGGGCTGGGGGCGCGTGCGATCCGGGCGACAGATGAGTTCTTTGCCCCGCTGGAACGTATGCTGCAGGATTCCGACGCTGTCTTTCTGCCGGATGAGTATGACGATAACGGCAAGTGGATGGACGGCTGGGAAACCATTCGCCGTCGCAATGGCGGGCATGATGTGGCTGTTGTTGCGCTTGCCACAGGCGGACGGATTGCCGGGTTTGATGTCGATACCTCGCACTTTACCGGCAATTACGCACCGGCCTGCCGGATCGAGGCGATCAATTCCGTCGAGGATCCGGCTGATGATGCGGCCTGGGTTGAAATTCTCCCGACCCGTGAGCTCGGGGCCAGCGCGCATCATTACTTCGACTGCAACAGCGACGAGGTCTGGACCCATCTGCGCCTGCATATCTATCCGGATGGCGGTGTCGCCCGTCTGCGTGTCTATGGCACGCCGCAGATCGACACGGCGGCGGCAAAGGGGTGCGAGATTGATCTTGTCTCCTCGCTGAACGGGGGGCGTATCCTCGGGTTTTCCGATGCACATTACGGTTCGTACCATCGCCTGCTGGCACCGGGCCGCGGGCTCAATATGGGCGATGGCTGGGAGACCCGGAGACGACGTGAACCGGGATTTGACTGGATTGTTCTGGCTCTGGGCACACGTGGCGTCATCAGACATGCGGTGATCGATACCGGCTTCTACAAAGGCAATTACCCTGAGAGCTGCTCATTGCAGGCGGCTGATCTCAGCGACTTCGGGGGAGACCTCAACAGGTCGGTGATTACCTCGGCGATGTTCTGGGATGAACTGATGGAACGGCGCAAGCTGTCACCGATGACAGAGCATGTCATACCGGCAGATGATATCCGGTCACTGGGGCCGGTTACCCATGTCAGGATGAATATCTATCCGGATGGCGGTATCAGCCGGCTGCGGCTTTTTGGAACCATTGCATGACACGGAACATTCTCGTCCAGCCACTGACTGCTGCGGCGTTCGCACCGTTCGGTGATGTCATCGAGCTGTCGGGTGAGCCGGATTTCATCATCAACCGGGGGTTATGCGGCCGGTATCACGATCTGGTGGCCCCGGAAGTGGGAGAGGGGAGAGCGGGCATCAGCCTGTTCAAGTCCGAGACCCGCAGTTTGCCCTATCAGCTGGACATGATGGAGCGTCATCCGCTTGGCAGTCAGGCTTTCATTCCGATGACGGGGGATGCGTTCCTTGTCATCGTTGCACCGGATAACAATGGCAGACCGGGACAACCGGTCGCTTTCATGACCAGCCCCGGACAGGGGGTCAATTATGCCCGCAATACCTGGCATGGCGTACTGACCCCGCTGGCAGAACCGGGGCTGTTCGCCGTCATCGACAGGATCGGTGATGGTAATAACCTGGAGGAATACGAGTTCGACGCGCCTTTCATCATCACAATGAAGGATGCCGGATAACCGATAACACCCGGTCCCGGGACGTGATCTGTGGTCAGCGAAGAAGGGAGCGTCAGCGTTTTACCGCATCAACCAGAATGAAGGCGATCTGGCAGGGTTCCGTGCCTCGGTTTGACCAGGCATGGTTGGTGCCCTGCTGGACCACGGTATCACCGGCTTTCAGCAGCACTTCATCCTCATCCATCATCATGTAGATTTCACCGGTCAGGATAACCGCGTAATCGACGGAATCGGTCCGGTGCATGAAGGGATGGCGGGCACCTTCCACGACATTGGCACCGGCACCCATTTCGGCAAAGGCCGCCTTGCCGTCGAGCTTTGCCAGCACTTCCGGGTCTTCCGGGTCAAACTGCACGATCCGGAAGACGGATCCGTTCTTCGGGGGATGCAGGATCAGCGGGCCTTCAACCGGGTCGTTATGCAGTTCCATGTCTGCCGGTGTGCGGTCGGCCTTCCACAGATTGGTCAGTGTGACGCCCGGCCGGTTGGGGCGTTGCAGAATGGCGGTTGCCTCGCCATCCATGATCACCTTTGCCACGCCATTTTCATCATGTCCGGTGACAACCCGTCTTATTTTTCGGCCCATCCGGAATCTCCTCTTCTGTCTCTGTTCTCAGTCGGTGTTAAGTGAAGCTGAATGCCTGCTGCGCATCCGGCCAATGATGATCACGGTGACGGCCAGCGTCAGTCCGGCAAGGTCTGATATCCAGCCCTGTGCCAGCAGGGAAAGCCCCGCAATCAGTAACAGGCCCCGCAGTGGCATGGTCAGCGGGCGGTCCAGATAGCCGATGACAAAGGCTGCAAGGCAGACCACCCCGGCGAGCCCGGTGACAGCCGCCTGTGCAATATCCATCCAGGGACCGTCCATCATCAGGGCCGGGCCGAAGAAGAACATGAAAGGCAGCACATAGCAGGTGATGCCATAGCTGAAGGCGGTCCAGCCGACCTTGTTGATGTCGGCATTGGCAATGCCTGCCGCGACATAGGAGGCCAGTGCGACCGGAGGGGTTATGGTGGAAACGCAGCCATAGAAGAAAACGAACATATGTGCGGTCAGCAGGGGGACACCCAGATCGGCAAGCGCAGGTGCGACAACGGTTGCCAGGATCAGATAGGCCGCTGTGGTTGGCAGCCCCATGCCCAGAATGATTGCCGTTACCATGGTCAGCAGCAGCGCGAAAAAGGCGATGCCGCCGGATGCGGTGATAATCAGTCCGGAAATCTTTGATCCCAGACCAGTGATGCCGAGCGTTCCCGCAATGATACCGGCCGCGGCGCAGGCAATGGCTATCGGTACGACACTTTTCGCCCCGTCACTGATTGCCCGGGCGGCCCGGATGAACAGGTCTGCATTGATCCGCCGCGTCCAGATGATGTGACTGACAAACAGCACCAGAATCGAGATGAACGACGCCTTGAAGGGTGAATAGCCGTTCAGCATCATCGCAATCAGGATTGCGAAGGAGAGGATAAAACGGCTGCCTTTCAGCAGGATCATCCATGTTGCTTCGTCATCATTTTCCGGCGGGGGCAGAGGGGACAGATTGACCTTTGTTGCCTGCAGATGGACCACGAAGAAGACCGAGGCAAAGAACAGCAAAGCCGGTATCAGGGCGGCCTGCATGATGCTGGTGTAGGGCGTGCCGATGATTTCAGCCATGATGAAGGCGGCGGCGCCCATCACCGGTGGCATCAGCTGCCCGCCGGTCGACACGACGGCTTCAATGGCACCGGCCTGATGCGGCTGATAGCCTTCACGCTTCATCATCGGGATCGTCAGTGTGCCGGTGACGGCCACATTACCGGCAGCAGAACCGGAGATCATGCCAAGCAGGGTGGAGAAGATGACGGCTGTCTTTGCCCCGGCGGCGCGCATGCCCTGGGTCAGCCGCTGGGCGAGTTTGAAAAAGAACTCCCCGGCACCGAATTCGCTGAGAAACGCACCATAGATGGCGAACAGGATGATGTAGCTCGACGAGACCCCGATGGGGACACCATAGATACCCTGTGATGTGGTGGTCAGGAACTCGGCCATTCGTTCAAGGCCGTAGCCGCGGCCATAGAAAACGCCGGGCAGGTAGCTGCTGTAGAACGGATAGGTAAAGAAGATCAGGCAGATGCAGGAAAGCATCAGCCCGACACCGCGCCGGGCGGCCTCCAGAATCAGGAACAGGATCAGAATGCCGGACCATGTATCCAGCCATTCGGTTTCTCCACCGCTCATGGCGATATCCTGCCAGCGGCTCAGCATGTACAGGCCGCTGACGATGGAGATTACCGCAAGGACCAGGCTGACGGCACGGTCCGCAAAGCTGTGCTCTGACCGCCGGAAAGTCGGGCGCATCAGAAAGATCAGCCCCAGCATCATCAGCAGGTGAAAGATCCGGATATCGCGGGTCGACAGGACGAGCAGTCCGGAGACATTCAGCAGATGAAAGCTGCCGATGACGAAGGCCATGACCGCAATGATACGGCTGCGCAAATCAGGTTTCAGGATGTCTGTCATGACAGGGACGGGCCAGTGATCAGAGTCACTGGCCCGTTTTCCCGATACATTTTCAGGACCGCCCTATTTCCGGAAATACCGTTCTGCACCGGGATGCAGGGGGATACGCAGTTTCAGCGAGTTTTCCGGCACGATCTGGCGGGCGATGGCATTGTTAGCGGCGAACTCTTCCATGTTCCCGTAGATCGCCTGAGTGATCTGGAAGACCTTTTCCTCATCCATTCCGGCATCGACAATCAGCACGTTGTTGACACCCAGCACCACGCCGTCTGCGGCGGTGTTATAAACATCCTTTGGTACGATGACTTCGTTATAGTTCGGATATTTCTTCAGGGCTTCCGCCATCTTGTCAGCAGGCAGAGCAATGAATTTCAGTGACTTGTTTGCCTGTGCCTGCATGACAGCACCTGCCGGATAGCCGCTGAGGGCAAAAGCGGCATCGACATTACCGTCGGCCAGCTGGCTGAACCCGTCACCATAGGACAGGAAGCTTGGCGTGATGTCTTCAATGGTCATGCCATAGAGGCCAAGTACCTGATTCAGGAACGGGATGGTGCCGCCGCCGGCAGGGCCGACCGCAATCCGTTTGCCCTTCAGATCGGCAATTGTCTCGATCGGGGAATCGGCCAGCGTCATCATATGCAGGATGCTGAAATGCAGGGCACCGACGGCGCGCAGGTTCATCGCCCCGGCTTTCTTGTACATGGCCGCGCCCTTGTTCGCGAGCACTGCCAGATTGTTGTTGGTGATGGCAATTTCAACTTCACCACTGTTGACCAGACGCGGGTTCTGAACCGATCCCTGCGTGACGACGGGCACCATTGTCAGTCCGTCTGCATGTTTGTTCACAAGTGACGATATGGCCTGCCCGACCGGGTAGAAGGCACCGCCCTGACTGGCGGTTCCGATACGCAGTTCTTCGGCCTGTGCCGTGAAAACCGAAGTTGTCAGCGCGACGGCGCCGAGAATAGCTGTGACTGTAGATTTCATGAAATCCTCCCGTTGGATCAATCTGCTGCGGTAAGGCGGCTTGGCCGCTCTTGGTTTTCTGGTCGCCTGACAGCGCGGCCCCGCAATCCGGGCCATGCGCACGTTGGACAAAATATCGATAAAAATATTCATATGTCAAATATATGGTTATTTTTTGACAAGATGTCGTGCTGCTATGTGGGGGGATCGCGTCAGACATGCAGAAGCATCCTCTCCGCAGATGCGGAAAGAGTCAGAACCGGATGTCGGATGCTTTAAGCCTGCTTGGCGTCGATGATGCTGCGGCGGACGGCGCGGGTCCGGGTAAACAGTTCTTCCAGCGCATCACCGTCACTGCGGCGGATCGAGCGTTGCAGCGCGGTCAGGTCTTCCGTAAACCGGCCAAGAACTTCCAGAACGGCTTCCCGGTTGTTCAGGAAAACATCACGCCACATCACGGGGTCAGAAGCGGCAATGCGGGTGAAATCCCGGAAGCCACTGGCTGAATAGCGGATCACTTCCTGTTTCAGGTCGTCACCCAGTTCCGTTGCGGTCCCGACGATCGAGAAGGCGATGAGGTGTGGTAAATGCGAGGTGATGGCCAGCACCTGATCGTGATGTTCCGGTGCCATGGATTCAACCATGCTGCCAAAACCCTGCCACATCCGGGCGACGGTCTCCAGCGCATCAGGGTCGGTATCTTCAAGTGGTGTGAGGATCAGCCAGCGATCCTGAAACAGTTCCAGAAAGCTGGCGTCCGGACCGGAATGTTCGGTCCCGGCAATCGGATGGCCGGGAACCAGATGTACGCCCGCCGGGACATGGGGGCGGAGATAGCTGACAACCTTGGTTTTGACCGACCCGACATCGGTCAGGATGGCCCCCGGCTTCATGACCGGGCCGATCAGTGCGCCAATGGTTCCATAGGTTCCGATGGGGGTGCAGATGATGACGATATCCGCATCACGCACGGCTTCTGCCGGATCTTCGATGGCAATGTCACAAAGGCCAAGTTCCAGTGCCCGGTCACGGGTTTGCTTGTTGCGGGCACAGGCGACGATTTCAGTCGCCATCCCATGATGGCGCAAATTCCGGGCAATAGAGCCGCCGATCAGGCCAATCCCGATCAGGGTGGCCCGTTTGAACAGGGGAGTGTCAGTCATCAGCCGGTCGATTCAATATATTGTCTGAGTGCCGAGACACAGATTTCCATCTCGTCGGTCTGGCCGATGGATATCCGCAGCGAATCCGGCAGGCCATAGCCGCCCATACGCCGGACGATGATGCCGGAAGACTTGAGCGCCATATCTGCGCCTTCTGCGGTTGTCTGATCGCGGAACCGTACGAGGACAAAGTTACCGAGGCTGGGGACAGCAGTGACACCGGACATCCCGTCAATCTGGGACATGAACCAGGAGCGGGTGGTTTCATTATGCTGCAGGCTGCGTTCCAGGAAATCGGTGTCTTCCAGCGCAGCAACCCCGGCGGCCTGTGCCGCGGCGGTGGTGTTGAACGGGCCCCGCAACCGGTTCAGCACATCCATGATATGTGGCGGACCATAGGCCCATCCCAGCCGCAATGCACCGAGACCAAAGACTTTCGAGAAAGTCCGTGTCATGACCACGTTATCGCAGGCATCAACCAGTTCGTTGCCGGGGTCGTAATCGTTGCGGCTGACAAATTCGGCATAAGCCGCATCAATGACGAGGAGTGTACGGTCAGGCAGTCCGGCGCGCAGACGTGCAACCTCGCCCTTCGGCAGATAGGTGCCGGTGGGGTTGTTCGGATTGGCGAGGAAAACGATCCGCGTGCGATCCGTGACCGCAGCCAGCAGCGCATCGACATTTGCCGTAAGGTCAGTTTCCGGGGCAGAGACGGGGGTTGCCCCGACTGTATGCGCGGAAATCGGATACATCAGGAAGCCGTGCTCGGAATACAGAATTTCATCATCCGGTCCGGCATAGGCCCGGCACAGCATCGAGATCAGTTCATCTGATCCGTTGCCGCAGACAATCTGTTTGGCATCAAGGCCGAAATGGGCGCCGATTGCATCCCGCAGCCGGTTCGCGCCGCCGTCCGGATAGCGATGCAGATTAGCAGCCTCTGTCGTATAGGCAGCCATGGCTTTCGGGCTGGGCCCGAGAGCGCCTTCGTTCGAGCTGAGCTTGATGATCCGCTGCTGGCCATCCAGCGCAGATTCACCCCCGACATAGGGGCTGATTTTCATAATTCCGGGACGCGGGGTCAGCATCGGTCTAGTCCTTGTCTTCCGCGATCAGGGGCGCTGTCTGCAATGATTCTGCGCTCAGTGGGGTCGCATAGCTGCCAACCGAATAGATCGACCCGACATATTGTCCGACCTTGGCTTTGAACGCCTGAACGCTGTCATCAGCCGGATCGAGAAAACCTTCGACATCAATCAGTTTCAGCCAGCTTTCCGGGTCGCTGTCGGCCCGCCACATACCAAGGATCGAGCCTTTCAGGCCGGCATCGACAAGGGCGCTGTTCAGGCCGGAGCGGCTGATCCGTTCACTGGTTTCAACGGCCAGCATGGTCCGGTCATCACCGGTCGGCCGCCGGACCAGACGCGCGATGGCAAATGCTTCGGTTTCGCTGCGGCCATTGCTTTGTCCGCCGAACGGCAGACGGGCAAAAATCTTGGGGGAGCGCTTTTCATCACCCAGCAGCAGACGCCACCAGGGATAGGATTCTTCCTCATCCGGCATCGGAAGGATACCAACGGACTGAGAGCCGTCGCTGACAGCCTTCACCACATCGCCGGTTGAACGGTAGGAAACCATCGGCGTGAAACTGCCAAAATAATCGCGGGCGTGATCCCAGGTGCCGGGCTTGTTTTCAGGTGCAAACACCGCGACGGAAAAAGGCCCCTGCAGGCCAACGGTTGCCGACAGCATCTCCCGCCACATGCGGATCATGACCTTCTTCGGGAAGGCACCTTCATGCCGTTCGACAAGACGGCGCATCATCATGGCTTCACGGTCGGGCTGCAGCGGAATGACGCTGGTTTTACCTTTGAGTTTGCCCACACGGCCGACGACTTCGGCCCGGCGCTGCAGCAGTTTCTGCAATTCCGTGTCAATGGCATCGATTTCATCGCGCAGGGCGGAGAGGTCTGGTGGTAAATCTGTCATGGTTTCGTTTTCCGGCAGCCGGACGTCCGGCAAAGGGCGGATAGTTTTAGTGTGGGGCGGGCGGCAAGGCAATCATTCCGGTGTCGTATGTTTAATACTTTTACGGGCTTCCCGACGGGCACTTGCCGGACGAGGAGCCGGTAACAGACGCCGCCGTCGTTTCATGCTGGGTTCCGCATTGGCAGCATAGATCTGCTTGTTGGCCTCGACCAGCAGGACGCCGGAAAATGAGGGCATGATGTGGCTGGCGGCCCGTTCCCATGCCGGTGCCGAGCGTAACATCAGCCGGCGTTTGCTGGGCGGCATGAACAGGGCATTCCGGGTCTGTAACGGGGTAAACATCATGTCCCGCAGAAGCCGGGACAGCTGTGATCTCGAATAGGGCGTCCCATGGCCGAACGGGGTTCGTTCAAACCGCGCCCAGATACCCCGGCGATTGGGAGCCATCACCAGCAGTTTTCCGTTACCGGCCAGCACCCGCCAGCATTCGCGGAGCATCCGGCGTAACTGCTCACTGCATTCTACGGAATGGATCAGCAGCAACCGGTCAACACTAAGATCCGGCAGGGGCAGTTCCGCTTCATCGGCCAGCAGGGTCAGGCCCGGTTCTTCCCGTGGCCAGTGGATCACCCCCTGTCCGGCCGGCATGATGGCGCAGACACGCGACGCCTGTGCCATGAAGGGGCGAAGATAGGGCGTTGCGTAACCGACACCGACAACGCTCTGGCCGGTGACATCGGGCCATATCTCACGCAATTTGCGCCGCAGGATATACTGCGCTGTATGGCCCAGATGCGACTGGTAGAATTCGTGGAGGTCGACAACATCGCTAAACATGCGATAACGCTATCAGAATGCTAGCTTGCGGCAACAGCAACCGTGTGTCGGAACCGGAGAGATATGGCTGAACTGAAAATCGAACAGATCCCCGTCCTTGATGACAACTACGTTTATCTGATCCGGGAGCCGGACAGCGGCCTCTGTGCGGTCGTTGACCCGGCTGTGTCGGATCCGGTGCTGAAACGCGCCGACGATCTGGGATGGCGGATCACGCATATCCTGAACACGCACCATCATGGCGATCATGTCGGCGGCAATATGGCGATCAAGGCTGCAACCGGCTGCACCATCGTCGGCCCGAAGGCTGACCGCGACCGTATTCCCGGCATTGATATTGAACTGGCAGACGGTGATCGCTGGATGTTCGGGGAACAGGAAGTCCGGGTCTTTGATGTTCCCGGTCACACACGCGGGCATATCTGTTTCTGGTTTGCCGGGTCACAGGCATTGTTCATCGGTGATACCCTGTTTGCGCTGGGTTGCGGACGACTGTTTGAGGGAACACCGTCGCAGATGTGGTCGTCGCTGTCGAAACTGCGTCCGATGCCGGATGAAACCCGGGTTTACTGTGCCCATGAATATACCCAGTCGAATGCCCGCTTTGCGGTGACCGTGGAAACTTCCAACAAGGCACTCCGTGAACGTTCGGAGGCGATAGATCTGGCCCGGCAGGCCGGGCGTCCGACAGTCCCCTCGACCCTTGGTGAAGAGCGGGCGACCAATCCGTTTCTGCGGGTGGATCAGGCTGCCCTGCAACAGGATATCGGGATGGCCGGAGCGCTGCCGGAGGATGTCTTTGCCGAAGTCCGCCAGCGCAAGGACCGGTTCTGAGCCCGGCACGGGATCACCCGACAGACATTCGCCGCGGTATTCTCTGGGTGCTTGCGGCGATGTTCCTGTTTGTCTGCCTTGATACCAATTCCAAATATCTGGCGCAGACACTGCCGATCCCGCAGGTGGTCTGGGCGCGGTTCATGTTTCATTTCGTGCTGGTTGCCCTGTTGCTGCGCGGCCGGTTCATGCCGACCATCAAAAGCCGGGCGCCGGGTCTGCAACTGGTGCGCAGTGCCCTGCTGGCGACGACAACCGGGCTTTTTGTCTGGGCGCTCAGTCTGGTTCAGCTGGCGGAAGCGTCGACGATCATGTTTCTGTCGCCAATTCTGGTGACGGCACTGGCAGCCCCGTTACTGGGGGAACATGTCGGTATCCGGCGATGGATCGGTATCGGTGCCGGGTTTCTGGGGGCGATGATTATTATCCGGCCCGGCTTTGGCGTCTTTGCTTTTGCGGCATTGCCGCCGCTGGCCGCGGCCCTGACCAATGCCCTGTATCAGCTATCCACGCGCCGGGTTGCTGATTCAGACAGCCCGATTACGTCTTTTGCCATTGCCCCGCTGTTCGGTACGGCGCTGATGACAGTTGTTGTGCCATTTTACTGGATCGAACCGTCCCTGACGGAATGGATTCTGATGGTGACCGTTGGTTTGTTCGGAGCGATCAGCCATTATTGCCTGATCCGGGCTTTTGATGCTGCACCGGCGTCGGCGGTCATTCCATTCGGCTATACAACGCTGATCTGGGCTGTCGTGATAGGCTTTCTGGTGTTCGGGGAATTGCCGGATATCTGGACCTTTGTCGGAGCCGGGGTCATTATAACCAGCGGCCTGTACATCTTTCACCGTGAACGCGTTACCAAAGGCAAGCAGAAGGCATGACGCCGGAAAGACTGATCAAGCAACTGGGTTTGCAGCCGCATCCCGAGGGCGGGTATTACCGGGAAGTCTTCCGGTCCTCCGTGCTGGTTGATGAAAAGCGGGCTGCCTCCACATCAATTTATTATCTGTTGCAGGCGGGTGAAGTGTCGCACTGGCATCGCATAGATGCGGACGAATGCTGGCATCATTATGCGGGATCACCGCTCATCCTGTCGCTCAGCGATGACGGTATAACGACCCGGGATATGATTCTTGGTACTGCTTTTGAACGGGGTGAGGAGGCTTTTGCGGTGGCGCCGAAGGGTGTCTGGCAGTCCGCAAAAACCATGGGTGACTGGTCGCTGGTCGGCTGCAGCGTCGCGCCGGGGTTTCAGTTTGGCGGATTCGAGATGGCTGCTGCTGACTGGCAGCCCGGTCAGGGCTGACGCTGGTTCAGGACCGGCGCAGCAATCGCTTCACGACCTGTTCACTCGCCCTGCTCCAGGCCTTCAGGGCGTCTTCTGACACCAGCTGTGACAGCCCCTGTTCCGTGATGCCACCGGGCGTCGCGAGGTCATCAATCATATCCGATATCGGCTGACCGGGATGCTTCAGTATCATGCCGGTGGCGGCGCGAAAGCTGTGTGTCGTGATGTGACGGGCCACCGCCGGGTCCAGCCCTTCTGATATGGTGTAGTCCGTCACTTCGGCAATCAGGGCAAAGACCCAGCCATAGACAGCGGCATTGACCGTGGCGAGGTCGAAGGATGCCTCATCCGGCAGTGCGACAACCGGGCCCAGGGACTTCAGGGCTTGTCGCAAAGCCGGGCTGTCCGGGAACAGCAGTGTCGGGCTTTCGCCAATTCTGGAGGCAGTCAGCGGCATGGCGCGGTGACAGGCCGCAGGTTCGGCGGCTTTCAGGTCTTCCAGGGTAACGCCGGCGCAAACCGAAACAAGATGCTGACCGGCACGCCAGGGCAGCCCGGTGATGGCCTGTGCTGCCTGATCCGGACGGCTGGCGAGAATGACGATGTCGGAATGCTCCACAACGGCGGCGTTGCTGTCGGCGATGGTCAGGTCATATTCACGGGAAAGACTGGCAGCTTTCGAGGCGTTACGCGGCGACAGCAGAATTTCCGGTCGTTCTTCCGGGTGGCGCATCCAGCCAGCAACCAGTTCCTGAGCCAGATGTCCGACACCAATAATGCCAATGCGGGTCATTATGAAATGTCTCCGGTTTTGTTCAGATGCCGGTCAATGGCCAGAAGTGCGTCTGAGAGATTGGCACAGGGGATAACGCCGAGGGCTTCAAGCTCTGCTTCAACCTGTCGCGGCAGGGAAGTGTTGGAGCCGTCGGCAATTTCGTTCAGCCGGCCACCAATCAGGATCAGCGGGCGGGCCGGCCCCTCAGGCAGGCAGTCAGCGACCTGACGGGCAAAGGCGCTGGCAACACCGTTATAGGTGGAGATTGCGATCACATTGACGCCTTCAGCCATTGCGGTACGGGCCAGGTCATCAGCATCAACGGAAACACCGCCATCAAGCGTGTTTATCCCCACCCGCCGCCAGGCGGCCTCGACGAAATGCTTCCCATGTTCATGAACATCGGTGGAAGCGACAATGGCGTTGATCTCCATTGTCGGGATCGCCCGCAGCAGTTCAGGATCAATATCTTCAAGTTCCCGGTCGACCATGCGTTCAATGGCGGTCAGGGTGGGTGAGGGGGCAACAGGCTGGCGTCCATGGGCCGCTGCCGGATCTGGCGCGCCGGCTCCGAAAAGCTCCTCCAGCCGGCGTCCGCCAATGCGGCGCAGCGCCAGAAGCATTTCGAATGGATCGCTGGTGTCATAGCCGGCACTTGTCAGCCCGGTCATCAGGTTGCTGTGGAACTGCCGGGCACCGTCGACCAGCCGGTCTGTCAGCCGGTCAATGGCGCTGGTGTCGATCAGCTTCTCCATGCCGGAGAAGCTGTCCAGCAGCCGGATGGCAAATCGCTGCGCATCAATGACCTCGCTGATGTCGGGAATACGGCTGTTCTCGGTGACCGGAACAGGGTTGATGGCATGGCCGCTGGGCAGCAGATGCTGAGACAAAATGTCGGTGCTGAGATAACCGGCAAGCGCCGCATAGTTCTCCACGTCATCGCCGCGATAACCCATCGTTGCGCCATAGATCATGCTGCCGGGTGTCGGGTTCAGCCGGGCCTGTGCGCGCTGAAAGGCAAGGCGCGGGCCTGCTTCGGTAAAATGGTGGCCAAAGCAATGAGCCAGCGGCACGCCGCAAAGGGCCTCGATGATATGTTTCTCTGTCAGCACGGCGCCCAGCGCGCTCGACATATCGGTGAACTGTGCGGCAAACCCGTCATCGAGATTCGAATGGATGAGCATCTCGACCGGCTGACCGGAGATCAGGCCGATGGCCTCGACGGTGGCTTCCGTACAGGCGATATCGTCATCCCAGTCCGGCAGCCGGAAGGTGAAGTACTGACCGAGATTGCCAATCGTTGTCGAGCCGCCAGCCAGTGCCATACGGGTGTTTTCGACGGCGGCAGGAAAACCCAGAACAAAGTCACCAAAATGCGCCGCGACCGGGGCCTGGGCTGTCAGTTGCGCGACGGCTGCTTCGTCTGCGATGATCAGTCCGGTGCCACGCTGACGATCCTTTCTGTCGTCGCGCCGGTACCCCATGCTCCAGTCCAGACAAATTCCGTAACGTTCTGGTGGCTGACCGGCATCCAGCCCCTGCTGGTAAATTTCCGCCCAGGCCTTCCGTGTCAGCTCAGGATCGCGGTAGCCAATCTGGGCATGCAGGGCAATGGACCGGTTTGCCATATTCCGTCGCTTGCGTTCGATTTCGCTGCTGACCGCATAATGCGTATTGAAGGCAGAATATTCGACCGGGTACTGTGATGCGCTGGCTCGACCGCGTGCGAGAACGGCAGCACCAGAACCTGTCGGTAAATCCGCGAGCAATTTGCTGCGATGAGGAAGCTGGTTCGTCACGGGTGGAAAACAGTTCTCGGGAAATGGCGGGCGGATGGCCGGGTCCGGAAGGTTTTCTGTCCAGCGCGGGGGCTGGCGGAACGGTTGATTTCTCTGATTTTCATGGCTTCCGATTCTGGCTTGTCGATCACCAATCTTCACGTCCGATGCTGGTGACTGCAAGCCCGCATCGGAATGTTGGTGAGGGTCGTTGTGGTAAACACTTATTGAGTGACGGTCAGGTAATAGGCATAACCCCGCCATCAAATATTTTAATGCTGTTTTATTTATTTATGGCATTAGAGTAAGGGATTTGTATGTGGTGGGGAAAAGCTATGAAGTTGACTATCGCTGTTGTTTCGTTCTGGTATTTTATTTTGGGGGCGGTTGCGTACGCTAACTCGCCTTCTCTGGATCTGATTGACGAGTCAGTACTCGCCAAAATCCGAAGCACTCTGGATCACCCTATCGTTGTGATTTCTGTAAAGGCACAGAATAACATTTACGGAGACCTTGATGAGGCAGCCATTCTGAAACTCGACAAGCAATGGCGGGCTGAAACGAAGTCAGATGACCAGCCACTGATCGCAAGTGTCATGTCGGCACCGCTGTCGACCTTCCTTACATTGCAGCAGGCCCAGCATCAGGGGCTGTTTTCCGAAGTTTTTGTGATGGACCGTAATGGTCTCAATGTGGGGCAGGGTGCGGTCACGTCAGACTACTGGCAGGGCGATGAGGCGAAGTTCCTGAAAACCTTCCCGGTTGGGCCGGATGCGGTTTTTATTGATGAGCCTGAATTCAATGAAGATTTCAAGACGTGGCGTACGCAGGTCAGCCTGACGCTTTCGCGCGAAGGTGAGAAGCTGGGGGTGGCCACGTTTGAGGTGAACCTAACGGAGCTGGAGCGTCTGAAGAACGCCCGATAAGAGAAACGGAGAGACGCTGATGTTCGGATTTACGCAAAATATCAAGATACCGACGAAGCTGTTAATTGCGTTCGCGCTGTTGATTGTCGTAACGATTATCATGGCTGCAATGACGATACTTCAGGTGCTGCGTATTGGCGCGGCAGAGGAACGCCTGAACGCTGTATGGCAGGCAAATACGTCCTTTACGCAATATGAAAGAGCCTTCAACAAGCGCCGTGAAGCTGTTCTGTTCTACCTGATTACAGGTGACCGGAGCGCCGTTGCCCAAGTCACCAAAGCGCGGGAAAGCATGGCCAGCCTGACCTCTGCCCTGAACGGCATGAAAGGCAATCCTCATCTGCCGGCGAATCTGGAGCAGGCGGTTGAAGAAGCCATCGCACTGTCCGGGAATTATGATACTGCATTCGTATCCCCGCAGTTGCAGCTGATGCGTCATTTCGAGACAGTGACCGAAGCCCGCGTCACAGAAGTGACGAAAGAGCCGGAGAAGGTCGTCGCTCAGTTCAATATGGCGCAGGAAAAAGTGCAGGGTATTCTGGCAGACGAGATCAGTGATGCCGCAATGGCTGTCACCGGCGCGATTGAGCAGACCAAGATCACGTTGATCCTTGGTGTGTTGGTGCTTTTTGTCTCGGCGCTTGGTCTTGCCTTCATGCTGACCCGGCTGATTGCCCGGCCGATTACCGGCATGACCGATACCATGAGTGAACTGGCGGACGGTAATCTCGATGTTTCGGTTAGTGGCGGTGACCGCCGGGATGAGATTGGTTCAATGGCTGCGGCTGTTCTGGTCTTCCAGGAGAACGCCAGAGAACGGGTCAAACTGCATGCACTGGAAGAAGAGAAACAACGTGTTGAGGCAGAACGTCAGCGTCAGCTTGCTGAACTGACGAAGAAGTTTAGCAGCGAGGCCGAGGAACTGTCCGGCAGTGTTCAGTCGGCATTGCAGATCGTGTTGTCTTCTGTTGGGACCCTGTTGTCGAATGCAGCGCAAACCGGCCAGCAGGCGCAGGATGTCTCGGCTGGAGCTGTTGAAGCTTCTGCCAATATTCAGACCGTTGCGTCGGCATCGACTGAGCTGACAGCCTCGATTTCAGAAATCTCCAACCAGATTTCCCGGGCTGCTTCCGTCTCCCGGCAGGCTGTTGAAGATGCGGAGTCCACAAATACACGTGTCACGTCGCTGAGTTCGGCGGCCGAGCAGGTCGGACAGGTGGTTACCCTTATTCAGGATATTGCGGAACAAACCAACCTGCTGGCCCTGAATGCGACCATTGAAGCGGCCCGGGCCGGTGAGGCAGGCAAAGGGTTTGCCGTTGTTGCGTCGGAAGTGAAAAACCTTGCGAACCAGACGGCGCGTGCCACGGATGAGATCAAGTCGAAGATTGACGAGATCCAGAATGAAACCAGCGTGACAGCGGAATCGATCCGGGGGTTCCGGGAGACAATTCGCCAGATTGATGAACTGGCGACGGCTGTTTCTGCGGCGATCGAAGAACAGGGTGCGGCCACGGCCGAGATTGCCCGGAATGTCGAGCAGGCCGCTGCAAGCACCAGCGAGATATCAACTCTGATGGGGTCGGTTGCCAGTTCGGCGAACGAAACTGATGTTGTGGCGCATAATCAGGAAAATGCGGTTTCTGACCTGGGACGCCAGAACGATCAGCTTCAGAATTCGATCAAGAATTTCATCAGCGCCGTTGAAAAAATCTGACCGGTAGGCTGATACCGTTTCCGGGGGGCTGTTCCCGGGGATGGTATCAGCCGGTCAGTACGCTGTGAGGCACATATATTTCACCGGCAAACAACCTGCGGGTTGTGCGCAGGGTTCCGGCCTTCAGCAGATTGAAACCATCGCCCGTGCGGTCAACTTCCAGAACGGTCTTGAGAGACCCGGTGGGATGCTCAATCTCAATCGTTTCACGCGGCAGCCGTTCAACCCGTGCAATGCCGTCAGCGATCGTGCCGGGGATAACACAGCAACTGCCGACGCAGATTGACCCGGTAACGGCGAAGGCTGCATGGGTCTGTGTCGGGACAAAGTATCGCGACGCGACAGTCCCGCCATTGCGGGGCGGGGCGACAATCCCGAATTTTGGCAGGACCTTGCCGGAGACATCTCCAAATCCCATCCGTTCACCGGCTTCAAGACGAATGTCTTCCAGACGTTTGAAGAAGTCCCGGTCTGCATCCAGTTCCAGATGACTTTCATATCCGGTCTTGCCCATGGATTCTGCAGTTGCGAGAACCATCGGCATGGCAACGTCGATGCAGGTAACATCTATGCCGCCGATACGGTCTTTCGGATTACCTGTCGGGAACAGCTTCCCGGTCTTTGAGCCAACCACATCCATAAAGTTCAGCACCACAGGAGCGGCGGTTCCCGGAACCCCGTCAATTGCGGTATCGCCATCATAAGTCACTTTTCCTCCGGGCGTCTGAACGACAGCTTCAATCCGCGAATTTGTGTTGACGTTGCGGATCATTACCCGCGTTTCACCATCCGTGGCGGGAACCAGTCCCTGCTCGATGGCATAGGGTCCGACACCGGCCAGCATATTTCCGCAGGAGGGGCTGTAATCAACAAAAGGCTGGTCGAGTGCAACCTGGGCAAACAGGTAATCGACCTGAACGTCGTCCTGTTCTGCCGGCGAGATAATCGCGACCTTGCTGGTCAGCGTCGTGCCGCCACCAATCCCGTTGGTCTGACGTGTGTCGGGGGATCCCATTGCTGCGAGCAGGGTGCGGTCGAGAGCGGCCTGTGCCTCAGGGAGGTCGGATTTCAGGAAATAAGGCCCGCGGGACGTGCCGCCTCGCATCATGACGCAGGGTATTGCTAACTGACTCATCAGGTTTCTCCAGTGAAACGATCGGATCAAATGTCGACCGAAGGGGACCCTGATTTCAACCTATAAAACCCTGTGATGCAAAGACCGGAGACAGTCGCTGCATCCGGTTGTCACAGAATGTCTGTGCAGATGAATTGTGCGTGTGCCCGGAAGGATAAGGAGATTATGTCTGCGGCAGGTCATCACTCTGTCAGGATCTGACATGATGGCCTGCCGCAGACAGTTTGCTCCGGTCAGTCGCCGCTTCTGACCTGTGCGAGGAAGCGGTTGATCTCCGAATTGAGCTTCTCTGACTGTGTAGACAGGTCGCTGGCTGCGGTGAGAACGCTTGTTGAGGCCGTTCCGGTTTCACCAATTGCCTGACTGACAGCGCCAATACTTTCCGTGACGCTGGTTGTCCCGGTTGCTGCTTCCTGGGTGTTGCGGGCAATTTCCTGGGTTGCAGCACCCTGTTCTTCCACGGCGGCAGCAATTGTCGCCCCGACTTCGTTGACGCGCTGGACCATATTGGCAATACGGGCAATGGCGTCGACGGTATCGCGGGTTTCTGCCTGTATCGCCGCGATCTGCTGGCTGATTTCCTCGGTCGCCTTTCCTGTCTGGCTGGCGAGGTTCTTGACCTCGTTTGCGACGACCGCAAAGCCTTTTCCGGCATCACCGGCGCGTGCGGCTTCAATCGTTGCGTTCAGGGCAAGAAGGTTGGTCTGCTCTGCGATATCGGTGATGAGAGCCACAACCGCGCCAATTTTTTCTGCCGCAGCGTCGAGCTGCTTCACTTTGGCATCGGTTTCGTCCGCTTCCCGGGTTGCCTGTTCGATCATGTTGCTGGATTCAGTAACCTGCCGGGATATTTCAGCAATCGAGCTGGACAGTTCTTCTGCCGCCGCGGCCACGGTATTCACATTACCTGCTGCCTGTTCGGCGGATCCGGCAACAGTATCCGACTGACGGGTTGCCTGATCCGCAGAATGGGACATGCCTTCCGCAGTCGCCTGCAGTTCGGTTGCCGCGGCCGAGACACTCTGGACAATGTGGCTGACACTGGCCTCAAACCCGTCTGCCATTTCCAGCCGGGCCTTTTTCTGTTCGGCTTTCTGCCGATCTTCCAGGGCTTTCTGATCTGCCTGAAGCTGACGGACACGCAGCGAATTGTCCTTGAACACCTGTACGGTCCGCGCCATGGCAGCAATTTCATCCTTGCGATCGCTGCCGGGAACATCGATTTCCAGATTGCCGTCGGCCAGTTCCTGCATGGCACCTGTCATGGCACCGACAGGCCGGGTGATTGATCTCGCAATCAGGAAGGCAAATGCAATACCGGCGATGATGCTGCCGATTGCGACAGCAACAATCAGCATGGAGCTTGATTCAAAAAGCCCTTCCAGCAGATTCACTTCCGTCAGGATAGCGAGGTTGGTCCGCATGGTCAGGTCTTCCTGCAGTCCGAACAATTCGTCCCGTACATTGGTGTAGGACTGTCGGGCGACAGCATATTCTTCAAACTGTGTCAGATAGGAGCGTGCTCCGGTGATCATTGATGTAATCAGGTCGTTTCCGGCGGAGTTCTTGGCCAGCGCCGCCATTTTCTCACCGCTCACGAGAATGCTGCCAATGGCATCCTTGGTTTTCTCTGCTTCAGCAGGGTCTCCGGCATACTGAAATTTTGTCTGCGCTGTTTTTGCCCGCTCTACTTCTGCGACAACATGCATTGTGAGCGAGAGCTGGAAAGACGCTTCTTCGATAGCGCCCTGTGCGACCACGGCGATCTGATCGGCGGCGTCAGCCTTGTTGCTGATATTCTTGGCAAAGGCTTGCGTGAAAGAGGAGACCTTGCCGGATTCGCTGATCAGATTCTGTTCGATTTCATAGGTGGTTGCGCCTTCGGAAATAGCCGTCGACAGACTGGCAAAAGCCTGACGGTATTTAGCAACATGACTGGCAACGCTTGCCGCTGCTTCCTCAACCGGCTGTCCGCTCGACAGTTTTTTCAGGCGCAGGGCGCTGAGAAACATTTCCTTGATGCTGTCGGCAGTTTTTTCACCAGCCGACGGAAGGTTGGTCTCGATATATTCTGTCTGTGCAACCCGTGCAGCCAGTGTGGCACGGAGCAGTTTCTCGGACTCATCTTTCAGACCTTTCGCAGAGAGGCGGATTTTGTTGGCTGCGGTCAGGTTGTCGAGGGATTTGCGGAACAGATCATTTTCTGCTTCCACAAGACTGGCTGCGTCTTCCGAAATTCTGGTGCTGCTCTGCAACATTGCCTGACGGGCATTACTGTTCTGCTGGCTGAGTTCCCGGATCGTCGTGACTTTTTCCTGATAGAGTTTCAGGCCGTCTTCGAGAATTTTCTTCTGTGCCCTGGCTTCATCGGTTTCGACTTCAATCTGTTCCTGCCTGTTGATCGCCTGCAGCAGATATCGGTCAGCTTCGTCGAGATAAGAATCTTCGGAAGTGTTGATGAAGTTACGGACAGCGCGGTCAGCATTGCCGAAATAGCGTCCGACTTCCTGTAGCTGCTGGGTGAAAGAAACCCCGCTATTGAAAGAGTTCAGGGCGCTCCAGCCAATGAAACCAACGGCTGCCAGCATCAGTACCAGCGCGCCAAAACCCAGTGAAATCCGTGATCCGATAGTCATATTCCCTCCCGAAGACGTCTGACCGCGTCTGTTTTTCCAAACGGTTGGGAAGGTCGCATATGCATCCGCTCATTTCGATACGTACTTGTACGATAAGTATGATTGCGAATTGCCGGAAAATGCCCGGTTCGTTTTTACTCAGGGTGGTTAGACCGCGTTCTGCGGGCACCAGGAGGCAAAACAAGGAGATGGGAATGTTTAGGAAAACAATGGCGGCACTGGTTTTCACAGCGGTCGCAGGTTTTGGGCTGACAGCGTCGGCAAATGAATTCCGGCCGGAGATCGAGACATTCATGAAGCAGGAAATCATGGGCTGGTTGTCTGATCCGGCCGTTATTTCTGCGATCAAGGCTCAGAACGAGAAACATGCTTCGATCTCCGACGGAGATATTGACACGCTGGACAAGACCTGGCGGGCAGAAGCAAAAGCCGGTGGCGGAGATCTGACGGCCGCAGTGCTGGGCAATGATCTGTCAAAGCTCCTGAAAACAAAGAAAGATGCAGCCGGCGGGAAGATCGCCGAAATGTTCATCATGGACAACAAGGGGCTGAATGTCGGCCAGAGCGACATGACGTCAGATTACATGCAGGGCGATGAAGCCAAGTGGCAGAAGACTTTCAGTCAGGGTGCCGGGGCGATGTTCATCGACGAAGTGGAGTTCGATGACTCCAGTAAGGCTTTCCAGAGTCAGGCGAGCGTGACCATTGTTGATGAGTCTGGCAAGCCGATTGGTGCGATCACCGTTGGTGTCAACGTCGAGAAACTCTGACGCTGAAATTATCGGGTAATTAGGTCTGGCGGCGAAACATGTCTTTCGCCGCCAGAACCGCGCCGGCGACAATGAGCAGGCAGGCGATACTGATGCGCCAGGTCAGTTCAGTTTCGCCAAAAACAACAAGCAGCAATGTTGACAGCAGCGGCGCACAGTAACTTGCCGCTCCGAGCACCCGGATATTGCCTTTTTTCACCCCGTAGTCCCAGGTGAAGAAGGCAAGTCCGACCGGCCCCAGGCCGAGCGCGACAATGGCCAGCCATTGTCCGGTTCCAGACGGAACCACTGTTACCTCAAAAACGAGATGGCACAGGGTGGCAAGAATTGCAGTCGCGGCGCAGAAGCCCCCGACAGCATCGGTCGGAATATGCCCGAACCGTCTGCTCAGAACCGAATAGCCTGACCAGGTCAGCGCGCAGACAGCGGCAGCCAGATAGCCGGTGCTGTACCGGCTGTCGAATGCCAGTCCCTCATCACGGATGATGAGAATCACCGACCCGGCGAGCCCCATGACAGCGCCGGCAATATGATGCCATCTCAGTGTCTCCCCCGGCAGCAGTGCCGAGAAGACGACAATCAGCAAAGGCCACAGATAGGCAATCAGGCTGGCGTCAATGACCGGGGCATTCTTCAGTGCCATGAAATAGAAAAAGTGGTAGCCGAACAATCCTCCGACGCCGAGCAGCCAGACCGGCACAGGTAAAGCCAGGCGATGAAACGGGTTCTGCCCGGCTCGCGCCCATTGTGCGAGCCCAAGAAGGAAGGCCACGGCAAAGGTCATGGCCAGCAACTGAAATGGCGGAATACCGGCGGTTGCCGCGGTAAACAGCGCCAGCGCGCCCCAGAGGAGGATCGCGGAAAACCCGATCAGAGTTGCTTTTTGCATCAGGATCCGCCGGAAAGTCTGTTGAAAGAAGCTGTGTGCAGCAGCCTGCGAAGGTCCGGCAAAATAGGTAGAGTGTCGCCCCCGTGCAAGACCGTGACCGCCGCAGGTTGCAACACCCGCTCATCCCGATATTCTGGCAAATTATCAAGCGCCCGTCAGAGGCGCTGCAGGCGAGGCGGAACAGGAAGAATTATGGCGGCTGCAGTAAGCAGGCGAGCTCCCTTGTATCAGAAGGTCGCGACCGAACTGACAGGGCGTATCGCCAATGAGGTCTATCCGGTAGGGTCAACTTTACCGACTGAAATTGAAATCTGTCAGGAATTTGCCATTAGCAGGCATACGGTCCGGGAAGCGCTGAGAATGCTGTCAGCGGCCGGGCTGATCAGTCGGCGCCAGAAGGCGGGCACCCGGGTCATTGCGAGAACGCCGCCGGCGCGATTTGCCGAAAGTCTGTCGAGCCTTGACGATATCCGGCGTTATTCAAACCGGACCCGGGCAAAACTGGTGAAGCAGGGCGATTTCATTGTCGATGAAACACTTTCAAAACTGCTGGAATGCCCTCCGGGAGAACGCTGGCTGATATTGCAGTCTGTTCGCCGGGAATTGCAGACAGACCGGGCCATCAGTTACACCCGGACCTATCTGAATGTTGTGCTGGAACCGCATCTCGACAAAATTGCAGCATCCGAGACTTCCCGGTTCGCAATTGTCGAGGAAGTGCTGGGTCTGACGATTGAACGGGTGACACAGGATACCAGTGCGACGGCCGTTCCGGCGGATATTGCAGAGCATCTGGGGATTCGCAGCGGGTCGCCAGCTTTGCAGATTGCCCGGCGTTATTATGACGCTGCGGACCGCCTGCTGATGGCGTCCATCAATGTGCATCCGGCGGATCAGTTCAGTTATTCCATTGAAATGCGTCGTACAGACGGCCATTTGCCGCTGCCACAACCGTCGACAATCTGACCCTGTGACTGACCTGCTTCCCCTGTCCGCACTGGATGCGGAATTTGCTGCGGCTGAGAATATCTATCTTCCCGGCAGCATGGCTGAATCACCGGCGCTGCGGGATTATCTGGTCAGAAATCCGGGATTGCTGGCGCAGAAGACCATCTATGGCGTCTGGATTGCTGGTATCAACGCATTCGATTATTCCGGATTGCACCCGTCGGCCCGGAATGTGGCCTATTTCACCGGTCCGGCGCTGGATGACGGTATCCGGAGCGGTCGAACCCGGTTGCTGTCTTTGTCATTCTCTCAGATCTACCGGCATCTTGCGACAGAAGCTCCGCTGGACACAGCCTTCCTGCATGTCTCTCCACCAGACGAGCAGGGGCGTTGCAGCTATGGCGGATGTTCTGATTTTGGCCCCGCTGCACATGGCAGGGCAAAACGGCGGGTCGGACTGGTCAACCGCAACCTGCCGCACACCTTCGGCAGCGCCTGGGCACCGGCTGACAGTTTTGATCTGCTGGTCGATGCGACGGGGCCGGTTCACACATTACCGGTTTCGGAACCGAATGAAGTAACCCGGGCCATCGGCGGACATGTGGCATCACTGGTCCGTAACGGTGACCAGTTGCAACTGGGTATCGGGTCCATGCAGGCTGCGGTGTTTCAGGCCCTGGCGCAGCATCGTGACCTGACCATCCATAGCGGCATGATTTCTGATGCTGTGATGGATCTGGAAGCATCCGGTGCGCTGGCAAATCGCGAGGGGGTGGTCAGAACGGGTATCGTTGCCGGGGATCTGCCGCTGATGCGCTGGATTGACCGTAACCCGAAGGTCCATATGGTTCCGGTGTCAGAGACGCATGAACCGGGTGCCTTGCTGGGGCGGGAAAATTTTGTCGCGATCAATTCGGCGCTGGAAGTCGATCTGCTGGGTCAGGTGAATGCGGAAGCGCGTGGCGGACGGATCATCAGCAGCTCCGGCGGTCTGACCGATTTCATCCGGATGGCCGGATTCTCGCCGGGCGGGCGGCCTGTTGTGGCGCTTGGGTCGACGGCTGCCCGTGGTAGGCTGTCCCGCATCATACCGACGCTTGCGCCGGGTGTGCCTGTCGGTGTTGTCAAAAGTGATCCGCTGATCGTTGTCACCGAACATGGTGTGGCCGATCTTCGCGGGCTGGGTTTTGACGAGAAGGCTGCGGCCCTGATCGCGGTGGCGGCTCCGGATCACCGGGATGCGTTGTCAAAGGGCTGGGCTGACCTGCGGCAACAGCTTTTCGGTTAAGGGTCAGGGCAACGGAGTTATTTCACGCTCGACAACCACGGCCAGACGCCCGAACCCGATTGAGACCACAACCAGATAAACAGCCATTACCAGGCTTTGCGTGCTGAAATGGATGCCAAGGTCGATCAGGCTGCCGGTGACGCCGGGGCCAAGTGCGGTTCCCAGAACCATGCCGGCGACGGCCATGGCGCGAATGGAACCCAGATTTCGTGTGCCATACAGTTCGGCCCATAATGCACCGAGGATGGTCGAGGCGGTTCCGGAGGTCAGGCCAATCAGGATCAGATAGGGAAACATGACCCAGGTTGCATCTATCGACGCCAGAATCAGCAGAGCCCCGGCCAGCGGCAGCAGATAGAAAGGAAGCAGCCTTGGCGTTCCATAGCGGTCGACGAGGACACCGCTGACCAGTGCGGCGGTGATGCCGGCACCGGAGAACAACGGAAAGGATGCGGCATAGGTCAGGATATCCCAGCCTTTGATCGAGATGATATGCGCCTGATGAAAGAACAGGGCCGTCGAGATGAAGGGCGGGGCCAGCACACCGGGCATCAGCGCCCAGTAGGCGGCGTGGCGAAGGACCTGCGGTCTGGTCCAGTGCTGTCCGCCAATGCCGGCAACCAGCCCCGCCTCATCAGCATCTGACGAGGGAATGCGTTCCCGCCGCAACAGGAACATCAGCAGCGGGGTCAGGATCAGCGCCAGTGCGGCTGCCGCTGCCAGCCAGGTCTGCCGCCAGCCGATCCCGGCAATCAGGGCGACCGCAATGAACGGAAACAATGCTTCGCCGAGCGGGTAGCCAAGGGCCGCGAAGGCGACGGCCTTGCCCCGCCGGCGTGCGAACCAGCGACCCATGGCCGTCATGGAAATATGGCTCATCATGCCCTGACCGCAGAACCGCAGCCCGAAGATAACCAGCCCCAGCATCAGCGCAGACTGCACATGGGCCATGGCAATGCAGACGGCCACGAATGCAGCGTAGACCAGCAGGGCCAGCGACCGTACCCGCATGACATCGGCCAGTCGTCCGACCTGTATCAGGGCGGCGGCCGAACAAAGCGTGGCAATGGTATAAAGCCTGCCCCATTCGCCGTGCGACAGGTTGAATTCTGCCTGCAGAGGTTCTGCAAACAGGGCGATGAAATAGGTCTGTCCGAAGCTGGAAGAAAAGGCGAGAACCAGCCCGGCGGACAGCCAGGGGGCATTGTCGCGCAGGAAGTCAGGACCGCCTATCTTGCGGACGAGCATGGGTCAGTCTTTCAGACTTCTGAGCCAGTCGGAACATGGACCGGTCAGACGATTTCAGGTTCGGATCAGCCGCCGGCATAACCGATGGTTTTGAGGGCGTCGCGGATTTCGTCGAGGATTGCCGGGTCGTCAATGGTTGCCGGTGTCTTGAATTCCTGATTGTCGGCAATCTTGACCATGATGGCTCTCAGGATTTTGCCCGACCGGGTTTTTGGCAGGCGCTTGATCACAACCGCATGCTTGAAGGCGGCGACCGGGCCGATTTTCTGCCGGACCATTTTCACAACATCGGCAACGACAGTTTCATGCGGTGTTTCCGTGCCGGCACTCAATACCATGAAGCCAACGGGAAGTTGTCCCTTCAGGTCGTCGCTGACCCCGATCACCGCGCATTCCGCGACATCAGGATGCTCGGCCAGAACTTCTTCCATGCCGCCGGTGGACAGCCGGTGACCCGCCACATTGATGATGTCATCGGTGCGGGCCATGACAAAGATATAGCCGTCTTCATCCATGATGCCGGCATCACCGGTTTCATAATATCCGGGGAAGGCTTCCAGATAGGCAGAATTAAACCGTTCCGGCGCATTCCAGATGGTCGGCGCACTGGACGGCGGCATGGGAAGCTTGCCGACGATGGCACCAATCTGGCCCGGCGGCAGCGTTTCATGGGTTTCCGGGTCCATGATGCTGATATCCCAGCCGGGTACGGCACGTGTCGGTGATCCGGGTTTTACCGGCAGGGGTTCAATCCCGATGCAGTTCGCGGCAATCGACCAGCCGGTTTCGGTCTGCCACCAGTGGTCGATGACAGGCACTTTCAGGGTGTCTTCTGCCCATTTGAGGGTGTCGGGATCACAGCGTTCACCGGCGAGGAACAGAACCCGGAATTTCGACAGGTCATACTTTTTCAGCAGTTCGCCTTTCGGATCCTGCTGCCGGATCGCCCGGAAGGCAGTGGGGGCGGTGAACATGGTGACGACACCATGCTGTTCAATCACCCGCCAGAAGGCACCGGCATCCGGTGTGCCCACCGGTTTGCCTTCATACATTACCGAGGTCGCCCCCTGTAGCAGCGGGCCGTAGATGATATAGGAATGACCGACAACCCAGCCAATGTCAGAGGCCGCCCAGTAGACTTCCCCAGGCTCGATATTATAGACCGCCTTCATCGACCATTTCAACGCAACCGCATGGCCGCCATTATCGCGGACGATCCCCTTCGGCTGGCCCGTCGTGCCCGAGGTGTAGAGGATATAAAGCGGGTCTGTGGCCTTTACCGGCACGCAGGGATGGGGCGGTGCACTGGTAATGAAATCGTTCCAGTCATGGTCACGGCCCTCAATCATCGTTGCCGTCGCTTGTTCCCGTTGCAGCACGACACAGAAGTCTGGCTTGCTGGTTGCGAGCTCAATGGCCTGATCCAGCAGCGGCTTGTATTCAACGACACGTCCGGGCTCGATCCCGCAGGAGCCGGAGATGATTGCCTTTGGTGCGCAGTCATTCAGACGCACGGCCAGTTCATTCGCCGCGAAACCGCCAAAGACGACAGAATGCACAGCCCCGATGCGGGCGCAGGCCAGAATGGCGATAACCGCTTCCGGAACCATCGGCATGTAAATGATGACGCGATCACCTTTGGAGACGCCCTTTGCAGCAAGACCACCGGCAAAAGCAGCGGTCAGGTCGCGCAATTCACGATAGCTGTAGGTTCGCACAGTGCCGGTGACCGGGCTGTCATAGATGAGGGCCGCCTGATCCGCCCGTCCGTCGTCGACATGGCGGTCCAGTGCGTTGTAGCAGGTGTTCAGTTCAGCCCCGGCAAACCAGCGATAGATCGGTGCTGCACTGTCATCAAGCACCCGGTCCCAGGGCTTGTCCCAGTGGATATCTGCGGCGACTTCGCCCCAGAACTCCTCCGGGTTTTCTATCGACCGTTTATGGGCAGCATCGAATTCACCAGCCATCTCAATATTCCCTCTGCTTCAGCCCACCTTTGTGGTGGATCTGTGACACTTTTATCAAAACCCGGCCCGGCACAAACAGTGCTGATTACTGCTCGCGACTCCACTTTTTGTCAAAATCCCAGACCCGCTCGAAACCCATCAGGCGGCTGAAAGCCTCGAAGTTTTCCAGCGGTGTTTCGATCTTGTCGGTAGAGCCTTCGGTCTTCAGCGTGCCGTAGGCGGCTTTCAGTGTTGCCCCGACGGCAAGGAAACCGGTGGCCGGGAAAATGGCAATGCTGTAGCCGATTTCCTCCAGTGCCTGCTTTGACAGGAC
The DNA here is from genome assembly GCA_009649675.1 of Alphaproteobacteria bacterium HT1-32. NCBI lineage: Bacteria > Pseudomonadati > Pseudomonadota > Alphaproteobacteria > Alphaproteobacteria bacterium HT1-32. The sequence continues at coordinate 432,195 of WJPL01000001.1, read as the reverse complement.
AGGTGTGCGCCCGCCTTCAACCATGTTGGCAAGGGTTGGCAGGTCAAAGCGTTCGTTGATGGTGCGCATTTCCTCTTCGGATTCCGGCGATTCCACGAACAGCACATCCGCACCGGCCTTGGCGAAAGCTTCTGCCCGGCGCAATGCCTCGTCGAGGCCCAGTGTGGTGCGGGCGTCGGTGCGGGCGACAATCAGCATGTCGCTGCTGTCACGGGTGTCGGCGGCAACGCGGATTTTCAGGATCATGTCTTCAAGCGGGATAACCTTGCGGCCCGGCGTATGGCCGCATTTCTTCGGAAATTCCTGATCTTCAAGCTGAATGCCCGCGGCACCGGCCTTTTCATATCCCCGGACGGTATGTTCGACATTCAGCAGACCGCCATAGCCCGTATCACCATCAGCGATGACAGGTGTTTTCGTACCGCCGGCGATGGTTTCCACCCGGTTCAGCATGTCACTGTAGGTGGCAAGCCCGGCATCAGGCAGACCCAGATAAGAGGCAACAACCCCATAGCCTGTCATGTAAAGGCAGTCGAAGCCCATGCTGTCGGCAACCTTGGCAGAAATCATGTCGAAGACACCGGGGGCAACAAGCAGTTCGTCTGCGGTGAGTTTGTCTTTCAGGCTATGCGTCATGGAGGTCCTTCCGGGAGGCTTTGTTTTGTAAGGTATAAAAAGCAGTACCATCCCGCACTGTCAGGATGGCACTGTGATGATAGTCGGTAACCGCCAGCCCCGGATCCAGTGAAGCCGGGGCTGGCGGCTGACGTCAGGCTGTTACTTGGCGCATTTGCCGACGCCGAGTTCCTTGCAGGGATCCTTGACCTGTCCCATCGTATCGATGACTTCAATCATCAGGCGGCCATCTTTCTTCACAACGCGATGGACGTTTTCGTTATGCACGATGTCACGGGTTTCCGGATCAATCATGATCGGACCGCGGGGACTGTCGAACTTCCAGCCCTTCAGGGCGGCCATGGTGCCGTCAGCAGAGACATCGCCTTTCTGGGCCTTGATTGCATGGGCGATTGCCGCCATGCCGTCCCAGCCCGCAACGCCCATGAAGTCAGGCGTTGTGTCAGCGCCATAAGCTGCTTTCCAGGCAGCAACGAAGGCCTTGTTGATCGGTGTGTCATAATCAGCGGAATAGTGATGCATGGTCAGCAGACCTTCTGCCGCATCGCCCATGCCCTGCAACTTGGTGTCCTGGGTGATATCGCCCGGGCCAATCAGCTTGATGCCGGCACCGGCCATGTCGAGGTTGGCGAAGGTTTTGGCAACAGCGGTGGCGTGGTTACCTGATGGCACGAAGACATAGAAACAGCCCGGCTTGGCATCCTTGACCCGCTGGAAGAACGGCGTGAAGTCAGGCACATCGCCCGGGCCGCCCATCGGAATTGTATCGATGATTTTACCGCCGGCTTTTTCAAAACCCATCTGGAAGGCTGCGAGGCTGTCCTTGCCCGGCGGATAGTCGCTGTAGCCAATGGCGGCTGTTTTGCAGCCGATCTTGTTGAAGGCGTAATCACCCATCGGATAGCCGGACTGCCACATGGTGAAGGACACCCGGGCGATATAGGGCGAGAGGCTGGGAATCCAGGCAGTGCCTGCATTCATCACAATCATCGGTACTTTGCCCTGTGTTGCCAGCGGTGCTGATGCCATGGCGTTCGGTGAAAAAATGAAGCCCGCCAGCATATCCACCTTTTCGCGGGTGATGAGTTCAAGAACCGCGTTCTTGGCAATGTCTCCGCCGGGGCGTTTCGAATCCCGTTTGACGAGTGTAACCGTATGACCGTCGAAGGCTTCGGGATGTGACTTCAGATAAAGTTCCATGCCGCGATCGACTTGTTCGCCAAGTTCTGCAGCCCCCCCGCTGTAGGTCAGTACGACCCCGACCTTGACTTCCTTCGCCTGCGCAGCGGCCGTGAGCATCAGGCCTGCGACAGCGGCCGTAATTGTCTGTTTAAGCATCGTTATATTCCCTCCCTGGAAAAACGAAGTGACGGGGCCACAATTATGACACCCCGGACATTCAGTATAAGTGCAGACAAAAAGGCAATTCAATCAGCTTGACGATGCCACGGCTTTATCGCCTGCCAGTTCTTCTGCTATGGCGTCCGGTGTGATGATCTGCCAGACTGCCACAGAACAGTTCACTGGAGAGGCGCCCGGTTTGAAGAACAAGCATCTTCGCATTGCGATATTCTGCAGAAACCGTCCGGGACTTGTTCAGTCAATCACCGATAAGCTTTCTCGGCTGGGAGCAAATCTTGGCCCGACATCCTTTGCCGTTCTCGGCAACGGAGCGGAGTTTACCTGTGTCGCAACAGTTGGAGGCGACCGGGAAATCTGGGAATTTGATTCCGCCATTCTGGTGATGCCGGAACTGGTTGATGCACAGATATCAGTGCATGAGTACGGTTTTGGAACAGAGTTTGGTGCAGAGAACAGGGTCAATTTTCTGCTGACGATTGCCGGAACTGACCGACGGGGCCTGCTGGCTGACTTCACCGCATTTCTGGGCTCTCTGGATGTCGCTGTGGTCCGGATGACGACAGAGGTTACCTCGTCACCTGTTGATGCGATTTTCACAACCCGTTTTACAGTCTGGATTGACCCGGAACATGCGGCGGAAACGCTGACTAAGATTGATGCTCATGCGCAGGCACATAAACTCGGTGTAACTCAGATGATTCTTTAGAAACGTTCAGGCAGTTTCACCCCGGATATAAAAACGCCCGCCGCAATGCGACGGGCGTTTCTGTTTTCAGTTGAAGGACAGCTTATTTCGGGAGCTTGCCCTGAACGCCTTCGACGTACCAGTCCATCGTCAGCAGAGCCTTGTCGTCAAGCCGTTCACCGGCTTTGACCACGACTTTACCTGACTGGTCCTTGATCGGTCCCGTGAAGGGGTGGAGCTTGCCGGACTTGATATCGGCAACCGCCTGTTCGGCCATTGCAATGGCGTCAGCCGGCAGATCCTTGTTGTAAGGAGCCATTTCCAGCATGCCCTTGTCCAGACCGTCCCAGACATCCTGTGACTTCCAGGTGCCGTCGATGACCGCACGGGTTCGCTCCACATAATAATGATCCCAGACATCGATGATCGCTGTCATGTGCGATTTCGGAGCGAACTTGCTCATGTCAGATGCCTGACCGATGGCCCAGACGCCACGTTCCTGTGCGATCTGCACCGGGGCCGGGCTGTCCGTATGCTGAGAAATGACATCAGCACCCTGATCAATCAGGGCCTTGGCAGCATCACTTTCCTTGCCCGGATCGTACCAGGTGTTAACCCAGACAACCTTGACCTCAGCTTCCGGCTTAACGCTGCGCAGTGCCATGGTGAAGGCATTGATGCCGCGGACAACTTCCGGAATCGGGAAGGAGGCGATATAGCCGACGACATTGGATTTCGTAACCTTGCCGGCAAGCAGTCCGGCGACATGGCGACCTTCATAGAAGCGGGCAGCATAGGTCGAGACGTTCGCATCCCGCTTGTAGCCGGTCGCATGTTCGAACTTCACCTTAGGGAACTGTTTCGCGACCTTCAGGGTCGGGTTCATGAAGCCGAAGGAGGTTGTGAAAATCAGGTCATGACCTTCCTGTGCCAGTTTGCGGATAACACGCTCTGCGTCGGCACCCTCGGAAACACTTTCAACAAAGGTGGTTTTTACCTTGTCGCCAAACTCCTTCTCAATGGCGAGACGGCCCTGATCATGGCGATAGGTCCAGCCGTGATCCCCGACCGGCCCAACATAAATGAAGCCGACTTTTGTCTGCGCGCTGGCAGTTGTTGCCATCAGGCCGACCGCAAGGGCGGCGGCGGTGGCGGTACCCAGCAATTTCTTGATCATGATCACCTCACTGTTTCGGGTTGTGTTTCATTGTGCTCCATCCTCAGGAGTCCGGATGGAAGACCTTGCCGATGCAGGCCGGTGCATTCAACCGGATTCGCAGGCTGTCACGCGAGATCATGACCAGCACGGCGATGGTTGCAAGATAGGGCAGCATCGACAGGAATTGTGATGGAATATCGACCCCCAGCCCCTGCACATGCAACTGGGCAATGGTGACGCCGCCGAACAGATAGGCACCGATCAGCACCCAGCCCGGTTTCCATGTTGCGAAGACGACCAGCGCCAGGGCAATCCAGCCGCGGCCAGCGGTCATGTTTTCAATCCACATCGGGGTATAGGCAAGGGACAGATAGGCTCCGCCGATACCGGACATGGCGCCGCCGAACATGACGGCGAGATAACGGATGCCGATGACATTGTAGCCAATGGCATGGGCCGCATGATGGTTCTCGCCAACAGCGCGCAGAACCAGTCCGCCGCGACTGTGATTGAGGAACCAGTATACCGCCCCGACAAGGGCAACAGACAGATAGACCAGCGGGTCATGACCGAACAATACAGGGCCAATCAGCGGGATGTCGCTGATCACCGGAATCGCCAGTTTTGGCAGCGCGTCCATGGGGGTGCCGACAAAATCCTGTCCGATCAGGGCGCTGAGACCGACACCGAACAGGGTCAGGGCAAGGCCGGAGGCCACCTGATTGGCCAGCATGGTCAGGGTAAGGAAGGCAAACAGCAGCGACATTACAATCCCGGCCAGTGCCCCGGCGACAACGCCCAGGGCCGGGCTGCCGGTGGCAACCGTTGTGGCAAATCCGGAGACGGCACCCAGCAACATCATGCCTTCAACCCCGAGATTGAGAACGCCAGATTTTTCGGTCACCAGTTCGCCGGTGGCGGCAAACACCAGTGGCGTCGCGGCGGCAATCATCGACAGCAGAATGGCAGCGGTTGTGTCGATCATTCTGCGGCGGCCTTCATGGTGGCAGGGCGACTGACGACCCGCCGGATGCGATAGCGGATCAGCACGTCGGCGCTTAACAGGAAGAACAGCAGCATCCCCTGAAAGACACCGGTAACGGCAAGCGGCATTCCCATGTCGATCTGTACGGCTTCGCCTCCGATATAGGAGAGCGCCATCAGCAACCCGGCAAACAGGATCCCGACCGGATGAAGGCGGCCCAGGAAGGCGACAATAATCGCCGTGAAGCCATAGCCGGGGGAGATGACCGGCAGCAGCTGGCCAATAGGGCCGGCCACTTCACTAATACCGGCCAGCCCGGCCAGCCCGCCGCTGACCAGTAGGGTAAACCAGATGATCCCCCTGGCGCTGAACCCTGCGAAAGACCCGGCTGAAGGCGTCATGCCGATCACCCGGATCTGGAAGCCGATCAGGCTGCGGCTTAACAGCATCCAGGCTGCCAGCACGACAAACAGGGCGATGATCGCCGAAATGCTGACCCGTGACCCCTCGAACAGAATCGGCAGGGTGGCCGCATCATGGAAGATGCGTGATTCCGGGAAATTGAACCCGTCCGGATCGCGATAGGGGCCGTTCACAAGATAGCTGAGCAGCAATGTGGCGACATAGGTCAGCATCAGGCTGGTCAGGATTTCATTGGCATTGAACCGGGTCTTCAGAAAGGCCGGAATGGCTGCCCAGGCCATGCCACCGGCAATGCCGGTTACAATCATCAGCGGCAGCAGCCAGAAGCCGTTGCTGTCATGAAACAGCAATGCCATGCCACCACCGGCAATGGCACCGGCGATCAGCTGGCCTTCTGCACCGATATTCCAGACATTGGCCCGAAAGCCGATGGCGAGGCCGGTTGCACAAAGAATGAGGGGTGTGGCCTTCACCAGTAACTCGGACATTCCGTAGACATCACTGACCGGCTTGATGAAGAAGGTATAGAGCGCGGTTTGCGGGGCGTGGCCCATCAGGGCGAACAGCCCGGACCCGAACAGCAGTGTCAGAGCGATGGCAATGAACGGGGTCGCATAGATCATGACCTTTGAGCGTTCGCCCCGGGGCTCCAGCTTAAGCAACATCTGCAGCCTCCGTTGTGGCGTCGGCACCACCCATCAGCAGTCCGATTTCCTCAATCGTGGTCTCAGCGGTGGGGCGGGCATCGCTGAGCCGCCCGTGATGTATGACGGCGATCCGGTCGGTAATTTCAAACAGCTCATCCAGATCCTGTGAGATCACCAGAATGGCCGCTCCCCGGCCTCGCAGATCGATCATGGCCTGCCGGATGGCCGTGGCGGCACCGGCATCAACCCCCCAGGTCGGTGCGGCGACGATCAGCAGTTTCGGATCCTGCATGATTTCACGACCCATGATGAATTTCTGCAGGTTGCCGCCGGACAGACTGCGTGCCTCCGCCATGTCGCCGCGTGCCCGGACGGAATAGGTCGTGATGATGTCGCGGGCAAAGCTGACGGCTTTGCCGAGGCTGATCATGCCGCTGGAGACCATGCCCTGCTGCTGATAACTGCTCAGCAGGGCATTCTCTGATAATGACATTTCCGGCACGGCGCCCTGTCCAAGGCGCTCTTCCGGTACAAACCCCATGCCCAGCAATCGCCGCTGGCGAGGGCCGGTCCAGCCGACACCGACACCGCCGATACGAATGGCATCGGCTGTCAGGCAAAGCGCTTCGCCATTCAGGATTTCCAGAAATTCGGCCTGTCCGTTACCGGCAACCCCGGCAACCCCGACAATTTCACCAGCGCGGACAGTCAGGGAAAGGTCATGCAGATCGACGCCGAAGGGCCGGTCGCTGGGGAATGACAGTCCGGTCATCTCCAGTACCGGTTCACCGGCATTACCGGCGGCTCCCCGCCGGGATGCACCGACTTCGCTGCCAATCATCAGGGCGGCAAGTTCGCGGGCTGTCGATGCCTTGGGATCGGCAAAGCCGACAACTTTGCCACCACGCAGAATGGTGGCACGATGGCAGAGTGCCCGGATTTCTTCGAGTTTGTGGCTGATATAGAGGACGGAACATCCCTGAGTGACCAGTTCGCGCAGGGTCTCGAACAGGCCGTCAGCTTCCTGCGGTGTCAGCACCGAGGTTGGCTCGTCCATGATCAGCAGTTTGGGGTCCTGCAACAGGCAACGGACAATTTCGACCCGCTGTCGTTCACCAACCGACAGGGAATGGACATGCCGGTCCGGATCAATGGCCAGACTATAACGGCTGGCGATGGACCGGATTTCTTCCGCCAGCCGGTTGATCGGCGGATTGCTGTCCAGCCCAAGGGCAATGTTTTCGGCAACCGTCAGGGAATCGAACAGGGAGAAGTGCTGGAATACCATACCGATCCCAAGCTTGCGGGCGGCGGCGGGTGATTCAATCTGGACCGGCTGGCCTTCCCAGAGAATTTCTCCCTCGTCCGGCTTCAGCACGCCATAGACGATCTTCATCAGGGTGGACTTACCCGCCCCGTTTTCACCCAGCAAAGCGTGGATTTCTCCTGCTTTGACGTCGAGATCAACATGGTCGTTGGCAATACAGCCGGGGAACCGTTTGGTGACCTGAGACAGGGTTAGCAGAGACGCCGCTGTCACAGCTGTCCCCTGTCAACCTGCATCAGTCCTTTATAGCCCAAGGATAACGTCATTCTTGCGAAGCCGCTCAGCCATAGTTCTCCCCACTTATGGCTATTGTAACGGTCGCGGCTGGCCGTGCACCTGCTTTATTGCATTCGCGATGACGTTTATTCTGCGGGTTGTGGCGCGGCGGCCTCAGCTTCGGTCTTGCTGTCCGGTAACAGCATGGATGAAAAGGCAACGAGGGTCATCAGTCCGCCGAGCAGCATATAGAGTTCATCAAAGCCGCCGAACCGCGCATGCAGCGTGGCAACCAGCCAGTAGGCCAGTGCGGCAACTGTCAGGCCGAGTGTGTATTTCAGGGCATAGAACCGCGCCCGCCATTCGTTTGCGGAATAATGGCCAACAAGCCAGTCATTGACCGGAATCTGGCCGAATACGGCAAACATCATGCCGAACAGCAGGATCATCAGAATATAGTCAGACCCGGCCGGGGCCAGAAACAGGAACAGCGCCTGGGTGCCGGTGACACAGGCAAGGATCCAGCGCGCCTCGAATTTTTCGATCAGATTGCCGATAATCAGCTGGGCGATGGAGGCCACAGCGAAGATCAGCATGGCAAACAGGCCGATTTCTGACAACCGGCCGACAACGCCGCTTGCCCCCTGCTCGATGATTTTTGGCAGGGCTGTCGATGTGGCATGGAATACCAGACCGCCCAGGGTGGCAGCCATTGCCATGGCGAAGAAGATGCGGGCCATCAGGCCCTGATTCGTCAGCGCAACAGCGGCTGACTTGCGTTTGGCGATCACCGGGTCGCCCTGCTGTCCATAAGTCATGGCATAGGCAACGCCGATCAGAACCGAGATTGCTCCGGGGATAAAGAAAGCATATTTCCAGCCGATCAGTTCGGTGATGGTCGCGGCTGTTACGGCAGCCGCCGCCAGTCCGAGATTGCCCCAGACACCGTTGACCGCAAGGTCACGCCCGGCATTCTCGGCACCGGAGAAAACCATCGCAATACCGACGGGATGATAGATCGCGGCAAAGATGCCGATCGCCAGCATTCCCATGCCGATCTGGAATGGCGTGGTGGCAAATCCGGCCCCGATGGCAGAAAGACCAATCCCGATGAAGAAGACCGACATCATGCCGTGACGGCTCCACCGGTCGCCCAGCCAGCCCATTGGAATGGAGGCCGCGCCAAAGGCAAAAACACCGAGAGAGCCGTAAATCAGCAGATCGTCATAGGCAAAAGACCATTCATCCTGCAAGGCGAGCACGACCGTCGGATAGATCAGAATGAACATGTGATCGAGGAAATGGCCGATATTGAGGAACATGAAATGTTTGCGCATGGGATTGCCGGAGCTCCGCTGGTGGTGTGTAGTAAACGCGATGTTCTGAATAGCAGCTTGCCTGCCTAGCTGTCTCAAGACAGAATGACATATTATGTCGTTAAACAGACAAAACCCCGGCCCAACCATCGATCCGCCCGTCCGTGACTGGGACGGACCGCTTTATGCCCGGGCACGTGTCTATTCTTCCGGCCACAGATTGCCACCGCACAGTCACCCGACGGCACAGCTGCTTTATGCGGCTTCCGGTGTGATGACGGTTATGTCGGAAAAGGGGGTCTGGGTCGCCCCGCCACAGCGTGCTGTCTGGGTGCCGGTGCATACGGACCATGAGACGATGGTGCGCGCTGAACTGTCTTTGCATTCACTTTATATTCGCCCGGAAGCGGCTCTCTGGATGCCGGATGAACCGGCGGTAGTGAAAGTCACCCCGTTGTTGCGGGCCCTGATTCTGGCAGCGATTGATTTGCCGGCGCATTTTGCACCGGGTGGCCGTGAAGAACGTATTCAGGCCCTTATACTCGATGAGATGAAGGCCCTTGCCACGGCTCCGCTGCATCTGCCGGAACCGGCGGACAGACGGCTGCGCCTGATGACAGATGCCTTGCGGGCCGAACCCTCTGACCCCCGGGGGCTTTCGGAATGGGCGGAGACAGCCGGAGCAAGTGAACGGACACTGGCCCGGCTGTTTGTGGCAGAGACGGGGATGACTTTCGCAGAGTGGCGGCGGCAGGCACGCTTACTGGCTGCGTTGTCTGCGCTTGCAGAGGGGGTGCCTGTTACCCAGGTAGCCTTCGATGTCGGCTATGAAAGCCCGTCCGCCTTTGTTGCCATGTTTCGCCGCAGCCTTGGACAGACCCCGGCACGCTACTTCGATTGAAAAAGTTGCATCAGAAATCGCTTCACGCCGGAAGCATTTTGATTTATCTGTTATGTTATAACATAACGATTCGAGCGAATGACCAATGCAACGTCTCTTTCTCCCCTCACTACTGCTGAGTTTCTTTTTTCTGTCGCCGGCATTTGCGCAGGTGCCAGCCCCCCGGGTCGTGGTCTCTATCCCGCCGCTGCACAGTATTGTCGCCCGGGTGATGCAGGATGTCGGGGAGCCTGATCTGCTGCTCTCGGGTGGCGCATCACCACATGCCTTCAGCCTGAAGCCGTCACAGGCCCGGTTGCTGCAGGATGCTGGTATGGTGGTTTATACCGGTCCCGGACTGGAACGGTTTCTTGAACATACGCTGGAAAATATCGGTTCCGGCACCCGTATCGTCGAGGCGATGGAACTGGCTGGCGTGACGGTTGTTGCCCGCAGGGAAGGCGGGGTCTGGGAGGCCGAAGACCATCATGAACACGAGCATTCTGAAAAGGACGCCCATGGACATGCCAAAGAACAGGATCATGATCATGCGAAAAAGCATGACGATCATGAGAAAGCTGGCGCGCATGCCGGGCACAATCATGGAAATACTGACCCGCATATCTGGCTTGATCCGCATAATGCGGAGGCCATTGCCTTGCAGGTAGCGGAGCATCTGTCTGAACTGGACCAGAGAAATGCCGATACCTATCGCCGGAATGCCCGGAATTTTGTAACAGAACTGGAGGCGCTGGAAGCCAGTCTTCAGGCTGTCCTGAAACCGGTGGCTGATCGAAAGTATGTCGTCTTCCACGATGCCTACCGGTATTTTGAAGATCATTTCGGCCTTACACCGGTCGGTGCCGTGACACTGGATCCTGAGAGCACACCCGGGGTGGCACAAGTTCTGGAAATTGCTGGCCTGATCAAGGCACGTGGTGCGGTCTGCCTGTTTGCAGAACCGCAGTTTGAACCGCGGCTGGTTCGTCGTCTGGCAGAAGGTAACGAAATTCGTGTCGGGGTTCTCGATCCGCTTGGCGCGGACCTGACACCGGGTCCGGGACTTTATCCGGCATTGATGACGGGGCTGGCAAAAGCATTTGCATCCTGTCTCGGATAAAGCGAGTGGGGACTGGAAGACCGCTCTGTTTGAGATTACGATCCGGGCATGAGCTTCATGCGTTTCATTCTTGTTTCAGTGTTTTATCTGGCCGGATTTTCTGTGCCGGTGGCGGCCCATCCACATGTCTGGATAGATGTTGCGGCAGAGATGGCAAGTGCGCCGGGCAAGCCACTGGAACTGGTGATGCGCTGGCGGATGGATGAATTTCTGTCGTCGGCATTGCTGGAAGATTTTGACCAGAACAAGGACGGGAAGCTGACGGACTCAGAAATCTCGGCCATGCGGGATACCGCCTTCAAGGCGCTGGAGGGCGGACATTATTTCACGGTTGTGGTGGCAGGCGGGCGCGACCACAAGCCGACCGGTGCCGGCAGCTTTACCGCTGTTGCGGAGGATGGGGTTGTTACCTATCAGTTTACCCTGACATTTGCCGACCTGCCGGCGGCACAAACCAGCAAATGGGACCTGTTTGTCTATGACACGGAAAATTACGTGGATTTCCAGTTTGTCGCGGATCGTCCCGTCGTTCCGGAAAGCTGCAACGCGAGCCTGCAGGATGCGCCGGAACGACCTTACTATTCCGGCATGCTGTTCCCCCGGAAGGCTCAAATTCGCTGCACTGGCAGTTAGTCTGTTCCTGCTTTTTGCTGCGGGGGTGGGTGAGCAGGCATATGCGCAGGGCTATTTCGGGCCGGGTGCAGGTAAATCCGCAGAAACGGTTACACAAGATGAAAGCTGGCTGCCGGGGCCGCTGGTCACGCTGGGGCGTGAGATTGCGGCCTATCAGAACCGCTTTTCCCGGGAACTCCGTACGGCGGTTTCAGGCCAGCAGGGGGGCGTCGGGCTGGCCGGGGCTGTCAGCGTTATCTTTCTCTCGTTCCTGTACGGGATATTCCATGCCGCCGGACCGGGGCATGGCAAAATGGTAACCGTCACCTATTTCCTGACCCGGCGCGGACGATTGTCGAGCGGGCTGGCGCTGGCTGCCGGTATCGCCCTCGTTCAGGCATTGTCAGCGATCCTGATTGTCGGCGGCCTGTCCTGGCTGCTGGGTGCGACATCCCGCGACGTTATCGGTATGGCAACCACGATCGAGATTGGCAGTTATGTCATCGTTGTCGCCGTCGGATTGTTCATGCTGGTCAATATTCTGCGCGGTCGCGATGCCTGCGGGCACCGGCATGACCATGAACATGGGGACCACCACCATCATCACCACGATCACAACCATCACCACCATCATGACAGAACAGATGGCGGGGACGGGCCGACTGAAGGCGTGCCGGACCGGGGCAATATCGTCGGGTTGTCTCTTGCGTCCGGGTTGCGTCCCTGTACCGGGGCCATTCTGGTCCTGCTGTTTACACTGGCGAACGGGGTGTTTCTGCTGGGGGTTGTCGCAACTCTGTTCATGGGACTTGGCGTTGCCATTACCATCGGTCTGATCGGGCTGGGCGCGATTGCGGCACAGCGCGGCCTGTTTCGCCTGCTGCCGCAAGGCGGAGGCGGCAAGGTGAGCCGGTATCTGGGGGCGGCGGGAGCAGTGCTGGTGATGCTGATGGGACTGGCTTTATTGCTGGGCGCGGTCAGTGGCGGGGCCGTGGCTGCTTGAAGCAGGGGATGACAGCGGTTATCACCCGGCATCCTCTTCGCAGCCGGAAAGCAGATTGATGCGCCTGGATGATTATGACGGTGTTGTCTTCGACCTTGATGGCACGATTCTGGATTCCGAACGAATCTATCATGCGGTCTGGATGGATGCTGCCGAGGCTCTCAGCCTGCGCTCTGATGCCGAGTTTTTTCGTAGCCTGCTCGGTCTGAGCTTTCCGGCAGCGATCGAAAAAGCGGCGGTTTTTTTCGGACCTGATTTTGACCCTGCCGAATTCGACCGGGTCAGCCGGGAAGCGGTGGAGGAACGTCTGAAAGCCGGGGTTCCATTGAAACCGGGTGTGGGCGACCTGATTGAAGTCTTTGCCACAGCAGGCTTGCCGCTGGCGATTGCAACTTCGTCACGGCGGATCTCCATTGACCGTCACCTTGCACCACATGGGCTGGTCAGTGCGTTCAGAACCATTGTCACACAGGAAGATGTACGCTCAACAAAACCGCATCCGGAACCCTATCTGACGGCGGTCAGCAGGATAGGCGGTGTGCCGGAGCGGTGTCTCGCAATCGAAGATTCTGCGAACGGGGTTCGTTCTGCCGTGGCGGCGGGCCTGTCCGTCGTCGCGATTCCGGATATTGCCCACCTGCCGGAAGACCTGATTGAAGACTGTTTTCATGTGCTGGAAAATCTGGCGGACCTGCAGGGCCTGATCAAATTCGACTGATGACACCGGGCCGGACTCTGGCACCCTGAAAGCTGGTAAAGAAAAGGCCTGGTGAACGAATTCACCAGGCCTCAACCTCGGTCAGCGACTAGTCACGCCGTATCCCGAGATCAACGACCAGCACTAGAGGGGTAGGGCAGGCGCACCAGCCGTCGATCTGTTCTTGTGAGTGCAGGTGTCATGCCAGAATTACAGAATTCAGTCGTAAATTTTAAGTCGTTGAATTTTATGAATTTATTTGGGTTTTCTTGTCTATTGTCGACAGTGTGAAATATGCATCAAAGAATCGCTCGCAAAATGCAAAAGTCTTTTGACCAGACAAATTGCATTCTGCGAATTATTTGCGAAATGCACGCCGGAACTTGAGCGCGAGAACCAGGGCGAAGGTTGGTGCGCCAACAACTGCCAGCAGCAGCAGGATGTCCTGAAACCCGAGAAGGATCAGGACAGGCACCGCAAACATGCCGTCATCCGGGTCGATCCCCTTGAAGCCGGTTACTTCCCCTGCACGTTCGCCTTCGATGGCTTCCATCCGGGTGACGAGCCAGAAAATGAAGGCAACGGCCAGCCCGGCGGCTGTACCCATGACGATTGACCATTCGCCGTATGACCCGGCCCGCAGACCGACCCCAAGGCCGATGAAAGCGAGGGCATTGCAGAAGGCATCGCTGAACAGATCATATTTGTGTCCGAACGGGGATTTCTTGCCGGACTGGCGGGCCAGTTCGCCATCAGCCCGGTCGAGAACCATGGAGAGGATGAATAACCAGCCTCCCCAGGTCCAGTTTGCCGTCTCGCCGGTTGCGAACAGGACCGTCGCCCCGATACCCGCAGCCAGACGAAGTGTGGTGATCTGATTCGGGGTCACCGGTGTGTTGACCAGCGGGCGCACCAGACCGCGCACGGCGCGATGGATATAGGTATTATGGCTCATGTCAGATATCCGTTTTGCTGGAACCAGATGATGGCATCATGGATCGCGTCGGGGGCGGGGCGATGGGTGTAACCCAGTTCGGCTTCAGCTCTGGCACTGGTAAACCACATTTTCTTTTTAGCCATGTTGAGGCCGTCGACGGTTGCAAAGGGTTCTTTACCCGTCAGTCGTGCAATCTGCTCGGCGCACCAGGCGAAAGGCAGGATGAGGTTATGCGGCAGGCTTACCGTTGGCGGTTTCCGGCCCTGCTGCCGTGCGACGATGCCAAGAATTTCTGCAAGACTGAGATTATCACCGCCGAGAATATAGCGTCGTCCGGCGCGGCCGTTTTTCCAGGCCAGCAGGTGACCGGCGGCAACATCATCCACATGCACGATATTCAGGCCGGTATCGACAAAAGCCGGCATTCGTCCGGCAGCCGCCTCGACGATCATCCGTCCGGTCGGGGTCGGCTTTACATCCCGGGGGCCGATGGGGGTTGATGGATTGACGATGACAATGTTCATCCCGTCCCGTTCCACCAGTTCATCAACTGCTTTTTCCGCATCAAACTTTGACTGCTTGTAAGGGCCGATCATGTCGGCGCGGGTTGATGCCGTATTTTCGTCAGATGGCTCTGCCGATTTGTGCAGGCCCAGAACAGCGACGCTGGAGGTGTAGACCATGCGGTCGACGCCTGCTTCGGCGCTGGCCCGGAACAAATTGACCGTGCCGTCCACATTGGCGGTGAACATGGGGCGCGGGTCCGGTGCCCAGAGCCGGTAATCCGCAGCGACGTGGAAAACCGCCTGACAACCTTTCACCGCGGCCCTGAGGCTGCGTGAATCGGTGAGGTCGGCTTCGACAATTTCTGCCTGCAACCCGTCCAGATTTCGCCGGTCGGAACCGGTGCGGGCAATCAGCCGCAGATCATTGCCGTCGGCGATCAGCGCCCGCGCGACAGCGGCACCGACAAATCCGGTTGCGCCTGTTACCAGAATGGTCATGGTCGGATCACGATGATCGGCTCCTCAGCGGGCGCGGTGCAATGAACCGCAGGGTACCGGGAATATGCCGATTAAAGCTTGGACAGCAAGGGTACGATGACAGGAATTGAATGGACGGCGTTGGATTACGTCTGGCTGGCGGCCTTTGCCGTTGCTGTCGGCATTGCGATCGGGGCAACCGGCATTGGCGGTGTGGTTCTGGCCCCCTACCTGATTTCCGTCGCGGGCTTTCCGGTGATTGTTGCCATTGCAACCAGCATCGCCGCCTTCATTTTTGTCGGGCTGGCGGGGACGGTCATTTATACCCGGCAGGGTGCGATGGACTGGCGAATGGCGGGCTGGCTTTCGCTGGGAGCCGCGCCCGGCGCCTGGGCGGGGTCAGTTGCCGTTGCTGCGATCCGTCCCGAAATTGTCGCGATCGGCATCGCGGTGCTGATGGTGGTGACCGGTCTCAACAGTTTTCGCAAATCAGCGCCTCTGTTCCGGGGATGGCAGCCGGGAGCCGCCGCCTTTACGCTTATCGGGCTGATTGTTGGTGTGGTGTCCGGTCTGTCCGGTACCGGCGGCCCGGTGACAATGGTGCCGTTGCTGGTGGCGATCGGTCAGCCAGCGCTGGCCATCGTTGCGGTCTCACAGATCATTCAGATTCCGATATCCGGCAGTGCCATTGTGGCACATCTGTCAGAAGACAGGATCATCTGGCCGGTGACGATCATTCTGGCGGTTGCGATGGCTGCGGGGCTGCGCCTTGGCGCGGCACTGATCACCGGGCGGGACCCGTCCGTCCTGCGCCTGATACTTGCCGGTTCACTGGTCGTCGCCGGCAGTTTCCTGCTGGTGCGACAGCTGATGTTTTAAGATCGAATAAACGGTAACGGTATGCTGTTTTCCGCGAATGCCGAGCTCACCCATCATCTCGAATTCGACGGGAATTGTTATCTGGCGCCGGGTGGCATCTGAAATCAGGACCAGGGTTCCGAGATCCTTGTTCATGACTTCCAGCCGGGCTGCAATATTCACCGGGTCGCCATGCACGGTATAGCCCAGCCGCCCGCCGGCACCGACGGTGCCACCAACGATATCTCCGGTATTGATACCGATACGTGTCTTGATGGGGATGCCGGGGCCGAATGTCCGTTCAGACAGAATCTGTTCAATCCGGATTGCGGCCTTCACGGCATCATCTGCATGCCCCGGACGATCCGTCGGGATATTGAATGTCGCCAGCATGGCATCGCCCTGATACTGCTGGATCACACCTCCGTTGGCTTCGATGGGCTCGACAACGGCAGAGAAATAATCGTTCAGCACCTCAATGGTCTGTGCCGGAGTGAGATTTTCGCACAAGGTTGTGAAACCGGCGATGTCGGTAAACATCACCGTTGCGTTTCGTAACCGGGGTTCCTGCACGAAAGTCCGGTTTTCAAGAATCTGACTGGCGACACTTTCCGGAACATACTTGCCAAAGGTCGCCCGCAAAAAGGCCCGGTCTTTCAGACCGGCAATCATCCGGTTGAAGGCATCGCTGGCCTGATCGAGTTCGCGGATCCGGCTGGGTCTCATCGGTTCGATATGTTCCGGATCCTGCACGGCGATCTGCTCGGCGGTTTCCGCCAGCAGTTGTACGGGACGTGATATGCGCATCCCGAGCCATAATGCGGCAATGATGCCCAGTATCAGTACACCGCCGCCTGCCAGTCCGACAGTTGTCAGCAACCAGCGTTCAGCGTTGAAGGCCTCGCCGTTGACATAAACACCGACAGTCCAGACCGGCTGGCCAAATTCCTGAATATCCCGATAGGCAATGATATAGGGCCAGTCCCTGCCGGGAAGCTCGATCACTTTCAGATTGGGGTAGGTTTCAGGACTGAACAGATCAGTCACCATGAACTGATTGCCGACGAAAGCCGTGACAACCGGGTCTCCAACATCTGCAACAAGGGGCAGTGGTTTGTCCTGGCTGATGCCAAAACCATGCGGATCCGTCATTTTTGCATGGGCAAGCATCCGGTCACTGTTCCACAGGATGAAGGTGCCTGTCGTTATTTCGGACCTTCTGTTCGCCATCTGCGCAGACAGCTCCGTAACCTTTACGGTGGAGGCCACGAAACCCGCAAATTCACCGTCGATCCTGAAGGCCTTTACCACGTTGATCAGTGTGCCAACTTCAGGGACATAAATCGGTGTCCCCCAGAAGGCTTCGTCAGAGGTTCTGGCTTGTGTCATGGCCCGCCGGATAACCGGATTGTTCTCTTCATTGCTGAAGATCACGCTGGCGTCACTCGGTTGCTCCTGTAACGCAATCAGGGCCCGGAAATCCGGCTCGACAACCAGCACCGCATTGATATGCGGCGTTGCGACCAGAGCACCCTGCAGAACGTCGGTCAGTTGCGATTTTTCGTCCGGATAGAGGCGTTTGTCCGACAGCAGTTTTGCGATGCGTTCGACCTGATTTCGGGCAGGCTGTAACTGGTCGCGCAAACGCTCAACCGTGGCCTCGATATCCTGAGACGCCCGCTTGGAAATCTGGTCCTGCGTTGCCTGTTGCAGGGTGCTCAGGCTGAAAGCTGTCATGCCGCCGACCGACAGAATGATCAGCAGGCAAAATGCGATCGCCAGAACCCGTGAAATAGGCCAGGTGTGGCGAGGCCGCATCAGTCGCTGAAATAATCGTGGAGATGCGAGATCGCGCTTTGTCCCATCGCGGTTACGGCCTCGATGGTATTACCGCCGATATGCGGTGTGAAGGCCATGTTCTCAAATGCCAGAAGTTCTGTGTCGGTAACGGGTTCGGTATTGTAGACATCCAGCGCCGCGCCGCCGATCCAGCGTTCCCGGAGTGCCTGCTTCAGATCCTTTTCGACAACAATTTCACCGCGGGCCGTATTGATCAGGATCGCATTGTCCTTCATGGCACGGAAAACGGGTTTGCACATCATGCCCTCTGTCTTGCGGGTCAGTGGTGTGTGGATCGTGACAATATCACTTTTCGCGATCAGTTCATCAAATGTGACCGGCTCGCACCCGGCAGTCCGGATGGCATCGGCAACAGGCAGGATTTCACTGACCAGTATCCGGCAGCCCAGCGGTTTCAGCAGGGCAGCAACATCCCGTCCGATATGGCCGAAGCCGACAATGCCCACGGTGCATTGTGAAAGTTGCCGACCGCCATCGCGAAGCCACACACCGCTGCGCAGCTGGCGGTCAGAGCGGAACAGGTTATGGGTCAGGCCCAGCATGAAGCCCAGTGTCATTTCAGAGACAGACCGGCGATTGACACCGGACTTCCAGCCGAGTTTCACGCCGTGATCGGCCAGTGCGTTCTGATCGATATTGTTCAGGCCGACGCCGAATTTGGCGATGATCTTCAAATCAGGACAGGCTTTCAGGATTGTACTGTCGATCTGTTCCAGCCCGATGATGGCACCATCCGTGTCCTGAAGAAAATCGATCAGGGTCTGGCCGGCCAGACGGGTTCCCGTGTCATTGAAAACTGTTTCCGGAAACCGGGTGATCAGTTCGGACCGGAGAATGTCATTCTGGCAGAACGCATTCGGTGCTGCCTTGATACGGTGTTTTCTCATCTCGGGTCCTCGAAGCGGCCGCCACGTACCGCTGTCGCGAACAGGGCTTCGATCATGGCATCATCGGAGAGGTTTGGGGAGAGTATTGTTGTCGGCAGGGACAGGGAAGAGGCCAGTCGCCAGCCCGTCAGTCCCTGCGCCAGCGCGCCGCCGGGCTGGTCCAGGATGGCAAGGGCATCATATCCGGCCAGCAGCCCCTCCAGTTCATCTGCCGGGTGCGGGAACATCCGCCCTATCCGGATGACGGCAGGCTGCAGCCCGGATGCGATGCAGGCTTGTCGCAGACTTGTGGCTTTCGCCATGAGGGCGGGTGTTGCGGCAATGCCGATGACGCCGCCTTCTTTCGCTTCCCAGACAGACGCAAAAGCGGGGCGGACGGACAGATCTGCAGGCTGAAGATCATCGGACCGGAAGATCAGGCCGTGTCCTGTGGTCTGGCTGAACGCAGTGATGGCTGCATTCAGTTCATCTGTGCCGGCGGTAAACCAGACATGACTGATTGTGGCGGCATTCAGGGAAAGGCCGGTCTGTTGTTCCGGGTTGTCCTGAATGATCGCCAGCAGGCCGGTTTCACCCGGATCAATGTCACTGAAGGCGCGAAGCAGGGCCCAGTCCGGGAAGCCGGTCAGCAGGGGAGTGCGGTCAATGGCCGCAATCGCCCGGATACGGGTCAGGATATAGGACCAGAGTGCATCGGCATCAAAGCTGATTTCATGAACCCGGTCGAGATCATCAGCGGAAGATATGTTCGTTGTCATCACGTTCGTTTTCGTTTGCCCATAACATTAATCAGACTGAAGGCGGTCCAGACCAGATAGGCGAGTGAACCAATGCCGACAGCAATGAAAAACCAGTCGAGCCAGCCAAACCAGGCAATCGGTGCGATCAGATAGATGCCATCTTCCAGTTCAAATCGCCAGAGGCCGGGATATCCGACGGTAGCACCGTCTTCCAGTTCCATGGCGGCGTCCAGTTTCAGATTGAGAAACATGGATATGACCGAAGACGCAAAACCGGCGGCACCCAGCGCCAGCGCCCAGTCGCCCAGCCAGGTTGATTGCAGTCCGATACCGATACAGGCAAAAAAGATGGCGTGCAGTGACCCGCCGACGAAATAGTCGAGATAATAGCCGAGGCGGGTTTTCTTGCCGCTGGCCCGGGCGAGTTCCCCATCGAAATGATCAAGGAAGCGGGCGAAGATGAATATGGTCGCCCCCCATCCCATATCGCTGTATTCGCCGGAGAGCATCAGCAGCGAGCCGGCAACGCCCACAAGAAACGAAAAGATCGTGATATGGTTGGGATGAATGGGCGTATTGATGAGCGGCTTTACTAGCACGCGGGCAATCGCCTGATCGTAAGGTAAATTTGACATGATCTGGCAGGGAATAGTCCGGCTTGGGTCGTTGTCAAGCCGGTGTGCCAAGGCTATGTAGCCATTTCATAAGTTCAGGCCTTTTTCTTGTCCAGATTTGATCAGTTTTACGCCCGCCTCGTCGACCTGCTGATAGCCGGAACGGCGCTGTCTGTCCGCCGGCCGGTCCTGACCGTCCTGACGGCTCTTGCACTGGCTGTGGTTTCCGTCTGGTTCACGATCAGCCATGTCCGGATCAATACCAGCAACACGGACATGCTGTCGGCGGAATTGTCATTCCGGCGTGATGCGATTGCCTTCTCCAGGGCATTCCCCGTTCTGTCAGAGAATCTTGTAATTGTCGTCGATGCAGCAACCCCGGACGCGGCGGAAGATGCCGCGCGGCAACTGACAGGCAGACTGACGGCGAAGACGGACCTGTATGAATGGGTATTCTACGAGAAGTCTGATCCCTTTCTGCGCCGACAGGGTCTGCTGTATCTGACAACGCCGGAACTCGAAAAGGTTGCGGACGATCTGGCAGCCGCCCAGCCACTGCTCGCCAAACTGCATGCCAGCCCCAATCTGGCCGGGCTGGTCTCGGTGGTTGATCTGGCGGTGACACAGGGCGACAGCGCTGCACGGGAAGCGCTGGGGCCGTCGCTGGACCGGCTTTCTGCTGTCTTTGAAGGTGTCGCAGCCGGGCAGCCAAAGCCGCTTTCATGGGTCAGCCTGCTCGGTGGGGATGATATCACAGATGGCGGACGCGAGGTGGTTCTGGCCCGTCCCCGGCTGGATTTCGGTTCGCTTTCCCCATCCGGTGATGCGATCTCGGGTATCCGGGATGCGGTGACCCAACTGGCCTTTGATCCGGCAATGAATGTGCGTGTCGGGATAACCGGCAGTGCCGCACTGGAGCAGGAAGAACTGAGCAGTGTCCGTGATGGTCTGGGGCTTGTTGGCCTGATTTCTATGACACTGGTTCTGGTCCTTCTGCTGATTGCATACCGGACAGCAAGGGCGGTCGCGGCAACACTGGTCCTGCTGGTCTGTGGTTTGTGCATGACTGCCGGTCTGGCGACGCTGGTTGTCGGACAGTTCAATCTGATTTCCGTGGCCTTCGCTGTCTTGTTTATCGGGCTGGGGGTCGATTTTTCCCTGCACTATACCCTGCGGGCCCAGGAAGAGGCGGCGTTGACAAATGACCGGGCAGACGCCCTTCGCCGGGCAACGGGGCATGCAGGTGCCGCCTTGTTGCTTTGTGCGGTTTCTTCGGCAGTAGCGTTCTTTTCCTTCACCCCGACAGACTATCGCGGCGTGGCAGAACTGGGGCTGATTGCCGGCATGGGGATGTTTGTGGCCCTGATCCTGAGCCTGAGCCTGTTACCGGCATTGCTGATGTTGCTGGGGACAGGAAGAGGCTCCGTTTCTGACCGGGGGCTGTTTGTCGCGCCGCTGGCATCCTTTGCCGTGCGCAAACCGATCCATGTTCTGGCTCTGGCAGCGGTCTGCGTGATGGCATCTCTGGTGGTTATTCCGCAACTGCGGTTTGACCATGATCCGATGAACTTGCGCGATCCGTCTGCGCAGAGTGTACAGCTTGCGCGCCAGCTTATGGCGGACCCTGATCGTCAGACTTATGCCATCGACATTCTTGCTGATGATGAGACTGCGCTGGCTGACCTGACGGCCAGACTGGAAAAACTGGAAACCGTGGCGGACGTGCGGACGGCAGGGTCTCTCTACCCGGATGATCAGGATGAAAAACTTTTCATCGTACAGGACCTGTCATTTTTCCTCGGGCCAATGGCGGTCCAGCCAACCGTAACGACACCGCTGACAGACGCAGCGCGACAACAGGCGGCAGAGCGGCTTATGACGCTGATTGGCACTGCCCCGGAAGATTTTGGCGAGGCCGGGAAGCGGCTTGTTGCTGCTGTCTCGTCCGTTTCCGGACAACCGGATCTGTTGCGCCGGGCCGAGTTCTTGCTGCTGGCCGGGCTGGATGGCCGGCTACAGGCGATTTTCGACGCTCTTCGGGCCAGCGCCTTTGCAGTATCCGATATCCCGCAAGGACTGACCCGGTTCTGGATATCTGATGCCGGGCAGTATCGTCTGGAAGTCATCCCCCATGCGGATATGAGCGATGATGCCCGGCGGGCGGATTTCGTCGATGAGGTGGTTGACGTAGCGCCCCATGCCACGGGAACGCCGGTGATTATCCGGGCTGCGGGCGAGGCTGTTGTTGAGGCTTTTGTTCTGGCGATTCTCTATGCCAGTCTGGCTGTCGCGGTTTTGCTGGTGCTTATGCTGCGAAACCTGCTGGATGTAATCATCGTGGCGATCCCCGCAATAACAGGGGCCATTGTTACCGGCGGTCTGATGTGGGCAATCGGTCTGTCCCTGAACTTTGCCAACATCATCGTGCTGCCGCTGCTGTTTGGTCTCAGCGTTGATTTCGGTATTCATATGGTGATGCGGGCCCGTGAGGGACGGCTGGAAGATATTTATGAGGTCTCGACCATGCGGGCGATTGTCTACAGCGCCGCGACAACGGTCGGATCATTTGCTGCATTGTCGCTGTCGCCGCATACGGGGACGGCAAGTATGGGGCTGCTGCTGACGCTTTCACTGGCTGTCACCATCGTTGCCACCCTGCTGATCACACCGGCCCTGCTTCAGCTGACCGTGGGCTGGCGTCAGGGGCGGGATGCCTGATTTGTCATATCATTTCCATATCATGAGGCAGGCGGGATGCTGATGCGCCTGTTATATCTGCTTGTCGGGATTGGCTTGCTGGTCTGGATTGGCTCTTCCGTCGATCTCTCGGCAGTTGGCGAACAGTTGCGACAGATTGCGCCCTCTCTGGCGCTGGCAATCGTGGCGGCCTATTTCCTCGCCTTTCTGATCGATACGATGTCGTGGCAACTGACCCTGCCGAGTATCGACATGAAGTTGCGCTGGCTGTGGCGGCTCTGGTCTGTCCGGATGGTTGGTGAGGCCCTGAATTCTGCCTTGCCGATGGCGTCGCTTGGCGGCGAGCCTGCGAAAGTGCTGATGCTGAAACGCCGGTATGACATTGGCCTGTCAGAAGCAACAGCTTCGCTGGTGATGGCACGGACCATCAATCTGATAGGCCTTATCCTGTTTCTGATTGTGGCGCTGGCGCTGGCAATGGGGGATGACCGGCTGCCGCAGAATGCCAAAACGGCCTCTGCTATTGGCCTGGCAGCCCTGCTGACAGGGGTTGCCGGCTTCTTTGTTGTTCAGAGCAGGGGGGTAAGCTCCTGGCTGCTCGGTTTTTTCCGGAACGGGCGGCTGGCAGAACGGGTGGCCGGTCTGATCGGTCATATCCGGGAGCTGGAAAGCCGCTTTACGGCCTTTTATGCGCGGACACCCCGTCGTTTTGCGCTGGCTGTGCTGCTGGCTCTGATTAACTGGATTGTCGGGACGGTTGAGCTCTGGCTCACCATGTGGGCGGTTGGTGTTCCCGTCAGTTTTTCGGATGCTGTGATTATTGAAGGCGTGACACAGCTGGTAAGGACGGGGGCTTTCTTCATCCCGCTCAGCCTGGGTGCGCAGGAAGGGGCAATCGTGCTGATCGCCGGCTCCCTGAGCGGCTCTCCCAGTGCCGGACTGGCGGCAGCTCTGGTGCGCCGGGCGCGTGAACTGCTCTGGATTGTCTGGGGTCTGTGGCTTGGCCGGGATCTGCTGGCACGGAAAGTGGCGGATTAACCGGCTGTCCGGACAGCTTTCTGTCAGCCTGTATAGTCGCCGGGGTTGAAGTACTTCTTGCGCTCACTGTAATGCCGCTCGGCGTCTTCTTTTTCGACTGCTTTGGAGAACAGATAGCCCTGCCCGTACTGGCAGTGCAGTTGTGACAGCAGCCGCAGGTGGGTTGTTGTCTCGACACCTTCAGCCACAACCTTGAAGGACAGGGAGTCAGCCAGGGCCGTTACGGACCTGACAATCTCCGAATTCTCGCCGTTTGGTCCCATGCGGAAGACGAAGGTCCGGTCGATCTTCAGCGCATCAATGGGAAAACTCTGCAAATGCCCGAGTGAGGAATAACCGGTGCCGAAGTCGTCGACATAGAGCGTCACACCAAGCTGCTTCAACTGTTCAAGCCGTTCGGTGATCAGGGTCCGGTTTTCCATGATCGCGCTTTCGGTGATCTCCAGTCGCAACAGTTCCGGTGGCATTCCGGTATCGGCCAGTACAGCGGCAACATTGCTGACCAGCGATGGCTGGCCAAGCTGGCGGGGGGCAACGTTGACGCTCATCGCGATGGGCGGGACATCCGGATATTTGCGCATCCAGTCGACGGTCTGCCGGCAGGCTGCACGAAGTACCCAAAGGCCGATATTCTGGATCAGACCGCTGTCTTCGGCGATGGGGACAAACTCGGTCGGTGAGATTTCCTCTCCGTCCGGGCTGCGCCAGCGCAGCAAGGCCTCGAAGCTGGCAATATGGCCGGTCTTCAGGTCGACAATCGGCTGGTAGACCAGTCGCAGCTGGTCGCGTTCGATGGCCCGTCGCAGGTTGTTTTCGATCTGCAGGGCACGAACGACGGAAACGCCCATCTCGTTGTTGAAAACGATATACTGGTCCTTGCCGCCATGTTTGGCTTCGTACATCGCAATGTCGGCATCCCGCAGCACTTCTTCCGAGCGGGTGTAGGAACCGTCGCCGATGGCGATGCCGATGGATGCGGAACTGACGATATCATGCCCCTCCAGCTTGAAGGGCTTGCGCATGGATTCGATGATCCGCTCGGTGACGACAATCACCTGTTCGTGGTCCTGAAGGTCCTCGATAAGAACAGCGAATTCATCACCGCCAAAACGGGCAACCGTATCTGTCGGACGCAGGCAAAGCGTCAGTCTTCCGGAGATTTCCATCAGCATCCGGTCGCCGACCTGATGGCCCAGCGTGTCGTTGATCATCTTGAAACGGTCAAAGTCGAGGAACAGGACGGCAAAATGTTCAGCCCGTTTCCGGGTTGACCGCTGGATCGCGTGGTTCAGCCGGTCGGTAAACAGGGCGCGGTTCGGCAGGCCGGTCAGGTTGTCGTGAAAGGCATCGTGAAACAGCTGGTTTTCAAAGGTTTTACGGTCTGTGATCTCTGTGAAGGAGCCGGCCATCCGGTTCGGTTCGCCGTCATCATCGAAAACAATCAGGCCGCGGGCTGATACCCAGCGATAATCCCCCTCCTTGTTGCAGACCCGGTGTTCGCTGGCAAAGTGGGGGGTGACCGAGAGGGTGTGTCGTTCAATGGCGGTGCGGACATCGTCGATATCCTCCGGATGTACCCGTCCGAGCCAGGCATCCAGACTGCCGTCCATGTCGTCTTCGCTGTAGCCAAGCATCTTCTGCCACCGGTCGGAGAAGTAGGCTTTCCCGGTGCGGATATTCCAGTCCCAGATACCGTCATTCGCGCCTGCCACGGCGAGCGCATAACGCTGCTCACTTTCCTCCAGTGCCTGTCGTGCGGCAACCCGGTCGGTAACATCTTCGATCAGGGCGACAAAAGCGGTGACCTCGCCTTTTTCGGATGAGACCGGGTTGAGGCTGATCTGGGCCCAGAACGACTTTCCGTTCTTGCTGTGGGTCCGCATGTCGAGGGTGAGTGCGCGCCGGTTCAGCAGGGAATCGGTGATCTGGTCGATATTTTCCTGCCGTGTCTCGGGGCCAAACAGGATTTCGATTCCCTGAAGGGCAACATCCTCATCCTCGAAATCGGTGATTTCCTGAAATGCCTTGTTGGCAAAGATGATCGCGGGTGGTGTGCGGGTCGCATCGAGAATCAGAACACCGGATGATGTTGCCGAGATTGCGGTGAGCAGTTGCCGGTTGCGTAACAGCAGGTCGCGCAGGTCGTCTTCCCGTTTCCGGATATCGGAGATATCGGTATAGGTTGCGACAATATAGCCTTTTGCTGTCCGGCGTTCGGATACAAGGATCCACCGGTTGTTGGAGTAATTCAGTTCGGTTTCGACAGGGAGTCGCTGCCGTTCGGCTTGACGTCTCTGGCTGAGTTCTTCGAGAGTCCGATGCCCTGCAAGGGTCATGATGCCGGCGGTGACGAGCGCCCGCAGGATGGTGTCAAAACGTGTTCCGGGGGTCGCAATGTCGCGGGCGGGGTCAATCAGTTCCCGATAGGCTTCATTGCAGATGACCAGTCTGTCCTGATCGTCCCACAGCACAACCCCGGTGGAGAGCGATTCCAGTGTTGTTGACAGGGTCTGCTTCCAGGCATTGGCTTCGGTATCGGCGCGTATCTTGTCTGTCAGGTCCGAGCCGGAACCCTTGTAGCCGAGAAAATCGCCAAGTTCGTTGAAGACGGGCACCCCGGATATGGAGACATGGTGGACAACACCGTCTTCTGTACAGATGTGATAGATGAAATTCTTGATGGGCCGGTGTTCTTCGAGATCGGTCAGATGCTTGCGCAGGACTTCATCCTGATCGGTATGATCAAAAAAATCCTCCCGCGACCGGCCGATAACTACTGACGGATCAATACCAAGCGTTCTTTTCAGCCCGGAGGATACATAGCTGAACCGCAGGTCCGGACCCATTTCCCAGAACCAGTCACTGTTGCTGTTGGCCAGGCTTCTGTAGCGCTCGGCATCTTTCCGTGCAGCTTCCAGAGATTCCGCCATCATGGCCAGACGTTCAGTCATTTCCCCAACCGGGTGGTTCTCGTCGATTGCGGCCGGGTGAGATTTGTCAGGATCGGATGACATGGTCTGTCCGGCGGACTTCATTCACCAGCGGCGACAACGATTGTCGGTGCCGCCGGAGATTCCTGCTGAAGCTTTGGTGCTTCTTCTTTTGTTTCTTCTGCTTTGGGCAGACTGATGGCTGTGCCGGCCATGGTGACCAGAAATGTCTGCCGGCCTAGCCCGGACAATTGTTTGCAGTCAACCGTCACGCCAATAACAGCATCAGCCTTTACAATCAGCGCCTCGCGCTTCAGTTCGGTCTCGCAGGCTGTCCAGGCATCGCGCAGAATCCGCTGTCCCGCCGGGGTCCTGCCTGACCGGAAGCGGCGTGCACGCTCCAGAAGAGGCCGCAGAAGATGCATGGCGACAGGCATTTCAGCGCAAACAATGCCAAGGCGTTTCTCTATCACCAGACCGGCCGGTGCGTCCTCAGTCGTGATGATAATGTGAGAAGCCAGGTCGGCGATGACCTCTGGCGGCAAATCCTCATAAGATGCGCCATCGATCAGTTGTTTGATCTTAGCGTCCTTGCGTTTGCTCAGGAAAGAAAACATCGCCAATTCACAGTCCGTATTCTGCTAATATTTATCTTCTTCTAGCGTAAATCTGAAGGCTTTGAAATCAAGTTAACGAGTGCCGGAGGGCGGCCCTGATATCATCCTCTGGCCCTTCGGCAAGACTTCATCGAAATATTTCTTACAGTTTTGTTATTCCGGCGAAATATAGTAGAGTAGTTAGTGATCTTTGGATCGCGCTTGGGAAAATTACGGTGTGGGAGCCGGCATGGGTTTGTTTTCGCTGTTCGGCGGTAATGCCGACGAGGATTTTTCGGCTGTCCGAAAGCCATTTGATCCGGAATGGCAGGCGTCTGCCCGCGGATATTATCGTATGCTGACGGTTGGCTCGGACGGACCTGATCTGAAGAATATCGGTGGTGTCTACGTTGTCTGGCACCGGGGTGAGCAACCGGCATGGGTTTATGTCGGGCAGAGCGCCAGTCTGGCTGATACCTTCGAGGAATTGCTCAAGAACGATCAGGTGATGCAGTTCCACAAGCGTGGCGGCCTGTATGTTACATGGTCTCAGATTCTGGATCAGTATCGTGATGGTGTGACACGTTATCTGGTCGAAACCCTGCAGCCGGTATCCGGTAATGATTCTTACCGGAAAAACGCCAACTCAATTCCGGTGATGATTCCCGGCTGATCCGCCCTGACGGACTCAGGCTGCCAGACGGCCGTCAGCTTCCAGCATATTCACGATATCTGCCATGATTGCCGTGATGTCGAAATCCTTCGGCGTATAGACACGTGCAACACCGGCCTCAAGCAGAGCGGCTTCATCTTCCGGCGGAATAATGCCGCCGACGATGACCGGAATGTCGCCGGCACCTAGTTTTTCAAGCCGCTCCATCACATCCGTGACCAGGGCAATATGGCCACCGGAAAGGATCGACAGCCCGACCACATGAACCGCCTCTTCAATGGCAGAGTTCACAATCTGTGCCGGGGTCAGGCGAATACCCTCATAAACAACGTCAAAGCCAGCATCCCGGGCACGGACCGCAACCTGTTCGGCGCCATTTGAATGACCGTCGAGGCCGGGTTTCCCGACCAGCATTTTCGGGCGACGGCCCAGCTTGCCGGCAAGCGCATCGACCCGGCGGGCAATCAGGGCCAGTCCTTCTGCCTGTGCGTCATCATTGCGACCGCCAATTCCGGTTGGCGCACGATATTCACCATAGACACCGCGCAACAATTCGCCCCATTCGCCGGTGGTCACGCCGGCATGGGCGCAGGCGATGGAAGCTTCCATCACGTTGCGGTCTTCGGTTGCGGCTGACCGGAGGGCATCAAGAGCAGCTTTGACCGCCTTCCCGTCCCGTTCGGACCGCCAGACGTTCAGCCGTTCGATCTGTTCCCGCTCTGCGGCATCATCGACAGTCTGGATGGCCTCGTTGCCGCCGCCAAGCGGGCTGGGTTCGCTGTTGGTGAAGGCGTTGACGCCGATGACCGTCATTTCACCGCTTTCAACGGCGGCGATCCGGCGACGGTTTGAATCGACGAGATGGCGTTTCATATAACCGCTGTCGATGGCTGTGAGGGCACCACCCATGGCATCGATACGGGCGATTTCCTCACGGGCGAGGCTTTTCAGATCCTCGACCTTGCGTTCGATTTCCGACGAGCCGCTGAAGATGTCGCCGAACTCCAGCAGGTCTGTTTCATGGGCAACGATCTGTTGCAGGCGAAGCGACCATTGCTGGTCCCAGGGCCGGGGCAGGCCAAGGGCTTCATTCCAGGCTGGCAACTGCACGGCGCGGGCACGGGCGTTCTTCGACAGCACGACCGCCAGCATTTCCAGCAGAATGCGATAGACATTATTTTCCGGCTGCTGTTCGGTCAGGCCGAGTGAGTTGACCTGTACGCCATAGCGGAACCGCCGCATCTTCGGGTTTTCAATGCCAAACCGGTCGCGGCAGATTTCATCCCAGAGTTCGGTGAATGCCCGCATTTTGCAGATTTCCGTCACGAAGCGGATACCCGCATTGACGAAGA
This sequence comes from Alphaproteobacteria bacterium HT1-32, assembly GCA_009649675.1. Lineage (NCBI taxonomy): Bacteria > Pseudomonadati > Pseudomonadota > Alphaproteobacteria > Alphaproteobacteria bacterium HT1-32. The sequence continues at coordinate 402,962 of WJPL01000001.1, read as the reverse complement.
AGCTGATCCGTCCGACCAGCATTGGGAAATCCTCAGCCGGAACGTCATCCCGGCTGCGGGCCGCTTCCAGAACCGCAATGGCGGTGGCCAGGGCGAAGGACAGTTCCTGCTCCGGCGTCGCACCGGCTTCCTGCAGGTGATAGGAGCAGACGTTGGTAGGGTTCCATTTCGGCACTTCCCGACAGGTAAAGGCGACCACATCGGTTGTCAGCTTCATCGATGGCTCTGGCGGGAAAATATAGGTGCCTCGCGACAGATATTCCTTGATCACGTCGTTCTGCGTGGTGCCGCTGAGCAGCTTACGGTCGACCCCGGTGCGCTCTCCGGTCGCGATATACAGTGCCAGCAACCAGGCTGCGGGTGCATTGATGGTCATCGATGTGTTCATGCGGTCCAGCGGAATGCCGTCCAGCAGCGTCATCATATCGCCGAGATGGCTGACCGGAACGCCAACCTTGCCGACTTCACCGCGCGATAACGCATGATCACTGTCATACCCGGTCTGGGTTGGCAGATCGAAGGCGATGGACAGGCCAGTCTGACCTTTGGCGAGGTTCCCGAGATACAGCCTGTTACTTTCAGCCGCACTGGAATGTCCGGAGTATGTCCGGAAGATCCACGGCTTGTCGCGCTGCGGCATTTTTGAGGTTGTGTCGCTGTCAGTCATGGCGGTTTCCGTCGGTGACGTTTGTTTGTGACTTTTAACCCATAACAAAAGACATATTTATTCACAATAATTAAATTTATTGGAATAAACTTACGTTTTGCGTTGCGGTAAAATGCTGCACTTGCTAAACAGCTTACTGCCAGAATGAAAAACCGTCTACTGAAACGGATTTGATGAACAGGACGAGGGACTAAGCCATGACAAACACAGCAGAAATCATCGATTTCACCGCGCACGGTGAGAAAAAGGACCTGTATGAGATCGGCGAAATTCCGCCGCTTGGGCATGTCCCGAAGCAGATGCATGCCTGGGCGATCCGTCGCGACCGGCATGGTCCGCCCGACAAATCCTTCCGGGACGAGATTGTCGATGTACCGACTGTCGACAGTCATGATGTGCTGGTCATGGTGATGGCTGCGGGCGTCAACTACAACGGCGTCTGGGCGGGGCTGGGTGAGCCGATCTCTGTCTTTGATGTTCATAAAGCCGACTATCATATCGCCGGCTCGGATGCCTCGGGCATTGTCTGGGCAGTGGGATCGAAGGTTACCCGCTTCAAGGTTGGTGATGAGGTGGTTGTCCATTGCAATCAGGATGATGGCGATGACGAGGAATGTAATGGTGGCGACCCGATGTTCTCGCCAACCCAGCGTATCTGGGGATACGAGACGCCGGATGGCTCCTTTGCCCAGTTCTGCCGCGTCCAGGCACAGCAATGTATGCCACGCCCGAAACATCTGACCTGGGAAGAAAGCGGCTGCTATGTGCTGACGCTGGCCACTGCCTATCGCATGTTGTTTGGCCATCGTCCGCATATTCTGCGGCCGGGCCATAATGTGCTGGTCTGGGGGGCTTCTGGTGGTCTTGGTTCCATGGCCATCCAGCTCATCAATACGGCGGGTGCCAATGCCATCGGCATCATTTCGGAAGAGAACAAACGGGAATTCGTCCATTCACTTGGTGCAACCGGTGTCATCAACCGCAAGGACTTCAATTGCTGGGGCCAGTTGCCGCCGGTGAATGGCGACGCGTTTGGCAATTACATGAAGGAATGCCGCAAGTTCGGGAAAGCGATCTGGGAATTTACCGGCAAGGGTAATGATGTCGATTTTGTCTTTGAACATCCGGGTGAGGCAACCTTCCCGGTTTCCTGTTTCGTGGTAAAGCGCGGCGGTATGGTTGTGTTCTGTGCCGGGACCACGGGTTACAACCTGACCATGGATGCCCGGTTCGTCTGGATGCGCCAGAAGCGCATTCAGGGCAGTCACTTTGCCAATCTGAAACAGGCGGCACAGGCTAACCGCCTGATGATCGAGCGTCGCATTGATCCCTGTATGTCGGAAGTCTTTGGGTGGGATGATATTCCCGGTGCCCATACCAAGATGATGGCGAACGAGCACAAGCCCGGCAATATGGCGGTTCTGGTTCAGGCAAAACGTCCGGGGCTGCGGACGCTGGAAGACTGCATCGAGGGCTGAGGCTGATTCAACCTTGAGACCATTCTTCGGGGAGCGGCAATGCCGTTGCCTGAAGAATGGCAGCATCTTTTGCCGGAACGACCTGTTGGTAGCTGACATTCCCCCCGGCAATGCCTAGTTAATACCCGTACTCCTCATCCTGAACCCGTTTCAGGACCTCATTCGTGTGGCCCAAGTCTGTCAGATGATCTGGCAAGCGCCGGGTCGGGATCCATAAACGGATTCAGGATCAGGGAACGGTCAAGGGTGAGGGGGCCTGAAATTGCCTGTTCATCACGAGAGACTGCATCATGCCTGAAGCCATTGCCGACGCCCATATCACGACCAGTGACCTGTTCACTGCCTGCCGCTCTGCTCTCGGTTCCGCCGATAGCCTGCTGGCTGCGGCCCGTCAGGGTGTGGCCGGTCTGGTCAGCCGGGACGGCAAGGTTGATAACGCGGCCTTCGAGCGGGAACAGTTTGCGGCCCACGGCCTGTCCTGGACCACGACCTATGTCGAAGGTCTGCGGCAGATGCTGGCCTGGGGCGAACGGCTTCAGGAGGTCGGGAATTTCAGAGAGCTGGAGCAGCTGATCCTGCGGGCGGCATATGGTGAATATCTCAACCAGCTTGCCGGTGGCCTGTCGCTCAGTCAGGGCGAAGTTCTGCGCCCGGCCGATATGGGTGTCCCGGCAGAAGCTGTTGCGGCCTTCCTGACAGAGGATGTGCGCCTGTTGCAGACGACCGGCAACACGCCCCCGGTGCGGGCCCGGATCGCAGAACTCATCGCTGATGGTGACTTTGGCAATCCCGGTTTCGATGATGACATGCTGGGGATGGTGCAGGACCAGTTTCGTCGCTTCTGCGAAGACAAGGTCACGCCCTTTGCCCATGACTGGCATCTGCGGGATGAACTGATCCCGATTGAGGTCGTCGAGGAGATGGCTGAACTCGGTGTCTTCGGTCTGACCGTGCCAGAGGAATGGGGCGGTCTCGGCATGGGCAAGATGGCGATGTGCGTGGTGACAGAAGAACTCAGCCGCGCCTATATCGGCGTTGGCTCGCTCGGCACCCGCTCCGAAATTGCCGCAGAACTGATCCGCCTCGGCGGGACGGACGGCCAGAAGGAACATTATCTGCCGAAGATTGCCTCCGGGGAAATTCTGCCAACCGCTGTCTTTACGGAACCGAATACGGGTTCTGATCTGGGGGCGCTGCGGACCCGCGCCGTGCGGGATGGCGACAGCTATAAGGTGACAGGCAACAAGACCTGGATTACCCATGCCGCCCGCACCGACATGATGACCCTGCTGGCCCGGACCGACCCGGATCAGCCCGGCTACAAGGGCCTGTCCATGTTTCTGGCGGAGAAGCCACGCGGCACGGCGGACAATCCGTTCCCGGCAGACGGCATGACCGGTGGCGAGATCGAAGTGCTCGGCTATCGCGGCATGAAAGAATACGAACTGGGTTTTGACGGCTTTGATGTCCCCGCCGGTCAGTTGCTCGGTGGCGAGGAAGGGCAGGGCTTCAAACAGCTGATGGCGACGTTCGAGAGCGCCCGCATCCAGACCGCCGCCCGCGCCGTCGGTGTTGCCCAGAACGCCATGGAACTGGGCATGGCCTATGCGCAGGACCGGGTGCAGTTCGGCAAACCGATCTATGGCTTCCCCCGCGTTCATGGCAAGATCGCGTGGATGGCAGTGGAAACCATGATCGCCCGTCAGCTTACCTATCACTCAGCCCGAGAGAAGGATTCAGACCGTCGCTGCGATGTCGAAGCGGGCATGGCCAAGCTGCTGGGCGCCCGGGTTGCCTGGTCGAATGCCGACAACGCCCTGCAAATTCACGGCGGCAACGGCTATGCGCTGGAATATCCGATCAGCCGCGTCATCTGTGACGCCCGCATCCTCAACATCTTCGAAGGCGCGGCAGAGATACAGGCCCATGTGATCGCACGCGGGCTGCTCAACCGACGGAACTGATGCTCATAAGGTTAAGAAAAATTATAATATATTGCCAATAAACATGGTTTATTATCTGGTATTTGATTTTTTAAATGAATTATTTCTGTCTATTTGGGAGAGTCTAATTATCAAATTTTTTGCCATATCAGCATCGCTATAAATAGTGCACAATTTAATTGCGTTGAGATGGGTTAGTAAATTTGTGATTTCATTTCTATAATATTTTATAAGATTTAGTTTTTTATTATAACTATACAAAGAATAAATAGAAAACATTTCCATATTTATAAATATTAGCAATCCCGCAATTGCTAAATAAATGCTTGATGAACCATATTCTCTGTTAATCATATAATTTACTGATAAGTACAGCATTGGGGCCAAAAATATAATTCCAATAAATCCAGATGTAACTCCATTGTTTAGAATTGATTCTGCCTTTTCTTTTATTGATGGAATTTCATTCTCTATTTTAGCAATCATTGTGTATGAATTTGAACAAATACTACTAATTGCATTTAATTTTTGTTCGTCGGTCAAAATTCTGACACCAGAACCATCATAAGTCTCAATTTTGGGTAGGAAATTTCTCAGAGCTTTTATCTCTTCTGAGCTTAATGGCGAGGTATCTTTCCCTGTTTCGTCACCCATAGAATTTCACTCTTCATGCTGGAAATGAATTTGGTGTGTCATATTTTAATAGTACGATTTTCATCATATTCTGACGCAATTTATGGCGTCAATTTATATATAAAATTGAACTTTAAATAAGCCTGACTTTTCTCACCGTTTCCCGTGTCAACTGTTCTGCCAGTCCCGTATAGTTTCCGGCGTCCAGTGCGGCTTCCAGTCCGGCCCGGTCGGTGGCGCCGGCGATTTCCGCGTCCGACATCAGGGCGTCGATGAAGGGGATGGATTGGGCCACGGCCACAGCTGCGGCGTGATGCACCAGATCATGCGCGTGCGTGCGGCCCAGTTTCGGGGCGAGGGTCATCATGACGTTTTCGGCGGCGATCAGTCCGCCGGTCAGGTTGAGGTTCTTCTGCATGGCTTCCGGCACCAGACGCAGCGCCGGCAGCAGGGCCTCCAGATCGGTCAGCATGTCATAGGCCAGTGAAACCGGGCCGGAGGTGCAGTCATACATCAGATGGTTGGTGGCGCTGTCACTTTCGTTCTTTGGCTGCATGGCCTCGAAGGCGGTGGGCACAAAACTGCGCAGGCGGGCCGCATCGGCGATGACCTTCACCGCCAGTTTGGAATTCACCTTGTGCGGCATGGTTGATGAGCCGATGACATCGGCACCAAGGTCTTCGATGACCTCCCCATATTCATCGCCCATCATCAGATAGAATTCACTGACAATCCGCCCGATGGACGTGCCGAACAGGGCCAGCAACAGCACATATTCGCTGATATGGTCGATGGCAGAGCGGGCGGGGATATGCAGATGACCAAGACCGAGCCGCTTCGAGACCGCCACGTTCAGCGCCGGGCCGTCCTTTCCCCATGCATGCATGGCACCAACCGCACCACCCATCTGGCTGGTGAAGGTGCGTTTGCTGACCTCCGCAAACCGTTCCTGATGGCGTTGCAGTTCCTCGATGGCGATGGCCAGCTTGTAGCCCATGGTAACGGGCAGGGCCTGACGGTGGTTGGTCCGGCTGACGGCGGGCATGTCTGCGGTGTCTTCCGCCATCTGGCAAAGATGTGCCATGACGCGGTCCAGCCGGTCCATCAGGGAGGCATGGGCGCGCTTCATCAGCAGGATACGGCCGGTCTGGCTGATATTCTGTGTGGTTCCGCCCCAGTGGACGTAGCCGGCGGCTTCCGGTGAGCAGGCTGCGGACAGCAGCCGGGCAATAGAAGCGACGGGGGCACGGGTGACGGCGATGTCTGCGGCAAGTTTTTCTGCCGGTATAACCGTCAGGTTTGCCTTCGCAGCGATTTCTTCACCGGCAGCCATCGGGATCATGCCGATGTTGCCCTGTTCCAGCGACATGGCGGCTTCGACATCAAGGTAGGATTGCCAGAGACTTTCCCGCGTAAACAGATCGCGGATTTCCTGAGGCGTGGGAAGGTCGGTCATGAGCTGGGGTCCGGAACAGAGTGAAGGTGCCGGAATTGTCGTCAGTGATGAAGATATTGCAACAGATGCATGAGTATCGCTTTCAACTTTTGCTTCCTTCTCCTTTGGAACCGGTTTTGCTTTCCCCTCATTCTGAACCCGTTCCGGGGTGAGGGGGCGTTTGCGGATGAGAATCCGGGCTGTTTGTAAATTTCCGGTGGAACTCCCGATGATCGGGTCCATATTCGGAGAATGAACTCTTTCCTTCCTTATCTGGTGATGATTGGCGGGTTTGCCACGATAGCCGTGCTGATGTTCGGTATCTTCACCTTCACCCGTTCCGGCCATACGGATGGCCGGCGGTCCAACAAGATGATGCAGCTTCGCGTCATCTTTCAGTTCGTCACCATCATGCTGATGGGCCTGCTGGCTTTGCTCTCGATCGACTGAGGTATCTCAATGGTAACGCTCGACAAGATCTACACCCGTGGCGGCGATGCCGGACAGACATCGCTGGGCGATGGCAAGCGCGTTGACAAGCACAGTCTGCGGGTCGCGGCCTACGGCACCAGTGATGAGGCAAACGGCGTCATCGGCATGGCACGGCTGCACAGTGACGGTGAGGTCGATGCGATGCTAAGCCGCATCCAGAACGACCTTTTTGATCTGGGTGCCGATCTCTGCACCCCGGAAGACGGACGCAAGGCCGAGGGAGCGCTCCGCATTTCACCGGAACAGGTGGCGCGGCTGGAGCAGGAGATTGATGCCATGAATGTTGACCTTGCACCGCTGAAATCATTCATCCTGCCGGGGGGAACACCGCTGGCGGCGCATCTGCATCTGGCCCGCACCGTGGTTCGGCGGGCCGAGCGTATCATGACAGAACTTGCCGCAATCGAGCAGATCAATCCGGATGTCATCCGCTATGTAAACCGCCTGTCGGACCATTTGTTCGTGCTGGCCCGCGTTGCAAACGACAATGGCCGGACGGACGTTCTCTGGCAGCCGGGAGCGAACCGCTGAGCGGGTGCGGTATGCCCGCTAACGAGCCGTCGTCGTGAAATTGACATAGATTTAACGAGGGCATAGTGTGCACTGCACAAACCAAGAGGTGGGGGCCTCATTGCGCTATATCTTTGCGCTCATGACCCCATCAACGCCAATCTCATGAGAGGGTCGTCAGGTAAGCAATGAAGGTACTCGTCGCAGTCAAACGCGTCATCGACTATAACGTCAAGATACGCGTCAAAGCGGACCAGTCGGGGGTCGAAACGGCCAACGTCAAGATGTCCATGAATCCATTCGATGAAATCGGTGTCGAAGAAGCCGTTCGCCTCAAAGAGGCTGGCATTGCCACTGAAATCATCGCGCTTTCCGTCGGCCCGCAGCAGTCGCAGGAAACCATCCGTACGGCGCTGGCCATGGGTGCAGACCGCGGCATTCTGGTTCAGACCGATGACGAAGTGCAGCCCCTGTCGGTTGCGAAGATCTTCAAGGCCATTGTCGAGAAAGAGGAGCCGGGTCTGGTTATCCTTGGCAAACAGGCCATTGACGATGACAGCAACCAGACCGGACAGATGCTTTCTGCGCTTATGGGCTGGGCACAGGGCACCTTCGCCTCCAAAATCACCGTGGATGGCGACAAGCTGAACGTCACCCGCGAAGTTGACGGTGGTCTGGAAAGCATCGTTCTGAAGCTGCCGGCCATTGTGACGACTGACCTGCGGCTGAACGAGCCGCGTTATGCCTCCCTGCCGAACATCATGAAGGCGAAGAAGAAGCCGATTGATACAACAACACCTGATGAACTCGGTGTTGATATCACGCCACGGCTGAAAACCCTGAAAGTTGTTGAGCCGCCGAAGCGTGAAGCCGGTGTGATGGTGGAAAGCGTCGCCGAACTGGTCGACAAGCTGAAGAACGAAGCGAAGGTGATCTGATGGCTATTCTGGTACTGGCCGAGCATGATAACTCGGAACTGAAACCCGCCACTCTCAATGCAGTTGGCGCGGCCAAGGCAATCGGATCGGATGTCACCCTGCTGGTCGCAGGCGAATCCTGCCAGGCCGTTGCGGATGCCGCTGCGAAGGTTGAGGGCGTCTCGAAGGTACTGCTGGCTGACAATGCGATCTACAGCAACCGTCTTGCAGAAGATACCGCGAGCCTTCTGGTGAAACTGGCCGGTGACTACAGCCATGTGCTGGCCCCGGCGACAACATCCGGCAAGAACATCCTGCCACGCGTTGCAGCCCTGCTGGACGTGGCGCAGATTTCGGACATTTCCGGGGTTGAAAGCGACGATACCTTCATCCGTCCGATCTATGCCGGTAATGCGCTGGCGACGGTTCAGAGTTCGGACAGCATCAAGATCATCACGGTGCGGACAACCGGTTTTGATGCGGTTGCTGCCGAAGGTGGCTCTGCCTCGATTGAGACGGTTGATGCCGCGGACAGCACAGGTCTTTCGACCCATGTCGGTGCGGAACTTTCCAGCTCTGAGCGCCCGGAACTGACCAGCGCGAAGGTCATCATTTCCGGTGGCCGTGGCATGCAGTCCGGCGATAATTTCGTCATGCTTGAAAAGATTGCGGACAAGCTGGGTGCTGCTGTCGGTGCTTCCCGTGCCGCTGTCGACGCAGGCTTTGTGCCGAACGATTATCAGGTCGGCCAGACCGGCAAGATCGTGGCGCCGGACCTTTATATTGCTGTCGGGATTTCCGGGGCGATCCAGCATCTCGCAGGGATGAAGGATTCCAAGGTTATTGTTGCAATCAACAAGGACGAGGAAGCACCGATTTTCCAGGTGGCTGACTATGGTCTTGTTGCAGACCTTTTCAATGCCGTGCCGGAACTTGAGGCGGCACTGGATAATGCTTGATCAACCAGCAAGGCAATCATCTGAAATGACTAAATTACAGACCGTTGGCGTGATCGGTGCCGGTGCCATGGGTAATGGCATCGCGCATGTTTGTGCCCTTGGCGGTCATGATGTCGCAATTGTCGATCTTTCAGACGATATTCTGGAGAAGGCGATTGAGCGGATCGGCCATAATATGGACCGTCAGGTCGCAAAGGGGCTGATTACGGAGAGCGAGCGGGACGCGGGTATGAAGCGTCTCACGACCAGCACCTCCTACGACATTTTTGCCGAGACGGACCTCGTCATTGAAGCGGCAACGGAAGATGAATCGATCAAGCGGTCGATCTTCAAGAACCTCTGCCCCTATCTGAAGCCGGAAGCAATGATCGCGACGAATACCTCGTCGATCTCGATCACCCGGCTGGCGGCAGGGACCGATCGTCCGGGCCGGTTCATGGGTATGCATTTCATGAACCCGGTTCCGCTGATGAAGCTGGTGGAACTGATCCGCGGTATTGCGACGGAAGACGAAACCTTCAATGCGGTGCGCAAGCTGACCGATGACCTCGGCAAGCAGGTTGCCGTTTCTGAAGATTTCCCGGCTTTCATCGTCAATCGTATTCTGCTGCCGATGATCAATGAAGCGGTCTACACGCTTTATGAAGGCGTCGGATCGGTTGAAGCCATTGATACGGCGATGCGTCTGGGGGCCAACCATCCGATGGGTCCGCTGCAACTTGCGGATTTTATTGGTCTGGATGTCTGTCTTGCGGTCATGCATGTGCTGCATGATGGCCTGGCGGATACCAAGTATCGCCCCTGCCCGCTGCTGGTGAAGTATGTCGAAGCCGGCTGGCTTGGCCGCAAGACCAACCGCGGCTTCTACGATTACTCAGGTGACGAGCCGGTTCCGACCCGCTGATCCCACTGATCCGGAGTCTCGTTCTCTTTTCTGCTTTCCCTTCATCCTGAACTGGTTTCGGGATGAGGGAGAGTGGTTTCAGCCGGGACGAAGCACCTCCGTCTTACCCGGCCAGTGCCTGTTCCTGACGCCGGGCGATAATGCCTTTCAGCCAGTCGACGATTTCCGGTGCAGTCCAGTCCAGTGCGCCGGCGACAGAGCCGAGCAATCGGCCTTCGGCGTCAATGATATAGGTTGTCGGCAGACCGCGGGCTCCGAGCGCCCGGGCTATCCGGTTTTTCGGATCCAGATAAATCTCCAGATGATCGACATTGGTGCGGCGGAAGAAGGGTTCGACCTTCTCGACGCCACCCCGGTCTGATGACAGGGCAACGACCTCAAAGTCGGCTCCGCCCAGCATTGCCTGCAATTTATCCAGATGCGGCATCTCCCGGACGCAGGGGCCGCACCATGTCGCCCAGAGATTGAGCAGCACCACCTTGCCGTGAAAATCACCCAGCTGCATTTCGACACCCAGACCGTTGGTGAAGCTATCGGACGGGAGGCTGGTTTCGCTGTCCAGCCGTTCATAGTTCTTTGGCGGACCGGCGACAGCCAGTGCAGGCGTCATGATCAGCAGGATGGCGATGGCCCTGATGAGCGGTATCATTCTGAATTCTCCGGCGTAAACGGCTTGAGACATCGGCAGATATGGGGACAATCGCCGAAATAACCACCCTTTTTCAGCCGGGATTGCCGCATGACGCAGTCGAATGATATGTGGGGCGGCCGGTTTGCGGCTGGTCCCTCCGAAATTATGGAACGCATTAACGCCTCGATCGATTTCGATCAGCGGCTCTATGCACAGGATATCCGCGCCTCTGTCGCTCATTGTCGTATGCTGGTCGCGCAGTCGATCATCGGTGCAGAAGATGGCGATGCTATAATTGATGGCCTGCAGAAGATCGAAGGTGAGATCGAAAGCGGCAATTTTACTTTTTCGTCAGCCCTGGAAGACATTCATATGAATGTCGAATCCCGGCTGGCTGATCTGATCGGCGCATCGGCGGGCCGGTTGCATACCGGACGTTCCCGTAACGATCAGGTCGCAACCGATTTTCGTCTGTGGGTCCGCGATGCCATCGACAATGTCGATCAGTCGCTGGCTGACCTGCAGGCCGCGTTCATTGACCAGGCAGAGGCGGGGGCGGATATCGTCATGCCCGGATTCACCCATTTGCAGACGGCGCAGCCTGTCACTTTCGGCCATCACATGCTGGCTTATGTCGAGATGATCGGTCGTGATCGTTCACGGCTGGCGGATTGCCGCCGGCGGTTGAATGAATCGCCGCTTGGTGCTGCGGCACTGGCGGGAACGTCCTTCCCGATTGACCGTCATGCCACGGCGGCGGCGCTCGGCTTTGACCGGCCAACGGCGAATTCGCTCGATTCCGTTTCGGACCGGGATTTCGCCATGGAATATCTGTCGGCATTGTCCATTCTTGGTATTCACCTCTCCCGCTTTGCCGAGGAAACGGTGATCTGGTGTTCGGCACAGTTTCGTTTCATCACGCTGACCGACGCCTTTACCACGGGCTCGTCAATCATGCCGCAGAAACGCAATCCGGATGCGGCGGAACTGGTGCGGGCCAAGTCCGGACGGCTGTTCGGTTGTCTGCAGGGCTTCATGGTGGTCATGAAGGGCCTGTCCCTGACCTATTCCAAGGATATGCAGGAAGACAAGGAGCCGGTATTCGAAGCGACAGACACTATTGCGCTCTGCATTGCCGCGACGGCAGGCATGGTCCGTGACATGAAGCCGAATGCGGATGTGCTCCGGCAGGCTGCGGGGCAGGGCTTTTCCACCGCGACAGATCTTGCGGACTGGCTGGTGCGCAGTCTGGGCATGCCGTTTCGGCGTGCGCATCACGTCACCGGAACGCTGGTGAAGATGGCTGAGGACCGCTCCGTTGGTCTGGAAGACCTGACCCTGGCTGACATGCAGTCGGTTGAACCGGGGATAACCGGGGATATCTTTGACGTTCTTGGTGTTGATAATTCTGTTGCGTCACGCACCAGCTTTGGCGGCACGGCCCCGGCGAATGTCCGGGCGGCTGTTGTCGAGGCACGTAAGCGCTTTCTGAAGGAGGCATGAAAATGCAGTTGCTGACCCGTATCCTGATCCTGTCGCTGCTGACGGCTGGTCTTGCGTCCGGCCTTTCCGCCTGCGGCAAAAAGAATGCACCGCTGCATCCCGCCGGTTCTGAATATCCGAAGAAGTATCCGAACAAATGAGCCGCTGGGATTTTGAATATGTCGATGGTGAGCTGACAACCGAAGGCGTGCGGCTGAGCGATATTGCACAGGCTGTCGGCACCCCGACCTATGTATATTCAGCGGCGGGTATCCTGCGCCGGTTTGCTGCCTATCGCGATGCGCTGGAGCCGCTGGGCGGACATGTCTGCTACGCCATGAAGGCGAATGATAACATGGCGGTCCTGCAATTGCTGGCAAATGCAGGCGCTGGCCTGGATGTGGTTTCCGTCGGCGAGTTGCGGAAGGCGCTGGCGGTGGGTGTTTCGCCGGAAAATATCGTGTTCTCCGGCGTCGGGAAAACCGATGTGGAGATTGCCGCCGCACTTGATGCGGGGTTGCTGTCGCTGAATGTCGAATCTGAAGATGAAATGGAAAGCCTTGCCCGCATCGCAGCGGAAAAGGGGATCCGTACGTCAGCGGCCATTCGTGTGAATCCGGATGTGGATGCCAAGACCCATGCCAAGATCACCACGGGCAAGGCCGAAAACAAATTCGGTATCTCGCTGGAGCGGGCCCGGCTGCTGTTTGACCGGGCGCGTGAGTACAGTCATGTCGACCTCGATTGCATCGCGACCCATATCGGCTCGCAGCTGACTTCGCTGCAACCCTATCGTGAGGCATTTGCTATTGTCGCCGATCTTGTCCGTGAATTGCGGGCAGCAGGTCATACCGTCTCCCGGCTCGACCTCGGCGGGGGGCTTGGTATCTCCTATGAAGGCGAGAGCATTCCGGAGATGAGCGATTATGCGGCGGTAGTCCGGGAGACCGTTGGCGACCTTGGCTGCGAACTGGTGTTTGAACCCGGTCGCTCGATTGTTGGCCCGGCGGGTGCGCTGCTCTCGTCCGTGGTTCGCCTGAAGGAGGGCGAGGCAAGACGCTTTGTTGTTGTTGATGCGGCAATGAATGATCTCGTCAGACCGGCCATGTATGATGCCTATCACGAAATTCTTACCGTCAGGGAAAGCACCCCCGCTGCGGGTGACAGACCAGCGGATATTGTCGGCCCGGTCTGCGAAACCGGGGATACTTTCGCCCGCCAGCGGGCTTTACCGGCGCTGAAACACGGGGATCTGGTCGCTTTCATGAGTGCCGGGGCCTATGGCGCGGTGATGGCTTCCAGCTATAACGCACGCCCCCCGGCGGCTGAAGTTCTGGTCAGCGAGGGACGATATTCAATAATTCGGCCACGTGAAGATATTGATGCTATAATGGGTCGTGACCAGATACCTGAATGGATCGGGTCTCATCAGCCCCGAAAGGGTGCTGCCTAGCAACAGGATTGCAACATGACGGACCAGCGGGATACCAGAAACAGCGGCGTGAACAGCCCGTCATTCTCGGGTGTTCTCTGGCGGACCGGGTGGTCCATCTCATGGGAACGGGCCGTCAGATGTCTGTGGCTTCCTGTCGCATTTATCCTTCTCGGTCTTGGTCTGGCTCTTTCCGGAATTCTGCCCGCGCTGCCTGTCTGGCTGCATCTTGTTCTTCTGGTCCTGATGGCCGGCGTGACAGGCTTCAGCCTGTTTCGCGGGCTGCGTGGTTTCAGCCTGCCGGGCATGGCCGAGATACGGGCCCGGGTTGAACAGTCCAATAAGCTGCAACATCGTCCGATTGAAGCTGTCGAAGACCGTCTTGCGGACGGCAACCAGAATCCCCTGACAACTGCATTATGGCGTCTGCATCAGCAACGTGAGCGCGCCAGACTGGCTGGTCTGAACAGCGCAGCCCCGCGGCCGACACTGGCCGGGTCTGACCGGTATGCTGCGGTTGGCGGGGCCTGTCTTTTGCTGCTGGTTGGTTTCGTGGTTGGTGATGGCCGTCTGGCAGACCGGTTTTCTGCGGCGATGGTTCCTGACTTCAGTCGTTTCGGAACCCAGACACCCCTGCAGGTTGAGCTCTGGATAACGCCGCCTGCCTATACACGGCTTGCGCCGGTTTATCTCACCTATCGGGAAGCCTCCCGGCAGGAAGAGGCAGCCACAGCCAGCCCGGCGTCAGAGGTCAAACGGGTCGTTGTGCCGGAAGGCTCGCGCCTGCTGGCGTCCCTGCAAGGCAGGCTGGAAGCGCCGCAGCTTGATACCGGAAGCAGCCAGACCCCCTTGTCAGTCGTTGGAGAAAGCAGCTTCACGCTGGAGACTGAATTATCAGGCGGGACAACGCTGCGTTTTACGGATGGTGACAGAACGCTGGCTGAATGGCCGGTCGCCGTTGTGGCGGATAGTCCGCCGACAATATCCTATCTCAAGCCTCCAACTGGCGATAAGCGTAACCAGCTGGCGCTGGAATATGAAATTTCCGATGATTTCGGGGTGGAGGATGCGACAGCGACAATCCGCCGTCCGGATGGTGCCGAAATTCTTGAAGGCTCACCACGTGAGATTTCCTATACCCTGCCGTTGCCCGGCTTGTCGCCCACAGGGGCGAAGGGACGTCACGCAAATGACCTGACCGCTCACCCCTGGGCGGGGCTGATGGCCTCTGTACAGCTGTCCGTAACCGATGCAACCGGGCAGACAGGTCAGACCGAATGGGTCGAACTGAACCTGCCGGAACGGAGCTTCAACCAGCCGGCAGCCCGTATGGTGGTCGGTGCACGCAAGCAGCTGACCCTGCATCCGACGGACCGGGAGAGTGTGTTCGAGGTTCTGAATGCCATTTCCTCCCGCCCCGGCCTGTTCAACAGTGATATCGGGGTCTTCCTGGCGATGCGTTCGGCGGCAGCCCGTCTGCGCTATGCGCCGGAAAATGCCGCGGGTCTTGCCTCGATTCAGGAATTGCTCTGGACCATTGCCCTCAGGATCGAGGACGGTGAACTGGCACTGGCGGAACGCCGGCTGGCCGAGGCTGAAAAGCGGCTGCAGGAAGCGATGGACCGCGACGATGTCACCGATGCAGAGATGCAGCAGCTCATGAACGAGCTGGCGCAGGCGATGCAGGAATATTTCAAGGAGCTGGCCCAGAAACTTCAGGAGATGGGGCCAAGTGACCAGCCCATTGATCCGGATGCCCAGGTACTGTCGTCCCGCGAGATGCAGGATATGCTGGAGCAGATGCGTCAGCTGAATGAAATCGGTGCGAAGGAAGCGGCCAAGCAGATGCTGAGTCAGCTTCGCCAGATGCTGGAGCAGATGAAGAACATGCCGCTTGCCGGCATGCGTCAGCAGCCCGGCCAGAATGGCGAGATGCAGAAGCGTATGGGCCAGATGCAGGAAATGATGCGTCGTCAGCAGGAACTGATGGACGAGACATTCCGTAACAGCCAGCAACAGCAGCAGCGCGGTATTCAGGGGCAGCAACAGTCACAGGAAGATATGAAGCGCGGGGCCGGTGAACAGGAGGCTCTGCGGCGTCAGCTTGGTGAAATGATGCGCCAGCTTGGTGAAAATGGTCAGATACCCGATGCGCTGGGGCGCGCAGAGCGGGCCATGCGGGATGCTTCAAAGCAGCTCGGTGAAGGATCGGCAGAAGATGCCATGCAGGCACAGGGTGATGCGATGAATGCCCTGCGGGAAGGTGCCCGGGACATGGCCGAACAGATGGCCCGCCAGCAGCAGATGGGCCGCCAGCCGGGTAATGGCCGGGGCGGTCGCGGTAACCAGCAGCAGTTGCAGGGCGATGGCCGCGATCCGCTGGGTCGCCGGTTTGAACAGGACAGGGGTGGAGAAGTGGATGATGGCCGGACAGCCATCCCGACCAAGGGGGATGTTCAGCGCGCCCGCGACATTCTAGATGAACTCCGCCGCCGGTCTGGTGACACGGCGCGCCCGGAAACTGAACTGGACTATATCGATCGTCTGCTGGAGACGTTCTAGACCGGGTCAGCTACATCCTGTCAACAAAGTCGACATCCATCCGCAGTGCCCGGCCGACGCCGCTGACTGTCGGCGAGAAGACAACCACCTCACCCGGTGTAACGATGGGCTGAGGCGGAGCGATGATTTCTTCCTTATGGATAATCGTACCGTTGATGTTGGTCAGGCGGATCCGGACCTGAGGAAATTCGACCGGCCGGTCGGTGATATTGCTGACCGTGCAGACCGCGGTGATTGATTCATTGCCGGCAGAATCGCTGTCCCGGGACAGTTTGTCAGCGGGACAGTCCAGTTCAAGGCCGGCACCCGGATATTCAGGTGGCAGACCAAGCAGATCAATCAGCTTGTGGTACTGTACACGGGTTGAGGGGAAGACATCCTGTACAGTTGAGCGGAAGAACCACAAGGCAGCAGCCGTGCCCAGAATAAGGAACAGCACGATGAAGAATGTCAGTGCTCCTTTGCCGCCGCTCTTGCGCTTGCGCTGGGGTGCCGACATGCCGGGGCTGAAGACATTCGGAATGGGCTCCGGTTCAGGCGGCAGCACATCATTCAGTGCCGGGCCACTCCGGTCGGTTTCTGTTCCGGCAGCCGGTTCCGGGGCATCCTGTACCTCCAGCGTTGGCATGCCATCGTCGGGATCATCGTCAACGGTGACATCCTCGATCGGAAAATCAGGGGTTGCCTCATCCGGCTCGTCCGTGACCATTTCCGCGACATCAACCGGTTCGTTCTCTTCCGGCTCTGGCTCCGGCTCTGGCGGAGGAGGCGGTGGTGGAGGTGGTGGAGGTGGTGGCGGTGGTGGCGGTGGCGGGGGCGGAGCCACTGCTGCAGCGACGGCTGTCGCATGCCATGAATGTTCACAACGCGCGCATTTTACCTTTCGGCCTGCCGGGCCGATGAGTTCATCACGAATGTTGTATTTCGCCGCGCAATTCGGACAGCTTACTAACATGGGCCTCGGTAACCGCGTAATGTGAAACAATTGTTTATAGTTGCGGGCTGAATCCGAGACAAGTGGGCTAGCCCACTGGACGTTCAGACTTTCCCCGGTTAAGTCTCAGAGATTGAGGGAGATGCGTTAATTTTGGCTGAAGATCAGTCTGTTGTCAGGTTTGAGAATGTTGGTCTCCGATATGGCTCGGGGCCGGAGATCCTGCGCGATATCAGCTTTCGGCTCGCTCCGGGGGATTTTCGGTTCCTGCTGGGGCCCAGCGGCGCTGGAAAATCGTCGCTGCTTAAACTGCTTTATCTCGCAAATCGACCGACCCGTGGCATCGTTTCCCTGTTTGATCGCAATGTCAGCAGCATAAGGCGTCATGAAATTGCCGCGATTCGACGGCGTATTGGTGTCGTGTTTCAGGATTTTCGTCTGCTGGATCAGTTAAGCGGCCTTGAGAATGTCGCTTTGCCGCTGCGTATCGCCGGGGTGCGGGATGCGGAAGTAAAGCGGCATGTCGAGGAATTGCTGGGCTGGGTTGGCCTGGAAGATTTCCTTGATGCGACGCCGAAGACCATGTCGGGCGGACAAAAACAGCGCATCGCGATTGCCCGGGCCGTGATTTCCCGCCCGCGACTGTTGTTGGCCGACGAGCCGACGGGAAATGTCGACGACAAGATCGCCATGCGGCTGATGTATCTGTTCGAGGAACTCAACAAGCTGGGTACGACCATCATTATTGCGACGCATAATGAGGGGCTGGTGCGCCGGTTTCAGTATCCGGTCATGCGGATCAATCAGGGCGTCATGCAGCTTCCGGTAACCGATGCCCTGCCGCCACGGCCTGCCGGCAAGCAGGGTGACAGATAATGGCGCAACCTTCTGCCGGTCAGTTGTTTGCGCGCGATAATGCCCAGCGGTTTCTGCCCTGGGTGACGGCTTTCATGGTCTACCTCGCGTTTCTGGCTCTGTCGGCGGTGCTGAGTGTTCACACGATGGTCGATGCCTGGAACGCTGAAATCAGCGGGACAGCGACGGTACAGATCGCGCCTGAGACGCTGGAGGGTGGCGTGCAGGAAGACACGGTCAGCCGGGCGCTGGATGTGCTAGAATCACAGCCGGGAGTGCTGGGTGTTGAGGCCCTTTCCGTTGAGGCGGCAGCCGCCCTGCTGGAACCCTGGCTTGGGTCCGGCGAGCATATCGTCGATCTGCCCCTGCCGCGGCTGATTGATGTGCGGCTGGACCCGGATGTCGCAGACCTGCAAACCATTGCGCGGGAGTTACGGGCGGCGGTGCCCGGTGCCCGTCTTGATGACCACCGGGTCTGGCTGCAGAATTTCATCAATGTTGTGCTATGGTTTGAAATCGCGGCAGTCGGGGTGTTTGCCATTGTCTTGCTGGTCACCATTCTGACGGTGATGTTCACCACCCGGACCGGGCTTGCCATTCATCATGATGTGGTTGAAATCCTCCATCTTGTCGGGGCCAGAGATTCCTATATTGCCCGCAAGTTCGGGGCCCGTGCGCTCTGGCTCGGGCTGCGTGGCGGGCTGATTGGCGGGGTGTTTGCAGCAGGAACGGTCTATGGGTTTTCCTGGCTGGCAAGCCGGATTGATGCCGCGCTTCTGCCCTCAGCCCAGCTGTCTCCGCTGAGCTGGACGATCCTTGCACTGACACCGCTGCTGGTTTCGGCGATTGCATGGGCAACGGCGCGGGCAACGGTTTACGCTGCCCTCAGGAAACTGTCATGACCATGCCGCTTGTAATTCTCGACCGCGACGGGGTGCTGAACGTCGATCTTCCGGCCTCGGTCACCCGGTTTGCCGACTTTGACCTGATACCGGGTGCTGTTGCAGCCACGGCCCGATTGAGTCATGCCGGATACAAGATTGCGATTGCGACCAATCAGGCCTGTGTCGGCCGAGGTGAACTGGCGCCTGCGGTGCTGCGTCAGATTCATGACCATCTTCGTCGGGAAGTCTCTCGTGAAGGCGGGCGGATTGATGCCATTTATGTCTGCCCGGAAGCTGCCGGGGAGGCGAATGACAGACGCAAGCCCGGACCAGGCATGTTGCGGGAGGCGCTGGCGGATTTCAGTGCAGTGGCTGGTGATGTCTGGTTTGTTGGTGATTCACTGGGTGATCTCCGGGCTGCGAAGGCGATTGGCTGCCGCCCGGCACTGGTGAGAACCGGTAAGGGGGCTTCGATTATGGCGGCTGGTTTGCCGGATGATGTCTCTGATGTTGCGGTCTTCGATGATTTGACTAGTTTTGTGGATATGGTGGTGAGCGGGTAATGATTGGCAGGCGGAAACGACGGCGCGGCAGTTTGCTGCGCCGGATCTACTGGTCGGTCGTTCTGCTTGGCCTTGTGATTGCCGGTTGGGGGGCCGGGCTTGTTTGGTTTGTTGGCCAGATGCCGTCGGAAACGACGGATGATCTCAGGCCGGCGGAAGCGATTGTCGTGCTGACGGGGGGGCAGGATCGTCTGTCCCGCGGCTTTGATCTGCTGTCGGCGGGCAAAGCAGCCAAACTCTTTATTTCGGGCGTCTATCGCGGGCTGGATGTACGGGCCTTGCTGGAAATGTCACAGCAGTCCCCGGACGAACTGGAATGCTGTATCGAGCTTGGTTATGCAGCACCGGATACCATTGGCAATGCAATGGAAACCGGCGGCTGGGTGAAGCGGAACAATATCAGTTCGATCATTCTGGTGACGGCACATTATCACGTGCCGCGCAGCATGCTTGAATTCCGCGATGCGATGCCGAATGTCGATATCCAGATTTCGCCGGTTTTCCCGGATAACGTGCGCCGGGATGACTGGTGGCAGTGGTCGGGGACGGCCCGGCTTTATGCTGCGGAATACAGCAAATATCTGTTTGCCCGTCTGCGGCGGCTGGTTAACCGCACTGTCGACCGGGTTGGAGAGGCGATGTGATGACCTGGCTGCGGTCCCTGCTGTTCAATGTGCTCTGGTTCTGCGCCATTCCGTTGCTGCTGATTGTGCTGCTGCCAATGCTGCTGATGTCGCGCCGTGTGATGCAGTATGGTGCAAAGCTGTTCACGGGCATGACCTCGGGTTTGCTGAGGTTTGCCGTCGGGTTGCGCTGGCGTGTCATCGGGCTGGAGCATCTGCCGGAAGGCCCGTTCATCATCGCGGCAAAACATCAGTCGGCGTTTGATACGATGGTGTTTCACCTGTTTCTCAGTGACCCGGTTTTTGTCCTGAAACAGGAACTTACAAAACTGCCGATCTATGGCCGGATGGCACTGCATGCCGGTATGATCTCCGTCGACCGGTCTGCGGGCGCCAGTGCATTGCGGCATCTGGTGCTGGAAACCCGTGCGGCCGCCGCGAACGGATCGCAGATCATTATCTTCCCGCAGGGGACGCGGACCGCACCCGGACAGCATGTGCCCTATCAGCCGGGAGTTGCTGCGATGTACAAGAACACGGGGTTGCCGGTCGTTCCCTGCGCCCTGAATACCGGAATGTTCTGGGGGCGACGGACTTTCCTGAAGCATCCCGGTGTTATGACAATCAAGTTTCTGGAGCCGATTCAGCCGGGGCTGGCCCGGGCTGAATTCATGGAACGTCTGGAGACTGTGATTGAACAGGAAACGGATTTGTTGTCAGCTTCCTCCGGAGGCGATGCCAGTTCGGTACAGCATCTTGCGGTTGCTGACCGGAAAGAAACATAACAAGAACATTTCTGTTGCTTTCATCCCCCTGTGAGGATGATTATCATCAGACCGGAGGCCGGGCCGGGGCTGGGTTTAGCCCTTTGCTGGCCGGAATTTCTGTAATGCCGACATACCGGGGAATAACGCGCATATGGCGCAGATAGCTGCAATATCTCAACAGATCTGGGACATGAAGTATCGTCTGAAAGACGAGGCTGGCCGCCCGGTTGACCGTACCATTGCCGACAGCTGGAACCGGGTGGCAACGGCGCTGGCTTCTGTTGAGGAAGATCAGGAAGCCTGGCGTGAACGGTTTCTGACATGCATGCAGAATTTCCGCTATCTGCCAGCCGGGCGGATTCTGGCCGGTGCCGGTAGCGGCCGCAAGGTGACCCTGTTCAACTGCTTTGTTATGGGGACAATCCCCGATGACATGAGCGCGATTTTCGAGAATCTGCGCGAGGCGGCACTGACCATGCAGCAGGGCGGGGGGATCGGCTACGACTTCTCGACCATTCGTCCGAAGGGCGCGCCGGTACATAGTGTCGGCTCCGACGCCTCCGGGCCGCTGTCTTTCATGGATGTGTGGGATGCCATGTGTCGCACCATCATGTCTGCCGGGTCGCGCCGTGGTGCGATGATGGCGACCTTGCGCTGTGATCATCCGGACATTCTGGCCTTTGTGGATGCCAAGCGTGATCCGGGCCGCCTGCGCATGTTCAACCTCTCGGTGCTGGTGACCGATGCCTTTATCCGGGCGGTGCGCGAAGACGCGCCCTGGCAACTGGTCTTCGACGGGGTGGTTTATGACAATATTCAGGCCCGCGATCTGTGGGACCGGATCATGCGGGCGACTTATGCCTATGCGGAACCGGGGGTGATTTTCATCGACCGGATCAACGCCCGTAACAACCTCCGCTATTGCGAGGAAATCTGCGCCACCAACCCCTGTGGTGAACAGCCCCTGCCGCCTTATGGTGCCTGTCTGCTGGGGTCGGTCAATCTGGCGCGGCTGGTCAATAATCCGTTTCAGGCCGATGCCAAGCTGGACCTCGCTTTACTGGATACGATTGTCCGCGACGCAGTGCGGATGATGGATAACACGATTGATGTCTCCAATTACCCGCTGGAGGCACAGCGACAGGAAGCCCTGACCAAGCGCCGGATCGGCCTTGGTGTCACGGGGCTGGCAGATGCGCTGATCATGTGCGGCACCCGCTATGGCGGTGCCCGTTCGATCCATCTGGCGGAAACATGGATGCGGGAGTTGCGGCGCTCGGCCTATCTCGCCTCCATTGATATCGCGGCAGAGAAGGGGGCGTTTCCGCTGTTCGACGCGGAAGCCTATCTGGCAGGGGAAAGCGTTGCGGAACTGGATCAGGATATCCGGGACGGCATTGCCCATTTTGGCATTCGTAACAGCCTGCTGACCTCCATCGCGCCGACCGGAACGATCTCGCTTTATGCAGATAATGTTTCATCGGGGCTGGAGCCGGTGTTCAGCTTTTCCTACAGCCGCAATATCCTGATGCCGGATGGTACCCGTCGCGAGGAACAGGTCTCCGACTACGCCTATCGCCTCTATCGCAAGATGTTCGGGGAAGACACGCCGCTACCTGACTATTTTGTTGATGCGCAGTCGCTGTCACCGTCAGACCATATCGCCATGCAGTCCGCCGTGCAGAAATATGTGGATTCGAGCATCTCGAAAACCATCAACTGCCCGGAAGATATCAGCTTTGAGGCCTTCAAGGATATCTACATGAAGGCCTATGATACGGGCTGCAAGGGCTGCACCACCTATCGTCCGAACGATATTACAGGCGCGGTTCTGTCGGTGGAACCGAAGGCGGCGGAAAACAAGTCAGAGCCGGAATTGCCGCTTGGTGTGCCAGAAGTACGACCCGCCGACCAGTTTGATGCCGGCGGTGTGGTCTATATGACCCAGCCGCTGGAACGTCCGGAAGAACTGACCGGTGGCACCTACAAGCTGAAATGGCCGGACAGCGAACATGCGATGTACATCACCATCAATGATGTCATTCAGGACGGCCGCCGTCGCCCGTTTGAGGTGTTCGTGAATTCCAAGAATATGGAACATTTCGCCTGGACGGTCGCCCTGACCCGGATGATCTCCGCCGTTTTCCGACGGGGTGGTGATATCTCCTTCGTGGTCGAGGAACTGAAAGCCATCTTCGATCCGCGGGGTGGCCAGTGGGTCAACGGCAAATATGTGCCCTCCCTGCTTGCTGCTATCGGCGATGTCATCGAACGCCACATGATCGAAATCGGTTTCATCCCGACCAAGGAAAATCACAACCAGCATCAGCAGGACCGCATGGTCCTCACGGTCGGCAAATTGACCGACGGCCAGTTGTCCCCGGCCCCGACCGCTTTCCGCCAATGCCCGAAATGCGGCGGCCTGTCGCTGAAACGCGAGGAAGGTTGCGACAGTTGTGTGGAGTGCGGTTATTCGAAATGCGGGTGAGTTTCTGTCTGGTATCCTTCGAGGCGCGCTTTCAGCGCTCCTCAGGATGATGTCGCGACTTTCGGCAGAGCAGCGACGAAGATATATTTTCGTCGTCCCGGGATGGCCGCAGGCCAGCTACCCGGGACCTCTCCGGCAATCTCGACAGACCCGGAACAACCTGCTGGCTCCTCGTCCTGAGGAGGCTGCGCAGCAGGCGTCTCGAAGGATGGCGGCACTGGTCGTCCTCCAGGTGATTCAATCACAGAGGAACACATAACCGCAATGTTCTTCAATATGTTGATTGGGTTTTGATCCTAACTGAGACTGGTTTGAATTTGCCTGACAGCACTAAATTTTACTATAAACTGTATTCTGCTCGGGGTGTACAGATTGGTGGATGTTAAATGTTGTTTATCAGGAAGATTGAACAAAACCGTGGTTTTTTACTACCGGTGGTGACTAGTTTTGCGTTTTTTGTTCTTGCAAAACCTGAAAATAATTTCTCCTCATTTGGATTTATAAACTTTTTATTTTTATTAATTTTAATGTTTTTTTTCTCTTCCACTATTTTGATGCTGATTGGGAGTTCTTTTGTTTTTGGGGTTCATTCATTTAAAGATTTTAATAATAGTAAAAATTATGTTTTTTTCTTTTTGGCTAGTATATTTTTGCTTGGTGTAAATATGTATTTTAATAGAGATTACGCTTATTTATTCGGGGTCCCGTCGGAGTTGATTTTTTTGAATTTTTTCTCGGTGCTCTGCGGCTCGATTTTTGTTCAGTTACTGAAAGGACGTGTATCCGATGACGATAGATAATCGAGGGGGCATGTCTGGCGGGGTTGCGAGGGCTGGGAGAGGGCTTGAGCAGTCCGGACTGCCTTCCGCCAATGCCCGAAATGCGGGTGAGTTTCTGTCCGGTATCCTTCGAGACGCGCTTTCAGCGCTCCTCAGGATGAGGAGCCATGTAACTTAACCTCGTCCTGAGGAGCCTGCGCAGCAGGCGTCTCGAAGGATGGCGGCACCGGGATGCGGAGTGTTTACTTCTCCAGCGCCCGCATCAGTGCATCCAGCTTTGCCGAGCTGATGCCGACGGCCCGCATATGTTCGACCGTTGAACTGACATAATCGATGTTGATCCCGCTGACGCCCTTGCCCTGCCGGACAAAACGGACCTGTTCCTCGATGCTGAGGACGCCTGCATACTGGGCGTGGTCGCGCACCGCGATGAAGCTGTAGGCTTTCAACGGTCCGACGGCGGTGTCGACGCGGAGCCAGCGGGGCTCGTACACGGCGGTGACCATTTCGCGATCGTCGAGATATTTCTTGATGGCGGGCCATTTCACCGGGTCGACACGGAAGACCTTGCCCTTGCAGGCCCCGCCACGGTCGAGGCCGAAGACCAGACCGGGGCAGTCCTGGGTGCCGCGATGATGCCAGGAATAGATACAGAGCGAGCGGTGATAGCCCCGGAGCGTGCCGTCGCGTTCCTCCAGAAAATCAAAGTCGGGGCGCCACATCAGGGAGCCATAGGCAAAGACCCAGATCGGGTTCTCGATAGCAGGTGTTTTGGTCATTTACGGGTTACCAGTGCGACACCCCCGGCAGCGATGGCAAAGCCCATGATCGCGAGAGGTGACAAAGATTCATCAAACAGCAGCCAGCCGAACAGGGCAGCACCAGGCGGGACAAGATAAAACAGGCTGGTGACTTTCGTTGCAGCGCCATTATGGATCAGGAACAGCAGCAGCCCGACCGCGCCCCAGGACAGCACGACCACCAGCCAGACAAAGGCGAAGACAAACTCGCCGGTCCATTCAATCCGGAAGTCCTCCAGCAGCAGGGCACCGACCAGTGTTGCCGCACCGGCAGCCATGAACTGGATGGCCGACCCGCTGCGCAACGGCATATCCGAGCAGAAGCGTTTCTGGTACAGCGTGCCGACGGTAATGGCGATCAGGCCGCCGACGCAGAGGCCAAAGCCCAGCCCGTCGCCCTGACTGAAATCCATCTTCTGCCAGACCACCATGGCCACACCGGCAAGCCCGAGCAGCAGCCCGGCCCATTGTCGCCAGGTGACGGTTTCACCCAGCAGGCGGGGGGCAATAAGTCCGGTCAGCAATGGCTGGAGGCCGACGATGAGGGCAGAAACCCCGGCGGTGACGCCCATATGAATGGCCACGAAGACGGCCCCGAGATAGCCGCCATGGGCAAGCAGTCCGAAGACGCAGATATGGCCGGCCTGTCGCCAGTCGCGTGGCCAGGCGCTGCGGGTCAGGACCACCAGCAGGGCAAGTCCGGCGGCGGCAACGGCAAATCGCAGGGTCAGGAAGCTGAGTGGTTCGGCATAGGGGGTGCCCATGCGGGCGCCGATAAAGCCGGTCGACCAGATCGGGACAAAGGCCCAGGAGGCCAGAGTTACCTTCAGGGCGTTGGTTTCTGCTTCGGTGCGCTGTGATACCATTGTCGGGATATGACCTGTCGGCTGGGATGACGGGTTGAGATGTTCTATAGAGGGGTTACCGTAGGTCCGTCAAAACATCCCTCTGGTAACCATGCGCAGACTGATCGTCTTTCCCGTCCTTGTCATCTTCCTGATCATCGTCGGCTATTCCGGCTGGTGGTATCTGCTGGCGGCCCGGACAGAGGCCGGATTTCAGGCATGGATTGACGAGCGTCGCGCCGAAGGGATGGAGGTTACCTATCAGGGTTACACCATCAGCGGATTCCCCCGTGAAGTCCGGCTGGCCATTGACCAGCCGAAAGTCCGTACCGCCGGGCCTAAAGGGGTCACCGTATGGACCACACCCTTTGCGGCGGCCTGGGCAACCCCATGGTCGCCCCTGACCATCATGGTCGAGCCATCCGGGCAGCACAGTCTGCTGATTCAGCAGGGCGACCAGCGTACGGAACTTGATGTCAGGGCGACGGCTCTGCTGGGGCGCGTGATGATTGGCAATGACGGGCAGGTTCAGTCTGTCGATGTGTCGGCTGACGGACTTGTCGCAACTGCAAATGCCGAGGAAGTGGGGCGGTTCAGCCGCTTCGTGCTGCGTCTTTCGGATCTTGGGAATCTCGGGACGACAAGTCCGAAGAACCTGCGGATGGAAGTTGCCAATCTTATCCTGCCGCAGCTTCGCGGGCAGCCACTGGGCTCGCGGCTGGAAGCGCTTGCACTGGATGCAGACCTGACCGGCGTGATTGCCGGGCGTGCCCCGTCGCAGATGGTGACGATGTGGCGCGATACAGGTGGCCGGGCTATTATCAACAACTTCCGTGCAACCTGGGGGAATCTGGCGCTGGCCGCGAACGGGGAAGGCAGTGTCGACCATGACCTGCAACCCAATCTGAAACTGGACACAAGAACCACAGGCCTGCCGGAAACCGTCGATGCACTGGCGGCGAAAGGTTATCTGAAATCCGGGGCGGCCACGGCAGTCAAGTTTGCCCTGACCGTGCTTGGCAGCCGTTCATCCTCCGGACCGCGGGGTGCCATCGACCTTCCCGTTTCCATCCGCAATCAGACGGTTTTCCTTGGTTCCATCGGGCTGGCAAAAGTGCCAGATGTTGTCTGGTATTGAACTGAATCACGGGGGAACAGATGATTGCATCGTAAAAATGACAGGGTATATTGTCTGGACAAAACGGATCGACAAACCCGGTTCAGTCCGGGAGTGGGGAAGCACTGATGACCGTACGAAATTATGACGTCCTTGTTGCCGGGGGCGGTAACGCCGCTGTCTGCGCAGCGATAACCGCAGCGCGTGACGGCGCGTCCGTTCTGCTGGTCGAGGCCGCGCCGAAATTTTGGCGTGGGGGGAATACCCGCCATACCCGCAATTGCCGGATCGCCCATGACAGCGCAAATGAAGTCCTGACCGGGCCTTATCCGGTTGAGGAGTACATGGAAGACCTGCTGCGCGTGACGGACGGTGAGACCGACATGAAGCTGGCGCAGATGACGCTGGAGCAATCGAAAGACCTCTGGGACTGGCTGAATGAACAGGGCGTTCTGTTTCAGCCGTCGATGGGGGGAACGCTGACACTGAGCCGCACCAATGCGTTTTTCCTCGGGGGCGGCAAGGCGATGCTGAACGCGCTGTATCGTACGGCGCTCAGTCTGGGTGTGACGGTTGAATATGATACGGAAGTCATCGATGTGGATATCGTCGACGGCTTTGCCAAAACGGTCACCGTGCAGAAAGGTGAAGACACGGAAACGATCAGCATCCGGGCCTTTATCGCTGCCTCCGGAGGTTTTGAAGCCAATATCGACTGGCTGAAGGAAGCCTGGGGGCCATCGGCGGAGAATTTCCTGATACGCGGCACGCCTTATAACAAGGGGCGGGTGCTGCGCATCATGATGGACCGGGGCGTGCAGATTCTGGGCGATCCGAAACAGTGCCACGCAGTTGCCATCGACGGGCGTGCGCCGAAGTTCGACGGTGGTCTGATCACCCGGCTGGATTGCGTGCCGTTCGGCGTGGTCGTGAATGCCAATGGCGAACGGTTCTATGACGAAGGCGAAGATTTCTGGCCGAAACGGTATGCGATCTGGGGGCGGCTGGTTGCCGCTCAGCCGGAGCAGGTCGGTTATGTGCTGATTGACGAGAAGTCGATCAATTCCTTCATGCCGTCGCCCTTCCCGCCGGACAAGGCGGATACCATCGAGGAGCTGGCAGAGATCATGGGGCTGGATGGTGCGAAGGTGAAAGCCACGGTTGAGGAATTCAACAAGGCCTGCAGGGGCACGAACTTCAATCATAATGAACATGACGACTGCCATACGGAAGGGCTGGAAATCAACAAGACCCACTGGGCGCGTCCTATCGACAAGCCGCCCTTCTATGGCTACTCGCTTCGTCCGGGTATCACGTTCACCTATCTCGGTGTGAAGGTGAATTCGGATGCGCGGATGATCATGGCTGACGGCAAGCCGTCGGGGAACATGTTCGCATCCGGGGAAATCATGGCCGGGAATATTCTCGGCAAGGGATATCTGGCCGGTATCGGCATGACAATTGGCAGCGTCTTCGGGCGCATTGCAGGCAGGGAGGCCGCAGGAAATGCTCGCAACTGAGGCACTCACCGAAGCACATCGTCAGACTGGTATCTGCAATTCCTGTCGCTATTGCGAAGGTATTTGCGCGGTCTTTCCGGCACTTGAGCGACGCCTGACCTTTTCGGAAGGCGATATCGACTACCTGTCGAACCTCTGCCATGCCTGTGGCGCCTGCTATCATGACTGCCAGTATGCGCCGCCGCATGAGTTCGGCATCAACTTCCCGGTCGCAATGGCGGAAGTACGGGCGGAAAGTTATGGCCGTTACGCCTGGCCGGGCTTTCTGGCGCCGGCGTTTGAACGCAATGGTCTGGTGATTGCCGTGCTGACGGCGCTGGCTGTCGCGGCCTTTATCGGCGGGTTCATGGCTTTCGGCTCGGCCGAGGTGATGTTCACCACCCAGACCGGCAGTGGCGCTTTCTATCGCATCATGCCTCATAACACGATGGCTGCCCTGTTTGGTGGGGTCTTCCTGTTCTCGATGATCGCGTTGTGGATGGGCCTGCGGAAATTCTGGAAAGCAACAGGTGGTGGCAAGGTTACCTGGGCGGCCTTCCGGGGGGCAGGTGCTGCGGCTGCGACACTCCGCAATCTCGATGGCGGCGGCGGTGGTTGCATGAACACGGATGAAGATCCGGATGACAAGCGGCGGCATTACCACCACATGACCTTCTATGGCTTCCTGCTCTGCTTTGCCTCGACCTCGGTCGCGACCCTGCAGCATTACCTGCTTGGCTGGGAAGCGCCCTATGCCTGGTACAATCTGGCGGTCATCCTTGGCACAGTCGGCGGCTTCGGTCTGGTGATTGGCCCGCTTGGCCTGTGGAAAGAGAAGAAGTCGCGGCTGGTTGATATCAAGACTTCGACCCGTGGCATGGATCAGGCATTCATCCTGATGCTGTTTCTGACGGGGCTGACCGGCCTGCTGCTGCTGTTCCTGCGGGCGACGCCTGCAATGGGAACCCTGCTGGCTATTCATCTCGGTGTGGTCTTTGCACTGTTCCTGTCTTTCCCCTACGGCAAGTTCGTTCATGGCATCTATCGCTATGCGGCACTGGTCCGCAACGAGCTGGAAGCGGCGGCCGAAAAATAGCCGGGCGCGCTTCTGATCACCGGATGACATCTGTTGTCCGGGCGATAGACTGACTCCGTCAATGCGAATGGACGGAGAGGCAGGCAGATGGCGTCGACGGCTTTTTATTCAGATGAACGATGCTTCTGGCATTCCGGCGGCAACTACGCCTCCGTTGTACCGGTTGGCGGGCTGGTGCAGCCGCTGGCAGCCGGTGGTCTGCCAGAAAATCCGGAGACCAAACGCCGGCTGAAGAACCTGCTGGAGGTCACCGGGCTGGCGGGTGAACTGGATTGCCTGACCGCAGCCCCCGCGACAGAAGAGCAACTGCGTCACGTCCATCCGGCGTCGTACCTCAGCGAGTTCAAAAGAATGAGCGATGCCGGTGGTGGCGAACTCGGCCAGCGCACGCCTTTCGGTCCCGGTGGCTATGAAATTGCCACCCTGTCCGCCGGGCTTGTCAGCGGTGCCCTGCAATCGGTTCTGCGCGGACAGCACAGAAATGCCTATGCGCTCAGCCGTCCGCCGGGGCATCATTGCCTGCCTGAGACGCCGATGGGTTTCTGTCTGCTGGCAAATATCGCCGTGGCGATCGAGACGGCGCGGGCGGCCGGTCTGGCGGAGCGTTTTGCCGTCGTCGACTGGGATGTGCATCACGGCAACGGTACGGAGGCGGTGTTTATCAACCGTCCGGATGTGCTGACCATCTCGCTGCATCAGGAGAACAACTATCCCCGCGATACCGGTGGCGTTGCCGAGCGCGGGCAGGGTGCCGGAGAAGGGGCGAACATCAACATTCCCCTGCCGCCGGGCAGTGGCCACAGTACCTATATTCGCGCTTTCGAGAAGATCGTTGAGCCGGCGCTGCGGAATTATCGCCCGGATGTGATCATCATCGCCTGCGGCTTCGACGGCTCCGGCGTTGATCCCCTGTCCCGGATGCTGATGACCTCCTCAACCTTTGCCGGGATGACGCGCCGGGTGAAGGCAATTGCCGATGCACAATGCGGCGGACGGCTGGTCATGGCACATGAAGGTGGTTACTCGGAAGTACATGTGCCGTTCTGCGGTCATGCCGTGATTCAGGCTATGGCCGACTCTGACATTGCTGCTCCGGATCCGCTGGAAGACCGTATCATGGCGCACCAGCCGACCCAGCGGTTCCAGACCTTTCTGGACGGGCTGGTTGACGAACTTGCCGCCTTTTACAGCAGTCAGTCTGCCTGAAATTGCATCTTGTCGCAAAATTTGCACAAGATTTAATCGACAATATCCGCTGCTGCTGCCAGCATTCTCGCCGGATCTTTGCAAAGCCGGACTGGCACAGGCTTTGCGTCATTGGTGCGGATAGTCTGCCGGCAGAACAGGGCCTGATGCCCTGTTGCTGGCACGACCGGTTTTTACAGGAAAGGGTTTTCCATGCTTCGCGGAATTATCGTTGGCCTTGCCGCCCTGGCGGGGATTACAGCCACATCGGCTGTGGCGGAAACGCCGGTCAAGTTTGCGCTGGACTGGAAGTTTGAAGGTCCGTCTGCGCCGTATTTTGTTGCCATCGACAAGGGTTACTACAAGGAGCAGGGCCTTGATGTGACGGTCGATTCCGGGCCGGGTTCGGTACAGGGTATCGCCCGTGTTGCCGCGGGAACCTATCCGCTCGGTTTTTTCGACATCAATTCGCTGGTCAAATATCTTGACCAGAACCCGGGAGCACCTGTTACGGCTATCCTGATGGTCTATGACAACCCGCCTTTCGCTATCGTCACCACAGCCAAAAGCGGTATCAGGACACCGAAGGATCTGGAAGGTCGGATCCTCGGCGCACCGGCTCCCGATGGGGCCTATGCCCAGTGGAAAGCCTTCGTGAAGGAAAATGGTATCGATGCCTCGAAGGTGAAAATTGAAAATGTCGGCTTCCCGGTTCGGGAGCCGATGCTGGCGAAGGGCGATGTCGACGCCATCACGGGCTTCTCGTTCTCGTCCTTCTTCAACCTTCAGCGCAACGGTATCCCGGCGGAAGACATCAACGTGATGCTGATGTCCGATTATGGTCTGGTGCTGTATGGCAACGCCATCATGGTCAATACCGACTTTGCCAAGGCCAACCCGGATGTGGTGAAGGGCTTTGTTGCCGCCACCATCAAGGGGGTCCAGGCAACCGTTGCCGACCCGGAGACTGCGATCAAATCCGTGATGAAGCGTAACGAGATTGCCGATGAGGCGATTGAGCTGGCGCGGCTGAAGATGGCACTGCGCGATAACTTCGTCACCGACTATGTCAAAGCCAACGGGTTTGGCGATATCGATCCGGACCGGCTGGTCAAATCGATCGGCCAGATCGGCGTAACCTATGATTTCAAGGCGACGCCGGATCCGAAGGCGGTGTTTGACCCGTCCTACCTGCCACCGGCTGCGGACCGCAAGCTCTGAGCCCTCGTTACGCTGACAGAGCGGGGTTATATTGTGGTCATCATTGATGATGTCACCCTGACCTACCGCGGGGCCTCGCAGGAGGTCGTTGCGGTACAGGGCTGTAACCTGACCGTCGGCCGGGGTGAATTCACCTCGGTCGTCGGCCCTTCCGGATGTGGCAAATCCACGCTGATGCGACTGGTCACCGGGCTGGTGAAGCCGACCAGGGGTCAGGTCTCCGTTGATGGCAAGCCGGTTGACGGCCCGGTGAAGATCGCCGGTATGGCCTTTCAGAATTCCAACCTGCTGCCCTGGCGGACGGTGCGGGACAATGTGCTGCTGCCGCTGGAAATCGTGCAGCCGCATCGCAGCCGTTTCCGGTCGCATCGCAGGGAATATGAGGACCGGGCTGAGGCGCTGCTGGCAACGGTCGGCCTGGCCGGATTTGGCGATCGTTTCCCGTGGGAGCTTTCGGGGGGGATGCAGCAGCGGGCCTCGCTCTGCCGGGCGCTGATTCATGAGCCTGAACTGTTGATGCTGGATGAGCCCTTCGCCGCGCTGGACGCCTTCACCCGCGAGGAGTTGTGGTGTGTGCTGCGCGACCTTTGGCAGCGCAACGGCTTTACTGTGGTTCTGGTTACCCACGACCTGCGGGAGGCCGCCTTTCTGGCGGACAGCATTCACGTGATGAGTGCCCGGCCCGGCCGCATCACCCTGACGAAACAGGTCAACCTGCCGCGCCCGCGCGATCTGGATGTCTGCTTCACCACTGACTTTACCGATATCGTCCACGAGCTGCGCGGCAAGATTGCCGAGGTACGGCAGGCATGATCACGCTCAATGAACGGCTTGCCCCCTGGGTCTTCACCATCGGGCTTTTTGTGGTCTGGGAGCTGGTCTGCCAGCTCTTCGATATCAGCCAGATTATCCTGCCTGCACCCAGCGATATCTTTGCTGCATTTCAGCAGCACTGGCGCCCGGTGCTGCGCCATTCCGGTGTCACCCTGTGGACGACACTTGCCGGGTTTGCGCTGGCAGTTGTGTTCGGCGTCTTCCTGGGGCTGGTGGTCGGATGGTCGAAGACGATCTATCGCGGGCTGTATCCGGTGATGGTCGGATTCAATTCCATACCGAAAGTGGCGGTTGTGCCGATTCTGGTGATCTGGTTCGGCATTGGCGAGGTTCCGGCGATCATCACCGCCTTCCTGATTTCGTTCTTCCCGATTGTCGTCAATGTCGCGACCGGCCTGGCGACGACCGAGCCGGAGCTTGAGGATGTGCTGCGGGCTCTTGGTGCCCGCAAGCTCGATATCATGCTGAAGGTCGGCATTCCCCGCGCACAGCCGTATTTTTTCGGCTCCCTGAAAGTTGCGATTACACTGGCATTTGTCGGGTCAGTGGTGTCCGAAACTGTCGCTGCCAATGCGGGGATCGGCTATCTGATGGCACTGGCCGGATCGAATTTCCAGATGCCGCTGGTGTTTGCGGGATTGGTCGCACTGGCAATTGAGGGTATCGTGATGTACGCGCTGTTCGCCTGGATTGAACAGCGGACAACCCGATGGGCCTTCCGGTCCTCGATGGGTGGCTGAGGTGCTGGATGTCTTCGATCACATTTTTGCTGAACGGCGAGAAGGTTTCCGTCAGTCAGCAACCGCCAACGACGACTGTTCTTAACTGGCTGCGTGAGCAGGCGGGGCTGACCGGCACAAAAGAAGGCTGCGCAGAAGGCGATTGCGGTGCCTGTACGGTGGCGCTTGGCAACATCATACGGGGCCAGATGCACTGGCAGGCGGTGAACGGTTGCCTGCTGACACTGGGACAGATCGACGGGAAGGCCCTGAAAACTGTTGAAGGACTGAGCGGGGCCGAAGGCGGGTTGCATCCCGTCCAGCAGGCCATGGCAGATGGCGACGGTACTCAGTGCGGTTTCTGTACCCCCGGTTTCATCATGTCGATGTATGCTTTCGGCGCCGGTGGAGAGCCTGCGGAAGACAATCTTATTCATGAGGCGCTGGCCGGAAATCTCTGTCGCTGCACCGGTTACCGCCCGATCATTGATGCCTGCCGTGAGAGTGCCCGGACCGAAAGTGGTAATGACAGTCAGGACGTCGCTGCGCTGTCCCGCCTGACGCCATCACCCAGTCTCCGCACGGGAGAACATTTGTTTCTGGCCCCGACAAGCAGCCGTGAACTCGGCATCATGATAAACAACCATCCGCAGGCCTGGCTGCTGGCGGGTGGTACGGATATCGGGCTCGAATTTTCCAAGAAAGGGGCGACACCACCGGTGGTGATTTCCACCGCGCATGTGCGGGAGATGCGTGAGGTTGAACAGACCGCCGATACCCTGACCTTCGGTGCTGCCGTAACCTATAGTGAATTGCTCCCCCACCTCGACCAGATCACACCGGCGTTCGGTGATCTGCTGCGCCGGATCGGATCGCGCCAGATCCGGAATCTCGGTACGGTTGGCGGCAATCTGGTGACGGCCTCGCCGATCGGTGACACGCTGCCCTGTCTGATGGCACTGGATGCCTCGGTGATGATACGGTCATCTGACACGGCACGCAGCCTGGCGGTGAGCGATTTCATTACCGGCTACCGCAAGACGGCTCTTATGCCGGGTGAGTTTGTGGAGAGCATTTCAATTCCTGTACCGACGGCAGGTGCCCGCTTTGCCGCCTACAAGATTTCCCGCCGCTTCGATCAGGATATCTCTGCCGTGGTTGCGGCCTATCTGCTCTGTCTCGATGGCGGCAGGGTCCGGGAACTGCGGGCCTGTTATGGCGGGGTCGGGGCGACCACCATTCGTGCGGTCAAGCTGGAGCAGGCGGTGACGGGCAAGGCCTGGACGGCAGAGACCGTGGCCCTGGGCATGGCGGCGCTGGCGGAAGATATCTCGCCGATGGATGATTTCCGGGCGACGGCAGCCTATCGCAACCGTGTCGCCGCAAATCTGCTGCAACGGCTCCATGCCGAGACTACGGATGGGGACACACCCGTCCGGCTGGAGGCGTTATGAACGAGACAACAAAGACCACCGGGGCCAGAGGGGCAGCCATCAGGGGCGGCGTGCATCAGTCTGTCCGTCATGACAGCGCCCGGGGGCATGTCACGGGCCGGGCGATCTATCTCGACGACATGCCACTGCCGCAGGGCAGTCTGCATGCAGCCCTGGTGCTCAGCCCGCATGCCCATGCCGGGGTGGTCAGCATTGATGCGACAAAGGCGCTGGCCGCGCCGGGGGTGCGAGCCGTCATCACGCCTGCGGATATTCCGGGCCGCAATGATATTGCCCCGATTCTGAAGGACGAACCGGCGCTGGCAGAGGTGGCGGAATATGTCGGCCATCCGGTCGCCGCCGTTATTGCCGACAGCTTTGCTGCCGCACAGGCAGCGGCAAGGCTGGTCGAGGTGGAATGGGATCAGCGTCCGGCCATCCTGACCATTGAGCAGGCACTGGAGGCGGGCAGCACCGTCGCCCGCGATCAGGTGATGCGCCACGGCGATCCGGAGGCTGCACTTGAGGCGGCCCCGCTGCGCCTGAAAGGCGAAGTCCGCTGTGGCGGGCAGGATCATTTCTATCTGGAAGGTCAGGTTGCCGTTGCCATTCCCGGTGAAGCCCGCGAGATGCAGGTCTTTTCCTCCACCCAGCACCCGACCGAGGTACAGCATGGTGTCGCCCATGTTCTGGGCCTGCCGTTCAATCAGGTCACAGTCGATGTGCGCCGTATGGGCGGGGCATTCGGGGGCAAGGAATCGCAGGCCACCATCATCGCGGCTATTGCGGCGCTGGGGGCATACAAGACGGGGCGACCGGTGAAGCTGCGCCTGCCCCGTGACGATGACATGGTGGCCACCGGCAAGCGTCATCCCTTCCTGATCCGCTATGATGTGGGTTTTGACGCAGAGGGCAGGCTGCTGGCACTGGATATGCTGCTGGCGGCAAATGCGGGCAATGTGGCGGACCTGACCGGCCCGGTGGTGACCCGTGCGCTGTGCCATGCGGATAACTGCTATTACCTGCCGAACGCCAGCCTGCGCGGGGTTGCCTGCAAGACCAACACCGTCTCCAACACGGCCTTTCGCGGCTTTGGCGGGCCGCAGGGCATGATCGCGATCGAGGGGGTGCTCGACGATATCGCCCGGCATCTGAAACTGCCGCTGGATCTGGTGCGGGCCCGCAACTTCTATGGCGGGGAGGGGCGCGAGGTCACCCCCTACGGCATGGAAGTGACCGACAACATCATCGGGCGGGTAACATCGGAGCTGGCAGCGCAGGCCGACCTCACCGGCTGGCGGGAAGAGGTCGATGCCTTCAATGCCCGCGGCGGCGTGATCCGCAAAGGTCTCGCCACCATGCCGATCAAGTTCGGCATCTCCTTCAACCTGCCGACGCTCAATCAGGCGGGTGCGCTGGTGCATGTCTATACCGACGGCAGCGTGCATCTGAACCATGGCGGCACGGAAATGGGGCAGGGGCTGTATATCAAGGTCGCCCAGGTGGTGGCCGAGGCGTTCCAGATCGATCTTGACCATGTGCGCATCACCGCCACCTCTACGGGCAAGGTGCCGAACACGTCGGCCACGGCGGCGTCATCCGGCTCCGACCTTAATGGCATGGCGGCTCTCAACGCGGCGGAGACCATAAAGGCACGTATGACGACCGTCGCCGCCGCCCATTTCGGGGTGGAGGAGGCAGAGATCGAATTTGCCGCGAACCGCGTCTTCGCCGGCAACCGCTCGCTTTCCTTCCCGGAACTGGCACAGAAATGCTGGGAGGGCCGGGTCTCCCTGTCTTCCACCGGCTTTTACCGAACGCCGGATATCCACTGGGATTTCAAGACCTCGAAGGGCCGGCCATTCTATTACTTCACCTATGGCGCGGCGGCGGCAGAAGTTGCCATCGACACCCTGACCGGTGAAACGCGGGTGATGCGGGCCGAACTGTTGCAGGATTGCGGCCGCAGCCTCAACCCGGCCATCGATCTCGGCCAGATCGAAGGGGCCTTCATTCAGGGCATGGGCTGGCTGACCGCAGAGGAATTGTGGTGGGACGGGGAAGGGCGGCTGCGCACTCACGGCCCCTCGACCTACAAGATTCCCGGCAGCCGCGATGTACCGCCGGTCTTCAACTGCCGCATTCTCGATGACGCGCCGAACCGGGAGGCGACGATCTTCCGCTCCAAGGCCATCGGCGAGCCGCCTTTCATGCTGGCGCTGTCGGTCTGGCTGGCCATCCGTGATGCGGTGGGAAGCCTCGGCCAGCCGGGGCAGCCCGTCCCCCTGCAGGCCCCGGCCACACCGGAACATATCCTCGCCGCCATCAGCGCGGTTACAGAAGGAAGCCCCTCTTGACCGATCCTCTCCCGGACTCTCGTATGGCCACCGATGACGACCGCCGTTTCCTCGCCCGTGCCGTCGAACTCTCCCGTCAGGGGATGAACAGCGGCACCGGCGGCCCGTTCGGCGCGGTGGTGGTGAAAGACGGGGTCATCATCGGCGAAGGCTGTAACGAGGTCACGACATCCTGCGACCCGACCGCCCATGCCGAAGTCGTCGCCATCCGCCGCGCCTGCACCCGTCTCGCTGATTTCAGCCTGAAAGGGGCGACCATTTACGCCAGTTGCGAACCCTGCCCGATGTGCCTCGCCTCCATCTACTGGGCAAGACTCGACCGCCTCGTCTACGCCAACACCCGCGACCAGGCCGCCCAGATCGGCTTCGACGACGCCTTCCTGTATGATGAGGTGCCCCTGGCCCCGCTGGAACGGAGCCTGCCGACCGTGCATCTGCCGGACGACGACGCGGAGGGTGTGTTCAGGTTGTGGGAGGAGAAGGCGGATAAGGTGGAGTATTAGCTGTTCGATTTCCGTACTATAATTTTCTGTTGATGAACGCAGCACGTACCCCAGTAAATATATCAAGCAGCATGAGAGACATGACTCCGTCTCGAATGAAAAACACGACTAGTATCAATATGCCGGATAGAACACCCTGGACAGGCACGCCGCGCAGGCCAATAACGCCGTCAGTGAGGAAAACAAAAATAATCAAATCAGAAGCACATATAATGACAATAAAAAATGGGTATACAATGAATACTTTTACTATTTTTTGTGACGAATTGTTTATTTTATGCGTAATAGTATTGAATCTAATTAATAGACATATGGAAATGGAAGTTATGGCAATAAAGTGTATTGTTGAATAAATTATAATATACGTAATATTTTCATATTTAAAATTATATTTGTAAAAAAATACCAGTGAAAATGTGTGTGCGATAGAATTTTGGTAAAAATATCCAATTTTTATAATAAAAATATATATAATTATTATTAATATTGAAATGTATAAAATTTTTTCTTTTAACTTATAGTAAAATTTATATTTATCGTTTATGTGATTTGATATGCACATTGAGGTGAAGATTGAAAAGATACATAATAATATGTATATCATAATAATTTATACTCAAATTAATGCGTAAATTTTACAAATAATCATCATTATTTCATTTAGTGTTATTACTTGATTGGCTGGCTGCAGTCCAAGGCTGGTGCGGGCTGGGTGACAAATCGTCTTAGATTTGGCCGATGCTCCAACCCCTTTGCCACCACCATCAGGTTTATAGATATCATATTAAACGCGGCAAGCGCGGCGGCATCAAGGCTGCTGTCCAATGCCCTGCTGCTGGTCGCCGTAAGCAGGGTAAATACGGTGAGGATCAGCTTTATCGAAAGAGTTCAGGTCGGTTTAGTTTGCAGCGGAAGATGTTTCGCTATGACTGATGGGGGAAATCAAGTTTGGGATGACAGGACGGTGCGTCCGGGTGCCAGTTTAAGGGGGGGGGGGCGAAAAATCCCTGCGGCTTTTCCGGGGCTTCCTTTAGACTGTGAGTCGGGGCCGTTGGGGAACGGCTGTGCAGGTCTTTCAGGGGGTATCATGGCGGATGGCAATGTGGGGGCGGCTGAGGCTGCGCTGCTAGCGGATCTGGAGCGGCGGTTCAGGTCAATTGCCGGTGAAGACGGGGTTATTGACCGGGATGAGTTTGCCGGTGCCCTGAAGCTGGGGGATGATTACTACGCTGACCGGCTGTTCGTCATGGTGGATGATGACAACAGCGGGTCCATTGAGCTTTCTGAATTCATGGGCTTTGTGGGCACCCTCGTTGATGGCGGCGAGCGCGAGCGCCTGCATTTTGCTTTCCGTCTGCATGACCCGGATGACAGCGGCGAGATTGATCGCGATGAATTGCGGCAGGTGATCGCCGCCAGTATCTCGCAGAACGATATCGAACTGCCGAAACAGGCGGTCGACGGGCTGACCGATGCCCTGTTCCGCCGGGCCGATACAGATGGCGGCGGCGGGATCAGCTTTGAGGAATTCATGGGCGTCATGGATGCCTATCCGGATTTCCGGAAGCATATGACACTCTCGGCAACCTCCTGGTTGCGGCAGCGCCGTCCGGCGGGTGAGAAGCGGCGTGGGCCGACACTGGCTGACCGGGTGCGGAAATTCGGGCGGCTGGTCAACAACAACCGGGCGGCCAGTGTTTTTCTGGTCATCTATGCGGCGGTCAATGTGGCGCTGTTTACCCATGCCATGCAGACCTATGCCGAACAGGGCGCGACGATTTTCGTGCAGATTGCGCGCGGCTGTGGTGCCTGCCTGAATTTCAACGGGGCGCTGATTCTGGTGCCGATGTTGCGGCATCTGCTGACCTGGCTGCGCCAGAGCCTGATTGGCGGGCTGCTGCCGATTGATGATTCCATCGCGTTTCACAAGCTGGTGGGCCATGTGATGATGGCCTTTGCCCTGGTGCATACGGCGGCGCATCTGGTGAATTATTCCAGCCTGCCGGAAAGCATGGGGCATTATCTGTTTTCCACGCAGGCCGGTCTGACCGGGGTGCTGCTGACCGCTGTCTTCGTGGTGATGTGGGTCTGTGCGATGGATTTCATCCGCCGTGGCGGACATTTCGAGCTGTTCTATTTCACCCATTTCTTCTTCATCCTGTGGTTCGGTTTTGCCCTGTTCCACGGACCGTCCTTCTGGCAGTGGGTGCTGCTGCCGGTGGCTGGCTATGTGATCGAGCGGATCGTGCGGACCGTGCGGACCAGCCGCAAGATGCCGGTTACCGCCATCGAGGCATTGCCGTCCAGCGTGACCCGGTTGCAGTTGCAACTGCCGGACGGGTTCCGCTATCAGCCCGGCGATTATGTCTTCATCCGTTATCCGCAGATATCCGGTCATGAATGGCATCCCTTCACGGTAACCACCTGCCCGGAAGAAACCGGCAAGCTGTCGGTGCATGTGCGTGGCCTTGGTAACTGGACCCGCAAGCTGCATGAACTGGCGAAGGCGCGGGCGGCAGGGCAGGCGGCGCCTAAAGCGGGGCTGGATTATGCGCTGATCGACGGCCCCTACGGGACGCCCAGCACGTCGATCTTCAAGTCGACGAATGTGGTGCTGATCGGGGCGGGCATTGGTGTGACCCCCTTTGCCGCGATCCTGAAAAGCCTGTTCATGCGGCTGGCCACGGGGGACAAGTCGGTCACCGTGGAAAAGGCACATTTCATCTGGATGAACCGGGACCAGTATTCCTTTGAATGGTTTTCCGGCATGCTGGCCGATCTGGAATCCCGCGACCCCGACCGTAAATATCTGGATGCGCAGGTTTATCTGACCGGGGTGAAGGTGGACATGACCTCTGCCGCGCTGGATGTGGCGATGGATGTCTATCAGGCGGAGACCGGCCGGGACCTGTTCACGGGCCTGCGCAACCGCACACATCTCGGGCGGCCGGACTGGCGGGCGATCTTTGCCACGCTGGCGAAGGAGCATGAAGGCGAGAAGGTCGATGTCTATTTCTGTGGCCCGGCGCCGCTGGCTGCCGTTCTGGCGACAGAAGCGGCCCGACAGGGCTTTGGTTTCCACAAGGAAAACTTCTGAGGACAACAGGCAGCATGATGACGACGGGGACTGACATGTCGGTTATCGCCGGTGTTCTGGCCGTCACGATGATTTCACTGGTCGGGATTGCTGAGGCAAAGGCTGAGAGTTGTGACGCCTGCAAGTCGATAGAAGGCTTTGTCGAGCCGTCGGAAATTGACCGTGAAGTCTCCATGATGGTGGGTGTCTTCAATGGTGGCACCGGCGATGACAATGTCGCAGTTCAGAAAGCCCGGGGGGTGATCGAAACCGGACTGGTAACGGCTTTCGCGAATGGCGGGCAATGCCCGGAAATCGACAGTGAGGCCTGGGCGATTGACTATTCCCATAAACGGCCCAGAGCGGCGTTACATAAAGGGGTCGATATTCCCCAGCCCAGAGGAACGGCAATACGCGCCGTCGCGGCAGGCGTGGTGGTCGGGAAATCGCGTAACCGGAGATCGCGCAAGGGGATCGAAGTAATCCTGCGCCATCGTCCGGAAGATACCGGTCTGCCGTTCTGGACCTATTCGCAATATACCCATCTGGAAGACATGTCGCCGCTGGCCATTGGCACGGCAGTTGCCATGGGCGATGCAATTGG
Source organism: Alphaproteobacteria bacterium HT1-32 (assembly GCA_009649675.1). Classification (NCBI taxonomy): domain Bacteria; kingdom Pseudomonadati; phylum Pseudomonadota; class Alphaproteobacteria; species Alphaproteobacteria bacterium HT1-32. Next base: position 361,735 of record WJPL01000001.1, on the reverse strand, counting down.
CAGTACCAGCAACAGTGGCAAACAAGGCAGGCGTGAACGCCGGGATGCCCTGCATTTTGCTGTGCTCTACAGCCCGGTTCCTGAATGGTCGAACGATGGCAAGGCGGTTCTGCCGAAGGATGGTCGCTTCATGGACCCCACGGCTTTCTATCGTTTGTCAGGGCCGTGGGAGTCGGTTGCGGTGAGTAAATTGTCCGCTGCGGAAAAGCAGGTTTCTGTGCCCTGGATGGACGCCAGTGGCAAAACCACCCCGCCCGATACAAAGCGCATCTGGCCCTATCCCTGTCAGTAGAATGTGGTGCCCTGTGGCCGAGTCAGAAGAACAATCCGGTCGCCGGGGGCTTTCCCGCTGTCATTGGAAGAAGCTCGGGATGGCAGAAAGCTGCCGCCGCTTTCTTTATACTTTTTGATGGCGCTGACGATGGCGGCCATCCGGACGTTGTGCCGTTTTGCCAGATAGACATAGACGGGCAGTTCTCTGACCGGCGCAGCATGAAGCTGTGGATGGTGCTTTTTCAGCGCGGCCCATTCCACTGAATTGAGAAGCACAGCCACCGTTCGTTTGCTTTCCAGCATGTCGAGCAGGCGGGCCGCTGTGGTTGCGGTTACGGGATTGGCCAGGTTTCTGTGCTCACGCTCAGCCCAGCTGTTGCCCAGCAAAACACCGACCGGACGGTTGCCGATCTGGGTCAGTGAACGCAGCTCCGGATCGGGGCTGACCAGCAGGCCCTGAATCTCGAACAGTTTTTCAGGTACCGGTTCGGCGATTTCCTGAACGATTTCTGCATAGAAGGAATAGCGCAGTAATTCGCCGTCAATGTCGCCGGACAGCAATTGCCGGGATATCCGTCGGGGCGGCAGATAAACCAGGCTGTGACAGATTCCCGCCTGCGTGAACACTTCAGAAATGGTTGCGGCTACAACCCGGTGAACCGGCAAATCCTGAACGCCAAACCGCAGGCAGGTCTTGTCATCGGCAAGGGATCGTTCAGATAATCCGCTGAGCAGCAGTGCCAGAACGAAAAGCCAGACGGGGGTCGATATCACTCTTTTCATGGGGATAGACATCCCGGGATGATAATCAGATATCCGGATATATGCATAAACTTATTTGTTCTGTCTTATCCATAAAAATCAATTTCAGGTATATAGGCGCAAGAAGTGATAATCTTTAGTTGCACTTCGCAGCTGATTTATCAGATCAGAATATGCGGAATGCTTCGATATCGCAGCTGTCCGGGTCAACGCCATGTCCGGCTGTGTCCGGCAGGATCATGTCGCCGTCACGGATCAGCGAGAAGGGGCTGCCAAGCTGATCCCGGAAGGGGTTTTCGGTCAGGTCGAGTTCCAGCAGGCCGTCCCCGCCGAGGGCCGCCATCAGGTGAGCGGTGGCCATCAGCCCGACACCGCCGCCGAGATAATGCGGACAAAACCGCAGGCCCGCTGCATTGATGGCGTTGCCAAGCTGTAGCATGCCGGACAGGCCGCCCCACTTGATGATGTCCGGTTGCAGCACGCGGATGCAGCGATTGTCGATATAGGGGTCGAAAGCCGCAGATCCCCAGAAGTTTTCGCCAGCCGCCAGCGGGGCGCTGGCGATGCGCCCGAGGTTGCGCCATACGGATGGCGCGGAGTCGGCAGGAATTGGTTCTTCCACCCAGTTGAGCGGCGCAATTTCAGTCAGTTCACCAATCCGGGCGGCGGCATTATCGGCAGACCATGCCTGATTGACATCCACGGTCAGTCCGGCCCCGTCACCGGCAAGGGCGGCGAGTTCACCAAGCGCGTTCCGGTCTGCATCGGTGCCGAAGCCTACCTTCAGCTTGAAATGACGGATCCCCATGTCGCGGGCAACGGGCACCAGGTCAGCCTGGGTTCCGGCCGTCAGCGCGCTGGCATAGCAGGTCAGCCGGGTCTGGCCGGCAGTGCCGAGCATTTCATGCAGGGGCTTGCCGGCCCGGCGGGCGACCAGATCCCAGATGGCGATATCGACGGCGGCAATGGCCTGATCGATGGCACCGTGATCGCCGCACTGAATACGGATCGAGCGCAGACCGGCTGTCATCTGCTTCATCAGAGCCTGCGGGGTTGTGATGGTCTGGCCGGTGATCAGCGGTGACAGCATCTCCATCACGAAGCGGGCACGATATTCCGCCCCGAAGGCAGGCCAGTTGGAGAAACCCTCGCCCCAGCCAAACGATCCGTCCGATGCCTCGACACGGACCAGAAAGGCACTGCGTTCCGTCATGACCCCGAAGGCATTGCGCCGGGGGGTGACAAGGGGCGCACGGTAAACCCGGGCCTCGATCCGGGAGATGGTGACAGGTTCGGTCATCAGAGGCCTTTCGACTTGCGGGCAAACAGGCCCTTTAACAGGATGAAACTCAGTAATCCGACTGTTGAGACAGTCAGAATGGCAGTGATTGGACTGGCCAGTGCGGACAGTGGATCATCGCCGAACAATATCAGCACCCGCTCCATGTCTTCATCAAGCTGGCGTCCCAGAAACAAACCGATCATGAAGCTGAGCAGGGTGAAGTGATAGCGCCGGAAAAACCAGCCGATAAGCCCGAAAGCGAACAGCACGAAGACATCGAACATCAGTCCGCGAAAGGCAAAGGCGCCGACCGACATCAGCACCAGCAGCAGCGGCACCAGAATGCGTGACGGAACCGTGACAACACGACCGACGAAATAGGCCACGATGACGGCAAAGAAGCCAAGCAGCAGCATCTGAAGCATGTTGCCGAGGATCAGGCCATAAACCAGCGGGCCATTGTCGCGGAACAGCCCGATGCCGGGGACCAGCCCATGCAGCAGAAAACCGCCGAGAATGACGGCGGTGGAGGCGCTGCCGGGGATGCCAAGCGCCATCAGGATTGCCATTGCGCCACCTTCGGATGCGTTGTTGGCGCTCTCTGCGGCAATGACGCCATCCGGTTCGCCCTCACCGAACTTCTGATCCCGCCGTCCCAGTTTTTTCGCCAGCGAGTAACTGCTCAGTGAGGCGAGGGTGGACCCGGCCGCGGGCAGAACGCCGACGACAATACCGATGATGCTGCCCTGTGCCCAGATGCGGACCCGCCGGAAGACAAGGGTGACGCCCTGCCAGAGTTCGCGAAGATTGTTACCCCGGCTGACATCGCTGTCGCTGATGGCCGGGCGGGTGACGAGCGAAATCAGTTCGGGGATGGCGAACATACCGATGACGCAGAGGATAAGCGGCAGGCCGTCTTCCAGTTCGGAGAACCCCATCGTGCCGCGGGTGACACCGGTTGCAACGCTGGTACCGATGGTCGACATCAGCAGGCCTAGGGCACCGGCGAACAGAGAGCGGGTCAGATATTTGCCCTGCAACACACCAACGAAGATGATGACGAAGATGGTCAGTGCCAGCATTTCACCGGACCCGAACTGGAGGGCAAGCCAGGTCATCGGATGGATGGCCACCAGCAAAACCAGATAAGACAGAAGTCCGCCAATCACGGAAGCTGCGATCTGCAAGCCAAGCGCCAGATTATGTCGTCCCTGCCGGGCCATCGGATAGCCGTCGAAGGTTGTCGCGACCGCCCCCGGCGTGCCGGGTGTGTTGATAAGGATGGCAAGGATCCCCCCGCCTGTCAGACTGCCGGTATAAACGGAGGTCATCAGGATCAGGGCGGTCAGGGCATCCATCGAAAAGGTAAGCGGCAGAATGATCGCCAGCCCCAGTGCTGCCGTCATGCCGGGAATAACACCGATGATCAGGCCCAGCATCATGCCGGCGAAAATGACCAGTGGTGTCTGCCAGTTGAGCAGCAGGTCGAGGCCGGCTGACATGTTTACCCAGTCAATCATACGCCGCCTCCGGTAAGAAAGACCGGCCAGAGCGGCAGGCGCAGCCCCAGCATGAACGAGAAAAATCCGAGAATGAGGGCCATGCAAATTACGGGGGTGAGCACCAGCCATCGTCCGCGCAGGCCAAGAGCTGCGGCAAGTCCGACTGAAAACAGGACAGAGGAAATGACAAAGCCCAGAAAGGGAAGCGCCGCAGCATAAAGGATCATCCCGGCGAGCAGGGACAGCCGGCGTGGATCAGCCAGCCCGGTATCCTCCCGGTCGTCAGTCCGCCCGGCCAGCATTTCGATGATGACCAGAAAGCCTGCACCGCCCAGAAGCCAGACGAGGGGCTCTATCAGCAGGACTGATTCGGCGCCGCCATATTTATCGGCAAGCGTGCCCTGCAACATCCAGACAGCCCAGCCAAAGCCCAGAACCGTAACTGCAAGGACAGGAAAGATGGATTTCAGACGCATGAATGTTTCAGTCTGTTTGGTGTGTGGTCAGGTGCAATGAGATGTCAGGATATGAAGAACGTCCGGCCCTGTGAAGAAGCCGGACGTTTTATCCTCAGTCAGAAAACCTGACAGATCTGCTTTCGTGCCGGTTTACTTTCCGGACAGAATATCCTCGAAAGTCTTGTCGACGCTGCGGATCAGCGCGTCAGACTTGTCGGGACCATGCCAGTCACGGCCAACGCCTGTCTTGTCGGCGAAAGCGATGAAATCCTTGTCTTCGGTCGTGGTCGTGCGGAATGCCTCGACCAGCTTTGCAAAGCGGTCAGGGTGATTTTTCTTCACATCTGCATGGACCGCATGGAACCGGTAGGCACCACCGTCAGGCACAGTCACACCATACTTTTCCAGCATCGGGTTGAGCGGCTTTGCTTCCGGCCAGCCTTCGACCTTGCCGGACCAGAAAGCGCCAAGCACGACAGCCTCGTCGCGCGCGGAGAGCGCACCGCCTGCACCGGCTGCTGTCATGTTGACTTCACCGCTGAGGAAGGCTTTGCGGGCTTTGCCGCCACCTTTGTAAGGCACGATCTTGATCTTCAGGCCGAGTTTCCTGAACAGATCCTGCGACAACAGGTTGCCGACGGCTCCGGCGCCACTTGAGGAAATGGTGTATTTGTTCGGATCGGCCTTCACGGCCTCGATCATGTCGTCGAGAGTTTTCCAGCCCGTATCCTTGCGTGCGATCAGGATTGCCGGGTCAGTCCACTGCACGTTGATGACGGCGAGGTCATCCATGCTGAAAACCTTGGGGTCCTTGAACTTGACGTAGGTTGTGGCCGGTGCGAATGCGGTCAGAACCGTATAGCCATCATGCGGGGCATCCATATATTTCTGGATGCCGATCTTGCCGCTTGCCCCACCATGATTTTCAACAACCACGGTCTGGCCAAGCGCCGTCGGGAGGAACTTCTGCAATGAACGCGCTGTGCGATCAACGGCGCCACCGGCACCATAATTGACCATGACCACGATTTCCTTTTCCGGAAATTCGGCCAGGGCAGGAGATGCCACGAGGGCAGCTCCGAGTAAAACTGAAGGTAAAAGACGTTTCATTTTCTGTTCTCCCGTTGTCAGGCGGCTGATGTTTTTGCTGCGGCCGCCGTGCGCAATTCGTCGGTGCGTTGCTGTCCGCTGAGGTCGTGCTGATACAGCAGTTCACCTGCTGCCTGCGTGTCCTGCTTGCGCAACGCTTCGAGAATAAGTTTGTGTTCCTGATTGGATGCCTGCTGGTGCGCCAGACCACGTTCTTCCGGCTTGCCGGTGAACTGCATGCAATATTGCCGAAACAGCCTGTGTTCCCGGGCAATGTCGAAGTAGCTTGATGCCAGGCGCCGGTTGCCGCTGGCAACCACGATGATCCGGTGAAATTCGATGTTCAGGGGAAAGAATTCCCGAACGGAACCTGCGTCGGTGATCCTCTCGATATCGTCGATGATCTCGGAGAGCCTGGTCAGGTCGGACGCGCTGATGCGGGTTGCTGCCCGCTCCCCGGCCTCGCGGGCCAGCATGCACCGGAAATCGTACATCTCGCTGATTTCATCATCACTGAACACCCGGAGGAAAGCCCCACGGTTCTGATGAATGACGATCAGGCCGGTTTGCGCCAATGCGCGGATTGCCTCGCGGACCGGGCTGCGGCTTACGCCAAGAGACTGGGCGATAGCGGCTTCGTTCAGCCGTTCGCCGGCATTCAGTTCACCACTGAAGATCAGGTTCATCAGGGCTTCCTGCACGCTTTCCACAAGCGCCTGCGGACGTTCGAATTCTAATGGCATACTGTGTCCAGTCGATTGTCGACAATTTGAAATTAAACAGGAAGGCCCGATGGAGTCAACGCCCTGAACTGTTGGCTGATCTCAGGAAATGAGCGGCCATTGATGCCCGGACATCAAAACCGGAAGGTCTGGAAGTCTTCTCCAGTAACAGAGATCCCGGACAACCGGCCTTTCGGTCGCCCGGGGATGATGAGGATTAAAAGGTTGTTCGTTTCAACCGCCCGCTTGCCCCGGAGCCGACGCAAGCGGGGTGCGATATCAGGCTTTACCTTGCAAGGCCCGCCAGACCCGCTCCGGTGTCGTCGGCATATCCATATGATCAACATCAATGGCATCGCAAACGGCACTGACACAGGCAGGCAGAGCGCCAACCGTACCGGCTTCACCGGCACCCTTTACACCGAGTGGGTTTACTTTCGTCGGGACTGAAAGCGCCTCGACCTCGATCTCGGAGAAGGTGTCAGCCCGTGGCATGCCGTAATCCATGAAAGAGGCAGAGATCAGCTGGCCGCTGTCCGGATCGTAATGAATGTTCTCCATGAGGGCCTGACCGGCACCCTGGGCCACGCCGCCATGAATCTGGCCTTTCAGCAACAGCGGGTTGATGACCGTGCCGACATCATCAACCACGATATAGGATTTCATCTCCATGTCGCCGGTGTCGGGGTCGATCTCGACTTCGCAGATATGGCATCCGTTCGGGAAAGTGGCATTGTCTGCGCCGACAAAGGATTCCGCATCTATTGGTGTGGCCTGTTCCTGAAGCACGTCGATCAGCCGCACCATCCGGTCAGTTCCGGTTACCCGGAAAGTTCCGTCACTGAAGTTAATGTCAGCGACATGGGTTTCCAGCATTTCGCTGGCTTTCGGCTTCAGCTGCTCGGAAATGTCGAGGACGGTTGTATTGATGGCAGTGCCCGCAGCCCCCATCGAGCGAGAGCCGAAACTGCCGGTCCCTTTCGAGACCCGGTCACTGTCACCGGAGATGATGGTGACATCTTCCGGACTGATGTCGAGTTGCTGGCAGATCATCTGGCGAAACACGGTCTGATGCCCCTGTCCGGAATCGACAGAGCCGATGAAGGCCGTCGCCTTGCCGTCAGTGGTCAGTTCGATGCGGGCAAATTCTGGCGCCGGTCCGTTGAACGGGCCACCGGCAATTTCAATCGGGCAGGAGATACCAATCCCGCGCAGTTTTCCCCGTGCCTTTGCCTCTGCCCGGCGGTCTTCAAATCCCGCCCAGTCCGACAGTTCCAGTGTGCGGTCCAGCACCGCCGGGAAATTGCCGGAATCATAAGTGAAAACAAAACCCGTATCATAGGGCATTTGTTCAGCAGTGATCATGTTCTGACGGCGTATATCGGCCCGGTCACGGCCCAGCTTGCGGGCGGCGATGTCGATCAGGCGTTCAATGACGTAAGTTGCTTCCGGTCGCCCGGCCCCACGATAGGGTGCGGTATACATGGTGTTGGTATGGACGCCGGTGACGCTGACATGAATGGCCGGGGTGCGATAGACACCGGACAGGCTGCCAACATTCATCGTCGGCGGATGTCCGGACATCGGCCCCATATAGGCACCCAGTCCGGCCACTGTTTTTACCCGAAGTCCGATGAAATTGCCGTCTGCATCCAACGCAAGGGCCGCATCGGCGACCTGATCCCGCGCCTGTGCGTCGGCCATGAAGGATTCGAGGCGGGTCGCAATCCAGCGGATCGTGCGGCCGGTGCGCCGGGCGGCAATCAGCGACAGCATATATTCCGCGTAAGGGGCATTCTTCATGCCGAACCCGCCACCGGTATCGGCGACGACCAGTTGCAGCTGGTCCGGTTTCACACCGAGGATAGCGGCCATGGGGGCCTGCTGCCGGTGCGCTGACTGGGCGCCGTGAACCAGCCTGAAACGTTCGGTATCCGCGTCATAGCTGGCCAGCGCAGCGCGCGGCTCCATGGCCACCGCGGTAATGCGGGTGATACGAAAACGCTCTTCAACAATATGCGCGGCTTTAGAGAAAGCGTCCTCGACCTTCGCGCTATCGCCCTGTTCGAACAGGAAAACCCTGTTGTCTGGTTTTTCGGGCCAGATTTTCGGCGCATCCGGCTTGATGGCGTCCAGACAATCGCAAACTGACGGTTCCTCATCAATATCCAGAATGATGGCTTCCAGGGCGGCTTCGGCTTCGGCAAGGCTTTCAGCAATGATCGCCGCAACCGGCTCGCCCACATGCATGACACGCTCACCCGCCAGCGGCATGAATTCCGGGGCGTACATCTCACCGCCATCGGGGGCCGGATGTTTGATCACCGGCAGGATCGGGCCGATGCCTTCCTGTTTCAGGTCGGCATGGGTGATGATGTCGATGATACCCGGCATGTCGCGTGCGTCACTGATATCCAGTTCGAGGATACGCCCCGCAGCGAGGGGTGCGCGCAGGATGACCATCCGGGCTTCACCGTCTGCCTTGTGGTCGGCTGTGTAGCGTCCGCCGCCCCGTAACAGCCTGTCATCTTCAACCCGAACCTGTGATTCGCCAATGCGCATGCTGGTCTGCCCTTCCCTGATAGATGTTATGTCCGATCATAACGGTGCAACGCCAATTCGCCAGTAGATCAAAACGGGGTCTCGACATAATTTTCGGCCATCGTCATAGTCAGGACAAAATAACCAGAGATCGACAGAGGACGTTCAGATGAAATACAGCCGCAATGACGCCAAGGATTACGCCCGCGAGAATATGACCGGTATCTGGGCTGCTGCCCTGAATCCGTTCAACCCGGATTCTTCCATGAATGAAGCGGGACTTCGCGCCAATCTGCGGCACTGGATCGATGATCTGGAGATCGACGGCTTCTTCATCGCCGGTAAACAGGGCGAGTTCTTCTCCATGTCGATCGAGGAGCGGAAGCGGAATTTTGAAATTGCGGTTGATGAGGTTGGCGGCGCTGCCGGGACGATCATGTCCTGCTCTGACCAGAATTTCGATACGGTGATCGAACTGGCGAAGCATGCAGAAGCGGTCGGGGCCGACTACATCGTCGTTCATGCGCCGATTCTGCATTTCATCCATGACCAGGACGAAACCCTGATGGCCTATTACAAGGCTGTCTCCGAGCAGGTGAATATCGGTATCGCCATGTGGAGCCACCCGGACTCCGGCTATCTGATGAGCCCGGAACTCTGCGCCCGGATCGCTGATCTGCCGAATATCGTCGCGATCAAATACAGCGTTGAGCGCGAGATGTATAAGGAACTGACCCGCCTTGCCGGTGACAAGCTGATTGTCAGCACCGCGTCGGAAGATGAATGGTTTGATAATATCGTCGAGCTTAACTGGCGTCTCTACCTCTGCTCGTCACCGCCTTATCTGCTTCAGACCAAGAACGACAAGCGGATGCGCGAATATACCGATCTTGCGTTCAAAGGTGAGGTCGAGGCCGCCCGCAAGGTTCGGGACAGTCTGGAGCCGGTTCGCAAGGCCCTGAAGGATACCCGTCCCGGCGGCAAGCCGCAGGCCCATCAGAAATACTGGCAGGAACTGCTGGGCCAGGCCGGTGGCCCGGTTCGCAAGCCGTTGCTGCAACTGACGGATGCTGAGAAAGCGGCAACGAAAGCGGCGTTTGAAAGCTGCGGCCTGAAACTTTAGGCAATCGCCGCCGGGTTCAGGAAACCGGGTGGCAGTCGTTACCGGATCAGCAGCCAGAGGCCGTTGGCGATATAGGTCAGTGCGACGCAGGTGATGATCAGATTGGTCCATTTTCTGAACTGGGCTTCTGTCATCACCTCCAGCACCCGGCTGGCAAGCGTGGTGCCGACGACGGCGCAGACGATGGCAATGGCTGCAAGGACTGGGTCGACGCCGGCGGCCTCGTCAATCAGTGCGCCGAAATAGATCAGCTTCGATATATGGCCGAAGACCTGAACACTGGCTTTGGTGGCAACGATGGCTTTGCGGTCGAGGCCGGAACGGATGAAGTAGGTATCCAGAATGGGGCCGGCGATGCCGGTGGTGATCTGTACGGTGACGCAGATGATGCCGCAGAGAACGGAATGTCCCCGTTTCATCATGTCCGGGGTCAGCCGGTCAGGTATTGCGCGGGCGATGAAGGGCAGCAGACCGAGGGAGATCAGCGCATAAGGTTTTTCCGGAACATATTTGACCAGCAGGCTGAGGCTGAGAGCGATGACGGCACCGATAATATATTCGATGGCGATCCGGGGATTGACGTGGTGACGCCAGAGCCATGCCCGCCAGCCGTTTGAAGCAAGCTGTGATACCCCGTGCAGAACCATGGCGGCAGGCAGCGGCAGCAGGGCAATCAGGATGCCCATCAGTATCATGCCACCCGCCATTCCGAAGATGCCCGACAGAAGAGAGGTGGCCAGCATGGCAACCGTAAGGGCAACAGTCGTTGTCAGGGAGAACATCTGATCAGGTCCGGGGATTTAATTCGCGCAGGCAGGGTGAGGGTCAATGCTAGCGGGGGAAACCTTTCGGTGCGACCGGAAAATCAGAGCCGTCACTCAGGCGCCGGTATCCTTTACTGCTTCCATCACGACATATGTCCGGGTTTGTGCGACGTTCGGCAGGGCGGAGAGTGTCTCTCCGAGGAACTTACGATAGCTGGCGATATCGCGGGTTCTGACTTTCAGCAGATAATCGAAGCCACCGGCGATCATGTGGCAGCTTTCAACCGGTCGCAGCCCCTGCACGGCGACATTGAAGGCACGGAGTGCTGCCTCGCGGGTGTCAGACAACTGAACCTCGACAAAGGCGATATGGGCAGCACCCATGGATACCGGGTCCAGAATGGCACGATAGCCCCGTATCACGCCGTCTTTTTCCAGTCGTCTTACCCGGTTCTGACAGGGGGTTTTTGACAGCCCGATCCGGTCTGCAAGTTCGGTGATCGTGAGGCGGCCATTTTCAGCCAGTATCTCCAGTATCTTGCGATCATACCGGTCAAATTCACTGCTGATCTGTTTTGAATCGATCATTTGTGCTCATTTATCAGGATAAATTTAGCCGAATTGCCTGAAATGATAGACGCCTTTGGACGGCATGAAAACAAAAGCTCTGCTAAAGTCCGGAGATTGGTCCTTTGGGAGTGCTAGCGATGTCGGTGTCTTCAGATCATCTCACGGAATTACGGCAGAAAATCCGGGCAACAAATCTTCCTGATGAAGCGAAGGTGGTCAGCGACCTGGTCCGGATGGCCGGTCTTGATGCGGATGTTCGTCAGGCGATCTGCCGACGTGGCGCAGACCTGATACAAAAGGTTCGCGACAGGTCCGATCCCGGACTGATGGAAGTGTTCCTCGCTGAATACGGACTGTCGACACAGGAAGGCGTTGCCCTGATGTGTCTGGCAGAGGCGCTGCTGCGGGTGCCGGACGAGGAAACCATTGAGGCGCTGATTGAAGACAAGATTGCGCCGTCCGACTGGGGGAAGCATATCGGCCATTCCAGTTCTCCGCTGGTCAATGCCTCGACATGGGCGTTGCTGCTGACCGGCAAGGTGCTGAAGGAAAGCAATCGCGGACTTGCGGCAACATTGCGCGGCGCGGTGAAGCGGCTGGGAGAGCCGGTGATCCGCACGGCGGTCAGCCATGCCATGCGGGATCTGGGCAGCCAGTTTGTGCTTGGCCAGTCGATCGAATCTGCCCGTGACCGGGCCGCCCGTATGGAGAAGAAGGGCTATACCTATTCCTATGACATGCTGGGTGAAGCCGCCCGGACCGAAGGGGACGCCAGACGGTATCATCTGTCTTATTCCGATGCGATCACGGCGCTGGCCGGTGCCTGCAAGTCGAAGGACATTCGCGAGAATCCCGGTATTTCCGTCAAGCTGTCGGCGCTGCATCCGCGCTATGAAGTTGCCCAGCGTGAACGGGTAATGTCTGAACTGGTTGCCCGTGCCCGCTCACTGGCCCTGCTGGCGAAGTCTGCCGGTATGGGCTTCAACATTGATGCGGAGGAAGCAGATCGCCTCGACCTGTCGCTGGGTGTGATTGCGGCCATTCTGTCAGATCCGGCGCTGAAAGGCTGGGATGGTTTCGGGGTGGTGGTGCAGGCATACGGACCACGGGCGTCCCACGTCATCAGCTGGTTGTATGAGCTTGCCGGACTGCTGAACCGCCGGATTATGGTGCGTCTCGTCAAGGGGGCCTACTGGGATACTGAAATCAAACGGGCACAGACACTGGGTCTTGATGGCTTTCCGGTTTTTACCCGCAAGACCTCAACGGATGTCAGCTATATCGCCTGTGCCCGCCGTCTGCTGGGCATGACAGACCGTATCTATCCGCAGTTTGCGACCCATAATGCCCATACCGTGGCGGCAGTTCTGGAAATGGCAGAAGAAGGGCAGGCGTTTGAATTTCAGCGTCTGCATGGCATGGGCGAGTCATTGCATAATGTGGTGCTCGGTGAGGCTGGAACCCGCTGTCGCATTTATGCGCCGGTTGGCGCGCATGAGGATTTGCTGGCCTATCTGGTGCGGCGGCTGCTGGAGAACGGTGCCAACAGTTCCTTTGTGAACCAGATTGTCGATGAGACGCTGTCTCCTGAAGCAATTTCGACGGATCCGTTTTCTGCGGTTGAGAAGCTTGGTGACAATCAGGCAAATCCGAATATCCGCCAGCCAAAGGCCCTGTACGGGGCTGGCCGGGTAAATGCCCGTGGCTGGGATCTGACCGATCTGGATGATCTGGCGGACATAGAGGAGAGCCGGTCCCGCTGGGAAAATCACCAGTGGCAGGCAAAGCCAATAACTGTCCGGGCTGCAACCGGGGGTGAGACAGTTGAGATCATCAATCCGGCCAATCATCAGGATATAGTCGGGCATGTCACAACAGGCGACGCCGCAACAGTTGCCGGCGCGCTTGAGGATGCCCGTTCAGCAATGGCCGGCTGGTCGTCCATAACGCCGGGCGAACGCGGGGCGATTCTGAACAAAGCGGCTGATCTGTACGAAGAGCATGCGGGCGAGATGTTTGCGCTGCTGGCACGGGAAGCGGGCAAGACCCAGTCCGACTGTGTTGCCGAAATCCGCGAGGCTGTCGATTTTCTGCGCTATTACGCGGTGCAGGCAGAAACGCTGGGTGCTGACCGGCAGGCACGGGGAGTATTTGCCTGTGTATCGCCCTGGAATTTCCCGCTGGCGATCTTTACCGGTCAGTTGTCGGCGGCACTTGCTGCCGGTAATGCGGTGGTCGCCAAACCAGCGGAACAGACGCCGCTGATTGCCTCACGGGCTGTGGAGTTACTGCATCAGGCCGGTGTGCCTGCGGCGACCCTGCAACTGATCCCGGGCGATGGTCCGACCGTCGGTGCAGCACTGGCCGGGGCGCCGGAAATTGACGGGTTCTGTTTTACCGGTTCGACCCAGACTGCCCGGATCATCAACAGGTCGATGGTGGCCACGGGTAACCCGAAGGCGCCGCTGATTGCGGAAACGGGTGGGCTGAATGCGATGATTGTCGATTCCACGGCGCTGCCGGAGCAGGCGGTCCGGGATATCGTCGCTTCGGCTTTCCAGAGCGCGGGGCAGCGTTGTTCGGCACTTCGGGTTTTATATGTCCAGAAAGATGTCGCCCAGAAGCTGCTGGAAATGCTGTTCGGGGCGATGGATGAGCTTCTGATTGGTGCGCCCTGGGACCTGGCAACGGATGTCGGCCCGGTCATCGACCGGGAGGCGCTGGAAAAAATTGAATCACATGTGGAAATGGCGGCTGTCGAAGGCCGGTTGATGAAGCGCCTCGAAGTCCCGTCTGGTGGCACTTTCGTCGCACCGGCGGTGATCAGTATCAATGGTATTGCGGACCTTGAGGAAGAGATTTTTGGTCCGGTTCTGCATGTGGCGACATTTGAAGCCGATGAGATTGACGAGGTTGTCGATGCGGTCAACGCAACCGGATATGGTCTGACCTTTGGTCTGCATACCAGGATTGATGACCGTGTTCAGCAGGTCATCGAACGGGTGCAGGCGGGAAATCTGTATGTGAACCGTAATCAGATCGGGGCCATCGTCGGGTCTCAGCCATTTGGCGGAGAAGGACTGTCGGGCACTGGCCCGAAGGCCGGTGGACCGAATTATCTGCCGCGGTTTACCCGGCTGGCTGATCTTGAAGCTGAAGACGCCGGGGGCGCTGCGGTCCGCGTTGCGGCGGTCCAGAAGCTTCTTGATGCTTCTGTGAAGCCTGTGCATGACGCGATACGCAGGCATGACCTGCCTGGCCCGACGGGCGAGTCCAACCGGCTGTCAGTCTATTGCCGGGGAACCGTGCTCTGTCTTGGTCCGGGAATAGAGGCGGCGAAGTTGCAGGCAGAAGAAGCACTGTCCAGCGGCTGTGCCGTTGTTGCTGTCACTCCCGGTCTGACGGAGATCAAGGGTGCGCTGGTCATCAACGGCAAACTGTCACCGGAACAACTGTCCGAACTTCGGGGTGTCAGTGCCGTCTGTTTCTGGGGTGACCAGCTGTCAGTTGGCAAGATTCGGAAACTGCTGTCCGATGGCAAGGGGCCGTTGCCGCAACTGTCAACGGAACCGGGAATGGAAAGCGTATTTATCCACGAACGTCATCTGTGCATCGATACCACAGCAGCGGGCGGCAATGCATCATTGCTGGCATCGTCGAGTTGACAAAGTAAACTAGACAGTACAGTCTATTGCTGCATTGCAATAAAATCTTGGTCTGAAGGATGGCAATTTGCCCGGCTGACCTCACATTGTGCTGCAACAAATGATGTAATCTATTTTGGAGTATGCTGGATGCGCGCGCGTCTGTTTGTTGTTCTGCCCCTGGCTCTTGTGGCATTGACCGCCTGTGACGATCAGTCTTCCAACAGTGCGGCTGCGCCCTCGGCACCTCCCCCTCCGGCAGTTGATGTGGCAGCCCCGCTGGCCAAGGAAATTATCGAATGGGATGAGTTCAACGGGCGGTTCCATGCCTCTCAGGATGTTGAAATACGTCCGCGGGTCAGTGGTTATGTTGAAGCGGTGCATTTCCGGGACGGTCAGATGGTACAGACCGGCGATCTGCTGTTCAGTATCGACAAGCGCCCGTTTGAGGCGGCGAAGTCGCGGGCTGTGGCAGAGCTGGCGTCAGCCCGCGCCAGATACCAGTTTGCCAATCAGGAAGTGGAGCGTGGCCAGCAACTGGTAACCCGCGGCACCCTGCCAAAGGCAACCCTGGAACAGCGGATCAGCGACCGTCTGGTGGCTTCGGCTGATATTGCCGCAGCAGAAGCTGACTTGCGCTCTGCGCAGCTGGACATCGAGTTTGCTGAAGTCCGGGCACCGATCAGCGGACGTATTTCAGACAGCCGTGTCGATGTGGGGAATCTGGTTTCGGGCTCGGGCACGACCACCCTCCTGACCAGGATCGTCGCCTTTGATCCGATCCATTTTGAATTCGACATGAGCGAGACGGAATATCTCAGCTATGAACGGGCCAACCGGCGTGGCGATCTGAAGTCGACCAGAGATGGTGGCACCGAAATTGAAGTGCGCCTGCCGGATGAAGACGTCTGGTCCTACAAGGGGCGGATTGATTTCGTCGATAGTGCCATTGACGCAGGCACCGGAACGATCCGGGTGCGGGCGACCTTGCCGAACGATGACGGTTTTTTACTGCCCGGTCAGTTTGGCCGGCTGCGGCTTCCGGGGTCATCCGTTTATGAAGCCATTCTGGTGCCTGAATCCGCAATCGTATCCGACCAGTCACGGAAGCTTATCCTGACACTGGATGAGAACAACCTGGTCCAGCCGAAGGTGGTCCGGGTCGGGCCGAATGAACTGGGGCTGCGCATTATCCGCAAGGGTCTGGAGAAGACCGACCGGATCATTGTCAACGGTGTCCTGCGGGCCAGATTTGGTCAGCCGGTTACGCCGAATGAGGTTAAGATTGAACCCTGGCCGAATGGCCAGCCGGGTCAGTAAGGCCGGCGGGAAAGAGCAAAACTCATGAAATTCGCACATTTTTTCGTCGACCGTCCGATCTTCTCGACGGTTGTTTCGATCTTCATCGTCCTGATCGGCGGCATCTCCGCCATGTCACTGCCGATTGCGCAATATCCGGAAATTGCACCGCCGACAATTCAGGTCCGTGCCAGCTATCCCGGTGCGTCAGCAGAGACATTGGCGAACACGGTTGCCAGCCCGCTGGAGGAAGAGATCAACGGCGTTCAGGGCATGCTGTATCTGTCGTCACAATCGACAGGTGACGGTTCGGTAACCATCACGGTTACCTTTGAACTCGGCACTGATCTCGATGCGGCACAGGTGCTTGTGCAGAACCGGGTGGCGATTGCAGAAGCCCGCCTGCCTGAATCAGTTCGTCGCCTTGGTGTGACAACGCGCAAGAATTCCCCCGACCTGATGATGGTCGTGCATATGTATTCGCCGGGGGAAAAGCTCGATTCACTCTATGTCTCGAACTATGCCTCGCTTCAGATTGAAGACCGCATGCTCCGGCTTTCAGGTGTCGGGCAGGTTCAGCTGTTTGGTGGCAGCGATTATTCGATGCGGATCTGGCTGAACCCGGAACGGATTGCCGAACTGGATATGACGGCCAGTGATGTTGTCGAGGCCGTACGGGCGCAGAATGTACAGGTGGCTGCCGGTTCGCTGAATCAGGCGCCGGTCACCAATCCCGGGGCTTTCCAGCTTGCCGTCGAAACACAGGGCAGGCTGGAAGATGTAAAGCAGTTCGAACGCATTATCGTGAAAGCCGGAAGCGGCGGAAAGGTAACGCGGCTCGGTGATGTGGCGCGGATCGAACTCGGCGCGCGTGATTATAATTCGCTGGCCTATCTGGGAACCGACCCGGCTGTTGCCATCGCCATCTTCCAGCGACCGGGATCAAATGCACTGGAAGCTGCGTCTGAAGTGCGGGCGCTGATGAAAGAAGCGTCGGCGAATTTCCCGGACGGACTGGCCTATGACATCATTTATGATCCGACGGCCTATATTGCGAAATCAGTCGATGCCGTTGAAATGACGATCTATGAAGCCATCCTGCTGGTCGTGCTCGTGGTTATTCTATTCCTGCAATCCTGGCGCGCTTCAATCATCCCGATTCTGGCTATCCCGATTTCGCTGATTGGTACTTTTGCCATGATGTCGGCGCTTGGATATTCCATTAACAATCTGACCCTTTTCGGAATGGTGCTGGCAATCGGTATCGTGGTCGATGATGCGATTGTCGTGGTCGAGAATATCGAACGAAATCTGCAGGATGGCCTGTCGCCGAAAGAGGCCGCACACAAGACAATGGATGAAGTCGGCGGTGCGCTGATTGCCATCGCGCTGGTGCTGGCAGCAGTGTTCATTCCGACAACTTTTGTGGAGGGAATCAGCGGTCAGTTTTATCGTCAGTTTGCGGTTACCATCGCAACGGCTACGGCGATTTCTGCGCTGGTTTCACTGACGCTCAGCCCGGCGCTCAGCGCCATCCTGCTGAAACACAAGGGCGATACCGAGAAGCGGGGCACTGTTCTGCTCTGGCCGGTAAGGAAGCTCTTTCAGGGATTCAACTGGGCTTTTGACAAGCTGTCGAACGGTTATGCCCGCCTGACCGGGCAGCTGGTACGGTTTTCAGTGCTGGTACTGGTTGCCTATGCCGGGCTTGTCATGCTCACGGCCTTTCAGTTTGAACGTGTTCCGACAGGCTTTATTCCGGCACAGGATCAGGGATATTTCATCACGGTCATTCAGTTGCCGCCGGGATCGACCCTGGAACGGACGGACAAGGTGGTCCGCAAGGTGACGGCAAGTATTCTTGAGGTTGATGGCGTTTCCAGCGCAGCTGTGTTCGCAGGCTTTGACGGGGCGACTTTCACCAATGCACCGAATGCCGGTGCAATTTTCGTAACTCTTGAAGACTTCGGGACACGGGCGGCAGCAGGCGTCTCCTATGGCGGTATTCTGAATAATCTGCGTGGAATTGGTGCGCAGGTGAAGGAGGCGAACGTCTTTGTCGTGCCTCCGCCACCTGTACCAGGTGTCGGTAATGCCGGTGGCTTCAAGGGAGTAGTTGAAGATCGCCGGGGGCGTGGTGTCAAAGCGCTTGAGGGTGTGGCATGGGGACTTGCAGGGGTGGCCAATCAGTCGCCGAAGCTGACCAGTGTTTTCACGACCTTCAACACAGGTACGCCGAAGATTTATGCTGAAATTGACAGGGTGCGGGCGGAACAGCTCAACATCCCGATTCAGCGTGTGTTCGATACTCTGGAGACCTATCTCGGTTCGGCCTATGTCAACGACTTCAACATGCTCGGGAAAACCTACCGGGTGACCGCGCAGGCTGATGGCGAGTTCCGGAGAACGGTCAGCGATGTGGCAAAACTCCGGACCCGTAATGACAGTGGTGACATGACTCCGCTGGGGTCTGTCGCTGCGTTCCGGGATACGACCGGCCCCTATCGTGTGTTGCGCTATAATCTGTATCCGTCGGTCGCCCTGCAGGGGAATGCGTCTGCAGGCATTTCAACCGGTGAAGCGCTGGCGGAGATGGAGCGACTTGCGGCTCAGGCACTGCCTGACGGTTTCACCCTGGAATGGACGGAACTGTCTTTGCAGGAAAAACTGGCTTCGGGTTCCATCCTGTTGATTTTCGGGGCGTCGGTCATCTTCGTCTTCCTGTTGCTGGCGGCACAGTATGAAAGCTGGGCATTGCCCTTTGCGGTCATTCTGATCGTGCCGATGTGTCTGCTGGCGGCGGTCAGTGGTGTGATGTGGCGCGGTATGGATAACAACATTCTGACCCAGATCGGGCTGGTTGTGCTGGTTGGCCTGTCGGCAAAGAACGCGATCCTGATCGTCGAGTTTGCCCGGCAGGCAGAAGATGCGGGCATGAGCGTTGTCGAGGCCGCGGTGGAGGCGGCACGGGTTCGTCTGCGCCCGATCCTGATGACCTCTCTGGCCTTCATTCTGGGTGTTGTACCGCTGATGATCGCTTCCGGTGCAGGTTCCGAAATGCGTCAGGCGCTGGGGACAGCGGTGTTCTTCGGCATGCTGGGTGTGACCGGCTTTGGCTTGCTGTTCACACCGGTTTTCTATGTGGTCTGCCGACGCATTGCTATGCTGGGACAACGACTGAGTGGTGGAACCGCAAAGCCGGGTGCTGCTTCCTGATCCGGGTGAGAGCATTCTGATGCTGATGGACTGACCGGCAATATCCTCCGGTCAGTCCGCCCCGGTTTTATCGGCTGATGATCTGAACTTGTTGCATCCGTCTTCTCCGGACTCTCCTGGCAGAGGGCCAAAGCTGTTCATCTCTGCGGCTTTGACCGATAGTGTCGGCGTAAACTGCCGCCTTCAAGGCGCAGATGTCAGATTCGGGGGAGACGATCAGGATGACAAAATGGGTATTTGCTGCGCTGCTGGCCGGATTGCTGGGCTGGGCGTCTCCTGGTGTCAGCGCAGATGTTGCTGCCGCCAAGCCGCCCGTTACCGAGGCCGATCTTGCACGGCTGTCGGATGCCGAGTTGCGGGCGATTGTTGCCGAGAAACTTGCCACGCCGGGCCCCGCTGATTCCCGCAATTTCAATCCTGCGGATATTGCTTACTCTCTGCAATCCGATTTCGGCCGGATTCGTGAACGGCTGGGGGATATATTTGGTGCCTATGGCGGGTTGCCGGATGCGTTCCGACAGGCGGGGAATATCCTGTTCGGAGATCGTGAGGAAGGCGGTATGGCCTTGTTCCTCATGGCTTTTATTGTTGCACTTCTTGGTGGTTTTGGTTGTGAGTTTGCTGTCCGGCGACGAATTGCGAGAAGCGGTGCCGTCGAGATTCCATCCGATCTGACACTCTGGCTCAAACTACGCGCTCTGGCGGAGTCGCTGTTGCGGGACGGGTTGTTCATCCTGCTGTTTTCTGTTGTCGCTATCGTGATCTTTTTCGTAATCGAAACCGGCGGATCGGTGGATCGTATCGCGTTCGCTTTTTATCTGTCGGCAATCGTTATCCTCCGGCTTGTTGCAAGCTTCAGCCGGTCGTTTCTTGGCATCCGAATTCCTGCGATGCGGATAACCTCGTTTTCAAATTCCGAAGCGCTGGCAATTCATCGTGGCGTGCTGGTTTCAATGGCGCTCGGGGCGTTCGGCTTTTTCACCTGCGCTCTGTTTGCCGTCATGGGTATTCACGGGGATGTCCATTTATTGCTGCTGCTGATGGTTGGCACGGTGATGATGCTGGGTTTTTCAATCGTCTTTGTGCTGGGGCGCGAAGCCTTGCAGCGCGATCTCTCCGGCTCTGCCGCCTCCTCCGGCCGTCGACGGTTTGCCCGGCTTTATCCCTGGCTGATGGCTGCCGGAATTCCGGTTCTCTGGGCTCTTCTTGTCGGTATGGCCACGCTTGGAACGACGCCGTTGTTCGGTGCGGGCTTGTCCACAATTGCCATTCTGTCGGTCTGGCCGATGTTTGATGCAGCGGCCCAGCGTGAATCTCATAACCTGACGGGCTCCGGTGATGATGTAACTCCTTCCGTTCTCCGGGTTCTGCGGATTGCGGTTGCTGTGGGGTCGTTGTTTATCCTGCTTACGGGCTGGCGGTTCGATCTTCTGGGACGGACGGATGCTGTCGCCTCTGCCGTGGGGCGTGGTCTGCTGGAGGTCGGCGTGGTGCTGCTGGTGGCCTATAGCCTGTGGCAGATTTTAAATGTCTGGGCTAACCGGAAGATTGCCGAGGAAGATGCCTCTCTGATCAGCGAGGGACATGACAGCTCTGAAATGGAAATCGGTGGCGCCGGGTTGTCGCGGATGCGCACCCTGCTGCCGTTGTTCAGGCGAGCCGGGCAGGTGACGATAGCCGTGATTGCCCTGATGATCATATTGTCATCGCTCGGGGTAAATATTGCCCCTGTACTGGCGGGTGCAGGCGTTGTCGGTCTTGCCATCGGCTTTGGTTCGCAAACGCTGGTTCGCGATATTGTATCCGGAGCGTTCTTCCTGATGGATGATGCTTTCCGGCTTGGTGAATATGTTGATCTCGGTGATGTGAAGGGGTCCGTCGAGCGAATAGCAACGCGGTCCCTGCAACTGCGCCACCATCGCGGCGCATTGCATACGGTGCCGTTTGGCGAGATCACGCGCCTGTCGAACTACAGCCGGGACTGGGCGATCATGAAATTGCGCTTTCGGGTAAATTTTGACGCAGATCTGGAACAGGCACGGAAGATCATCAAGAAGGTCGGCGCCAGCCTGCTGGAACATCCGGATGTCGGTGAAGATTTCATTCAGCCTTTCAAATCGCAGGGTGTGGTGGAGGTCGATGATTACGGTCTCATCATCTCAACCAAGTTCATGTGCAAACCCGGCAAGCAGTTCCTGATCCGTCGCCACGCCTATGCCGCTGTTCAGAAGGCATTCGCGGACAACGGTATCAGTTTTGCCCGGCCTGAAGTCAGGGTCTCGGTTGACAAGGGCGGAGATGAAAAGACGGCTCCCGGGGACGAACAGATGTCTGACGCCAGTGCTGTCGCTGCCGCGACCGCCATTGCAAGCGCAGCCCGGCAGAAACAGGCAACTGAGACGACGGGCAGCTGAAAACACTGATTTTGCTTTATATTCTGTCGCAGGATCACCAGATCAGCCGGTGAGTCATCAACGGGACAGTTTGTCGTGGCACAGATCAACAGCCTTATTCTTGAATATGGGACGCTGGTCTACATTCTGCTGTTTGCCTATTGCGCCCTGAAAAGTGGCGCATTGCCTTTGTTTGCCGGACTGGTGGCGCAGTACGGATCGCTTGATGTGATGATTGTCGCCGCGGTCACTCTTGCCGGTGGATATCTTGGTGACGAGCTACGTTTTTTTGTCGCCCGTCGCTATGGCATCGGTTTCATGCTACGGCGGGAACGGTTGCAGCGGATGATGGCCAGAGCGCAGCTGCTGATGCAGCGGTATGGCGCTGCCTATATCTTTCTCTATCGTTATCCGAAGGGCATGCGGACAATTGGTGCACTTCCGGTCGGGTTGGGAGACATGCAATGGCGACATTTCACGCTGCTCAACCTGACTTCGGCTGCACTCTGGTGCCTGTTGCTGGTTGGGGGCGGCTACCTTTTTGGCCGCAGCATAGAGCAGGCGGTTGCTTCTGGCTGGGGAGCGGCCAGTATCCTGCTGCTGATCGGTTTCCTGGCCCTGTCCTGGCTTGGCTGGCGACAGGTAAGACAGCCTGAGAAACCGGGAAGCACTCTTTGAAGGTTGCTGCTGTTATCTTTTTGGAAGCTGCCGTGGCCGGCCATTGTCGTCAATTGCAACAAAGGTGAACTGCCCTTCCGTGACCTTTTCGCGGTCCGGGCCTTCCGGCCCCCGCAATACCCAGGCTTCAATCCGGTAGGTCAGAGACGTGTTTCCCTCACGGATCAGCTCGGCATAGCAGCAGAGCACATCCCCGACCCGGACGGGCCGGTAGAAGGTCATGCCATCAACGGCAATGGTGGCGACCCGGCCATGGGCTCTGCGCCAGGCCGTCGTGCCGCCGGCAAGGTC
The DNA here is from genome assembly GCA_009649675.1 of Alphaproteobacteria bacterium HT1-32. Taxonomy (NCBI): domain Bacteria; kingdom Pseudomonadati; phylum Pseudomonadota; class Alphaproteobacteria; species Alphaproteobacteria bacterium HT1-32. The sequence continues at coordinate 339,128 of WJPL01000001.1, read as the reverse complement.
CATCTGGGCCAGCAGCCAGCCGCCGAAGATGTCGCCGGACGGGTTTGTATCGGCCGGCATCGCGATGGTCCGGATGGCCAGTTCACCACGGGGGGAGTCGTTATCGCTCATCGCCACTGATCCACAAGATATTGGTGATTGTCGTCAATTATACTACAGCATGAAGCTTGCGCCTGTTCACGGCAAATCTATAATGCGGGCATGGCAGATCTGTTTAATTCATCCGCTTCGGCGGCAATCGATCCGGGCTATTCAGCCAAGGATATCGAGGTTCTTGAAGGCCTGGAGCCGGTGCGCCGGCGTCCGGGCATGTATATTGGCGGCACGGACGAACGGGCGCTGCATCATCTGGCCGCGGAAGTGCTGGATAACGCAATGGACGAAGCCGTTGCGGGACATGCCAGCCGGATCGAGTTCGAACTGGCCGCGGGGGACCTGCTGACGGTTCGTGATAACGGGCGTGGTATTCCCATCGACCCGCATCCCAAATTCACCGACAAATCGGCGCTGGAAGTGATTCTCACCACCCTGCATTCAGGGGGTAAGTTTTCCAACAAGGTCTATGAGACATCAGGTGGCCTGCACGGGGTTGGTATTTCTGTTGTTAATGCGCTCTCGGATAATCTGGAAGTCGAGATTGCCCGCGATAAACGACTGTGGCGTCAGACCTACAGCAAGGGGCATCCGACATCAGAACTGAAAGATGTGGGGGCGGTCAGTAACCGTCGGGGGACGGCGGTCACGTTTCATCCGGATCCGGAGATTTTCGGTGCGCGGGCGGGCTTCAAGCCATCACTGCTCTACAAGCTGGCCCGCTCGAAGGCCTACCTCTACAAGGGGGTGGAGATTCGCTGGCGCTGTGCTTCTGAACTGATCAAGGACGGTGACGAGACACCGGAAACGGCGGTTCTGCATTTCCCCGGTGGACTGGGTGATTATCTTGAGGAAGTGCTCAAGGGGCGCAAGACGGTAACACCTGTAATGTTTGCCGGTCATGCGGATTTTCCGGACAAGCAGGGTCGCTGTGAATGGGCGGTGGCCTGGCCGATGGATGATGACGGCTTCTTTAACAGCTACTGCAACACGATCCCGACACCGGAAGGCGGCACCCATGAATCCGGTATCCGCACGGCATTACTGCGCGGGCTGAAAGGGTATGGCGAACTGATCGGGAACAAGCAGGCCGCCAAGATCATGGCAGAAGATGTGGTCGGCGGCGCCTGCGGCATGTTGTCTGCGTTCGTTCCTGATCCGCAGTTTCAGGGCCAGACCAAGGACAAGCTGACATCAGCCTCTGCCACACGACTGGTCGAGATGGCGGTGAAGGATCATTTCGATCACTGGCTGTCGGCGGATGGTGATTCAGCAAAGGCCTTGCTGGACCGGGCGATTGAAAGCGCCGATATGCGCCGCCGCCGGAAAGAGGCGAAGGAAATGAAGCGCCAGTCTGCCACACGGCGGCTGCGGCTTCCGGGCAAGCTGGCGGACTGTACCCGTTCGGTGTCCGATGGAACTGAAATCTTTCTGGTCGAGGGTGACTCTGCTGGCGGGTCTGCCAAGCAGGCGCGGGACCGGGCTACCCAGGCGGTGCTGCCGCTGCGGGGTAAAATCCTGAACGTCGCCAGCGCGACCCGTGACAAGCTGAAGGGCAATCAGGAACTCAAGGATCTGATCGAAGCACTCGGCTGTGGTGCCGGGGCAGATTATGACGAAGAACGGCTTCGGTATGAGAAAGTCATCATCCTGACGGATGCTGATGTTGATGGTGCACATATTGCCTCGCTGCTGATGACCTTTTTCTACAAGGAACTGCCGGAACTGATCGAAAACGGGCATCTGTATCTCGGCATGCCGCCGCTCTATCGTCTGGTGCAGGGATCAAAATCGATCTACGCCCGCGATGACGCTCACAAGGATGAGCTGATGTCGAATGGCACGTTCCGGAGTAACGGCAAGATTGAAATCAGCCGGTTCAAGGGGCTCGGCGAGATGCCGCCGCCGCAGCTTCGCGAAACGACCATGAACAAGGCCACACGGCAGTTGCTGAAGGTCAATGTTCCGACAACGGAAGACCGGCTGGCGCAGCGTGACACGGAACAGCTGGTCGATGACCTGATGGGCCGCAACCCGGAAAAGCGCTTCAATTTCATTCAGGACCGCGCCCGGTTTGTTGAGGATATCGACATCTGAGCAGACGCAGGTTGGACATTGTCTCGCCATTTTCTGCCGGTCATAGTGTGTCCGTTCAAACTTGTCGGATGCTGATGATGAAGGCTTTTGTGATGCTGGCCTGTCTGCTGGTGCTGGCGGGCTGTAACCGGTCGGTCGGTGATGTCTATCAGCCGGGCGTACCTTCAGCGGTCGGGCTGGTCGCCGGACAGGGGGATATGCCGGTGGTGATTTCCGGCCGTTTCTATGAGATGCCCCAGCCTGAATTCGACAACCTGATTACGGACATGATGTACGGCAAGAATGCGGGGCCGCTGGTCCGCTTCACCACCAGTCCGAAGCCGGGATCGACGGAGAATTATTCGGTGCGGATGCTGTTCGGTGCGCCCGGTACTTTCAGCCATCACCTGATGTGCAGTCCGGAAACGCTGCCGTCGCCTGAACCGCTGTCATCGGAGATGATCGTCACGGCTGCATTCTGTTACAAGGATCGGATGGAATCCGGTGCTACCGGTATTTTCTATCCCGGAGACGGATCTGATCTGGCGGCGCTGAAGCGGCTGATCCATGGCATGATGACGACAATGTTTCCATTGCTTGACCCGTTTGCTGATGGTGGTTGTGGCACCAGCATTGTCGATTGCTGAAATCCAACTGTGGCATTGTTCGTTCGCAAATGAATGGTCTAGGATGCTGAACGATAAAAAGAACTGACAAAACCAAGGGGAGCCAGATGTCAGATACCGTGAAGTATTTCCTTGAAGAAAGCAGGATGCCAAAGACCTGGTACAACCTGCAGGCGGATCTGCCGGAGCCTCTGGCTCCTGTCCTGCATCCCGGAACCGGTCAGCCAATTGGTCCGGATGACCTGGCCCCGTTGTTCCCGATGGCCCTCATCGGGCAGGAAGTTTCCACCGAACGGGATATTGAGATCCCGGAGCCGGTCCGTGAAATCTATCGGCAATGGCGTCCGTCGCCATTGTACCGGGCCCGGAAGCTGGAGAAGGCTCTCGATACCCCGGCGAAGATTTACTACAAATATGAGGGTGTCAGCCCGTCCGGCAGCCACAAGCCGAATACGTCTGTTCCGCAGGCTTTTTATAACAAGGAAGCAGGTATCAAGCGGATTACCACCGAAACCGGGGCCGGTCAGTGGGGGTCTTCGCTGGCCTTCGCCGGGTCACTGTTCGGTATCGAAATCGACGTCTATATGGTGAAGGTCAGCTTCCAGCAGAAGCCGTACCGCAAGGCTCTGATGGAAACCTATGGTGCGCGCTGCGTTGCCAGTCCGTCGGAAGAGACACAATCCGGCCGGGCCGTTCTGGCGCAAAACCCGGACAGCACGGGCAGCCTGGGCATTGCGATTTCTGAAGCGGTTGAAATGGCCGCACAGCGTGACGATACCAAATATGCGCTGGGGTCGGTGCTGAACCATGTGCTGATGCATCAGACGATTATCGGCATGGAAGCGATTGATCAGCTGGAAATGGCTGACGATTATCCTGATGTCATCGTCGGCTGCACGGGTGGCGGCAGTAACTTTGCCGGTATCGTGTTTCCGTTCCTCGGCCAGAAATTGCAGGGCAAGGCAGCGAAACAGACCCGCTATGTTGCAGTTGAGCCTGCGGCCTGCCCGACACTGACCCGCGGCAAGTTTGCCTATGATTATGGTGATCTCGCGAAGCTGACGCCGATGGTCAAGATGCATACCCTCGGCAGCTCGTTCGTTCCGCCGGGCTTCCATGCAGGTGGCCTGCGTTATCACGGCATGGCACCGCTGATCAGTCACATTGCGGATCTTGGTCTGATTGAATCTGCCGCCCTGAAGCAGGTCGGATGTTTTGAAGCCGGGGTTCAGTTTGCCCGCGCCGAAGGCATTCTGCCGGCACCGGAAGCGACCCATGCTGTTAAAGGTGCTATTGATGAGGCGCTTCGCTGCAAGCGGGAAGGCAAGGCCGAGACCATCCTGTTCAATCTTTGTGGTCACGGGCATTTCGACATGCAGGCCTATATGGACTTCTTCGCCGGCAAGCTGACGGATCAGGTCTATGACGAGGCAGAACTCGCCATGGCGCTGGCGGGTCTGCCGTCGGTAGCGGCTGAATAGCTGATTACACTCCGGAACCGTGTCGGATGTTCGCCGATACGGTTCCGGATCATTTCTGAAGAGGCCGGGACATGCCTGACAGCAGTACAGAGCCAAGCACAGGGCAGGGGAGGTTTGACCCCGAGGAATGGGCCGTCCGGGTCGATCTTGCGGCCTGTTACCGGCTGATTGATCATTTCGGCCTGACGGACCTGATATATAATCACATTACGGCCCGGGTTCCCGGTCAGGGAGATGCCTTCCTGATCAACCCCTATGGTCTGCGTTATGACGAGATCAGGGCCTCAGACCTGGTGAAGGTTGATCTTGAAGGCAATCTGCTGGCCCCGTCTCCCTATCCGATCAATCCTGCCGGATATACCATTCACAGCGCCATTCATGCGGCGCGCCATGATGTGTTCTGCGTGATCCATACCCATTCAGCGGCAGGCTCGGCCGTCTCCTGCCTGAAAGACGGTTTCATGCCGCTGACCCAGGCCGGGCTGCAGTTCCACAACCGGCTGGCCTATCATGATTATGAGGGCATTGCGCTGGATCTGGCTGAACGTGAGCGGCTGATTGCTGATTTCGGCAGCTATCATTCGATGATCCTGCGCAATCATGGCTTGCTGACCACCGGCACGACCATCGCCGAGGCATTCAAACGGATTTACTATCTGGAGCAGGCCTGCCAGTTGCAGATGCAGGTGCTGGCCAGTGGCCGGGAGATTGTCCAGCCGTCTGATGAGGTGATGGAGCGCACGGCCCGACAGTTTGAAGGCGGCGGTGCGTCCTCCGTAATGGGGACGGGCAGGAAAGTGAGTGCCTGGGATGCCTATCTCCGGCTGCTCGACGACAGGTCACCGGATTACCGGACCTGACGGGAATGGAAGCCTGTCCAAGCTGCAACAAGTCTATTTCCGGAAATGCGACTGTCTGCCCGAAATGCGGCGAACCGCTGGCGGAAGGATGGGGGGCTGCGAAAAGCCGGCAACGCTGGAAAGACTATCTCGGAGTGCTGGCTGTTATCGTGGTCTTCTGGCTGGGTTGGGATTACATCGTCCCTTTGTTTGAATAGGACGTGATCCTGTTCCCGTCGGCCTGTCCGGAGCTGACAATAGCCGCACAAGCGCCGGATAGATTGTGCCGGACCCCGCGGGCTACATTCACTGCATCATTGTTTCCGGGGACTTCATGACAATACGTGACTGGACGCTGATCGCCTTTCTCTCGCTCATCTGGGGAGGGTCGTTCTTTTTTGCCGAGGTTGCGCTGCTCGCTTATGGCCCGCTGACGGTTGTGGCGCTTCGGGTATCGCTGGCTGCGATCATTCTGCTGATCATTCTCCGGGCAACAGGCAAGGCTTTACCGTCAGGCTGGGGCATCTGGGCTGTGCTGGCAGGTATGGGACTGCTGAACAATGTCATTCCTTTCAGCCTCATCGTCTGGGGGCAGGTGCATGTCACCAGCAGCATTGCCTCGATATTCAATGCCACGACACCTCTGTTCACTGTTTTCGTGGCGCATCTGCTGACAACTGATGAACGTATGACGGCGAATAAACTGGCCGGGGTGTTACTGGGGATTGCCGGTGTAGTTGTGATGATCGGCCCCTCGGCACTGGCCGGGTTTGATATGGCGAATGCAGGGCAGCTGGCTGTTCTTGGTGGTGCCCTGTCCTATGCTTTTGCCAGCATCTGGGGCCGTCGGCTGAAAGGACTGACGCCAATGGTTGCCGCAGCAGGGATGTTGCTGATGGCGTCCGTCATCATGGTTCCGGCAGCATTGCTGTTCGAGCAGCCGCTGGAGGTGGATGCCTCGCCGTCCGTTATCGCTTCGGTGGTCGGTCTGGCGAGTGTCTCGACGGCGCTGGCATATCTGATCTATTTCCGGCTGCTCAGCAGCGTCGGTTCAACCAACCTTATGCTGGTGACCTTGCTGATCCCGATCAGCGCCATGGCGCTGGGCATCGCATTTCTGGATGAAGCGCCGGAAGCATCTGCCTTCGCCGGAATGTTGCTGATCTTTGCCGGACTGATATCGGTCGATGGCAGGCTATACCGTAAACTGAAAGGCCGTCGCCTGCCGGAATGATGGTCAGGCGGCTTCCCGGCCACTCCGTTCAACCTGCTTGAACAGCCGGTTGTCACGCAATGCGGAAACCGAAATCAGTCTGCGGTCTGACGGATCGCTCATCAGGCTGACCCGGGCATGCGGTTGCTCTTTCCGCGGGGTGAAAAGCTCCACCACCTGCCAGACGAAATGGGTTGCGTCGTTGCGCTGATAGAAGTCGCCAATCTGAACTGGATTGCTCACAAATATACCCTCCACAATTACCCGACCCCGCCTAGACGTTAGGCATAGCTTCTTAAAAGATCACTAATTATTTTCTGGTTCTGTAAGTCATTCACGGACAAGTTATTTTTTGAGTCTTCGTTGTGAAGGACACTGTGATCACACTATCTGGACGGCAAAAATGGCGACTCGGAAACTGACAGAGAAAACGATTGGGGTCGCCGGTCTGGGCGACATGGGCTACCCGATGGCTCGGCGTATGGCAGAGGCGGGCTTCCGGATTCTGGGCCATGATGTCAGACCCGCATCCGACTTTCCCTTACTGGGTGAGCGGTTTGTTACAGACCCTTCGGAATTCGCCGGGACGGTCGATATCTTGTTTTCTGTCGTCCGCGATATCCGTCAGACCGAGGCGCTGTTATTTGGTGAGCAGGCGATGGCCAGCCATCCGCAAGCGCCGGAGTTGCTGGTTATCTGCTCTACGGTATCGCCGCGTTTTGTTTCCGGATTGCAGGAGCGGCTGTCTGGAAAGATGAGGCTGGTAGATGCACCGATGTCCGGCGGTCCCTATTCGGCGGAGGCCGGTTCCCTGACTTTCATGCTGGGCGGGGCAGAGGCAGATATCTCCGCACTGATGCCTTTATTGCAGACGATGGGAGAGACTTTCCATCATCTCGGCCCGGTTGCGGCGGGCATGTCCTGCAAGGTGCTGAACAACTTTGTCTGCGCGGCATCAGTTGCGGCGGTCCGGCGGGTTGGTCTGCTGGCGCCGGAATTTGGTCTTGACCCGGACAAGCTGCGGGAAGTCATGTCCTCCAGTTCCGGTTCCAGCTGGTTTGGTGATAATTACGACCGGATCAAGTTTGCCCGGGAAGGCTATGATCCGGGAAATACGATGGGCATTATCCGCAAGGATGTCAGTGCCTATCTGGATGCGGTGTCCGGGGGAAACGAGGCCCTGCTGGAGGACTTCGAGCAGGCAGTTGCACGTGCCATGGAAATGCTGCCGCCGGACGGCACCGGGGATCATTAGTTTGACTGCCCGTTATACACCGCCGGGCTGGGTCAGTCTGACTGTGGCTGTCGGGCATATTGCGGAGACGCTCGATAAAGGGATTGGCTGGACCAGTGGTCTGGAAGCCACAGCGTGGCTTGCCGAACCCCAGGGTGATCCGCCACCGGACGTGGTGCAATGGTTGTCGGCCTGGCGGAAATTACGTGACGCGTTATCCCGTGGAGAAATTCCGGCACTTCGGAACAGCGGGGAGTCTGATTTGCCTGTTGAACTGCCGCCCCTGCAATGGGTGGGCGGATTTGGCGATAACCCCTGGCGGATATCATCCCAACAGATCCGGCCCATTGCTGACCAGATACTGATCGCTGAAGACCCGTTGCGTGTCCTGATTGCAGGGCTTGGCCACAGATCCTGGAACAGCGGCCGAAGCTTGACCGGTCAGAGCCCGCGCGCGGCCTGCCGTGACTGGATTGAAGCACTGGCAGCGAACGGGGAAAGCCCGGACAGCAAGGATGCGCTATATGCGGTTGCGCAAACCCGGTTTCCGCAGCTTTCACGACGCGGTTTTGATGCGGCATGGTCGCAGGCCGCGCCTGAGGGCTGGCGAAAACCCGGACGGCGATGACGCAGGGCGTTTCCCGTTCATTGCAGTTCTGTCGGAAAACCCCGCAGAAAAATTAATCCTGTCGGCTATTTCCCATGCCGGTTATCGGCCAGTTTCCGGTCTTCGTTTGAAACTGAAGACAGGAGTTGCAGAATGATTGATCCCCGTGACCCGCTGAAGGCTTCCGGCCCGCAAAGTCTCCTCCGTCCGTCGTCTGACGATGATCCGGAATTCGAGACCTCGGCAGAGGAAACCGCCCCGGTGGTGCCTGCCACCCCCGATGACTACAGATTCGATCAGCTGGCCATGCCGCCGGGCATGGAGATCAATGCCGGCGGCTTTGGAGCAGCACAGAACTGGTGCCACAAGGCGGGGCTGAATCAGGGTGAACTGAATGGTGTTCTGGCGTCTTACAGCCGGGCGCTGACGGACCCGCACTGGAACAGTGACGAGATGAACGAGGAACGTCAGCGCACGACCGTAAACTTTCTGCGGGAACGCTGGGGTCATGAGACCATGTCACGCCTGATGGCGGTTCGTGAACATATTGAGCGGATTGGTGGTGATGATCTGATCGATTTTCTTGATGAGACCGGACTGGGAAATGATCCCTTTCTCATTCTGGCTCTCGACCGGGCTGCAAACGGTCGTCACTACTGAGGCTGGTCTCGACTAGCGTAGCCGGTCAATGACCTGCTGTGTGGTCAGGACGTCGCCGAAGCGCAGATAGAACTGATTGAGGGCACCGGCATGTTCTTCGTCAGATTGCGCGGCAAGGGCGTCAGACAGCATGGCAACCCGGTAGTTGTGCTGCATGGCATCGACGGCTGTCGACTGGCAGCAGACCCCGGTCGCAGTGCCTGCAATCAGCAGGGTATCGACGCCATACTGCCGGAGTGTGGCGTCGAGTGCCGAGGATTCCGGTGCGAAAGCGCTGTAGCGTGACTTGACCAGGGTAATATCGTCCGGGCTTGTCCGGAGGTCCGGCCAGAGAGGATAGCCTTCACCGTCCGGTGCAAGAAAAGTCTGGCGTCGCGTCCAGGCTGCATCTGAATGCAGGGCACGATATCCGGACCAGCCATCAGAGGCAGCAGGTGAGCCGTCGGTCACAATCCAGATAACCTGTCCCCCGGCCTGGCGCAGGCGCTCTGCGAGCTGGTTGATTGCGGGGACAATTTCCTTTGCGACCGGTGCCGCAGCCGGCATGCCATCGCCGATGAAATAGACCTGCATGTCGATAACAACCAGAGCTGTGGTGCTCGCCGTTACATCATCGATGAGATGGGGCTTTCCCTGTCGCGCAGTAACGCGCCGGATAGCGTCGTCAGAGAGCCTGAAGTGATGAGGCACGAGCCTGCTCGTCAATCATGAAACGAAGCATCTTTACGGCACTGGCCGGACTGGTAAGGGCTTCAATACCGGTAAGTTCCCGAACTGTGTTGCGGGCGGATGTCATCGAAAGTTGGGCCATCATGATGACGTCGCATTTGCCAAGGCTCTGGGCGGCTTCGGCTATCAGGGTGTCATGCTTCCATGAATTGCCCGACAGGGCGGCGCTCATGGCACCGTCGGCATAGGCTGTCTGCAATTCCGGGTTTCCGCCGACTTCGCGGGCGATCGCGGCATATTCATCCGACATTGCCTGAAGGCTGGGCGCAAATGTCGCGACGAGGCCGACACGACCGCCGTTCATCAGGGCTTCACGAAACATGGCTTCATTCGGTTTAAGAACCGGAACGGGCAGCCTTTCCGCAACCTGATCAATCGATTCACAGAAAGCGGTACAGGTGAAAAGCAGACCATCAACGCCAGCATCCATTGCCTGTGCGGCAAGGCTTGCGATCCGGTGTTTGATCTCCGGTGTTTCACAACCCGCAGCAGCCCGGACAGGAGGAAGGTCATAATCCCCGAAATCAGTGACCTTCGCTTCCGGCCAGAATTCGGCAAATGCCGCCCGGATAGGCTCTTTTGCAAGCCTGGTCACATGCGCAACGCCTATATGCGCCATGCGTTCTTTCCCACTTCCCTACTCCCACCAATACCCTGTATCTAAGTACAATGAATTATCCTTAATTGCCAGAATAACCGTCGACATATGGCCTGTTCAGTGCTTGATTCGGCAAAATTTCATGGAAAATACTGTGACTGAGACAAAAATACGGGAAAATATCGTGAAAATGGCCCGGTCCATGTTCACGAGGGGGCTGACATTTGGCAGTTCCGGGAACATCAGTGTGCGAGTCGATGATGGCTGGCTGATGACCCCGACAGGCTCAACCATGGGCGAACTGGACCCTGCGCGGCTGGCAAAGCTGGACGATCAGGGGCGGCATGTCAGTGGTGACAAGCCGACAAAGGAGACATTCCTGCATCGCGCGATGTATGAGGAACGGCCGAAAACGGGCGCTGTGGTTCATCTGCATTCCACCCATTCGGTTGCGGTCAGTTGTCTGGCGGATGTTGATCCGATGGATGTGCTGCCGCCGATCACGGCTTATTACGTGATGAAGATCGGTAAACTGCCGCTGGTACCCTATTTTCCGCCGGGTGATCTGGATCTGGCGAAGGCCGTGCGCGAGATGGCGTCTGATCATCACGCGGTCCTGCTGGCCAATCACGGTCCGGTAGTGGCCGGCAAGTCACTGGAAGACGCGGTTTATGCGACGGAAGAACTGGAGGAGACAGCAAAGCTGTTCCTGATGCTGCGTCATGCAAAAACCAGTTACCTGACGCCGGAACAGGTGACAGCCCTGCGGGAGAAGTTCCCGACCTGATTCCCGTATCAGATTGCGCGGCTATGTTTCCCCGCGCGGGAGATATGTGTCGGGTCGAAGCAGGCGGCGATGTTGCGCAGGTACAGACGGCCGGTATCTGTCGCCCGCAGCGTAAGCCCCTGCCGGTCGTACGTGACCAGCCCGTCGTCGGCAAGTTGCGGTAACCTGGCAAAGGCGTTTTCCACCAGTCTGGTATCGACACCGAAATCCCGACAGATTGCGGCACCATCCACTGCGCCATAGCACATGACTTCTTCAATCAGGCGTCGTCGTAATTTGTCTTCAAATGTTGCGGCATATCCCCGCACCACGGGTAGCCGGTCTTCGGCCAGCAAGGCCTGCCAGTCGCGTGATGACGCAGCGTTCTGCACATAACCGTCGGGCAGGCTGCCGATTGAGGACGACCCGAATCCCAGCATTGTGGCGGCCTGATCGTCTGTATAGCCCTGAAAATTCCGGCGCAGGCGACCCGCTTCCCGTGCAATGACAAGCCCGTCATCGGGGCGGGCAAAATGGTCAAAACCGATATTGCTGTATCCGGCATTTTGCAGTTCATCGGCGGCGGCCAGCATCTGTTCGAAGCGTTCGGTAGCACCGGGCAGCCGGGTCTCGTCAATGGCCTTCTGGTGTTTGCGGAACCAGGGCACATGCGCATAGCCGAAGACCGAGACTCGCGAAGCACCCGCCGCCGCAATGGCCCGGGCTGTGGCACGGACATGGGACTCGGTCTGCCCGGGCAGGCCATAAATCATATCCATCGAAATCCGCATGATGCCGGCTTCACGTAACCGGTCGACGGCCTTCATGACGGTCTCAAGGGGTTGCAGCCGGTTGATCAGTGCCTGAACCTCCGGATCAATATCCTGCACACCAAGGCTCACCCGGTTGATCCCGGATGCCGCGAAAGCCTCTACCATTTCCGGTTCCAGCCGCCGGGGGTCGACTTCGACCGCCCGCTCGGCATCTTCCGTAAAGCCGAAGCTCCGGTCCAGGATCGTGAACAGGCGCCGGAAATCGATCGGGAGAAGCTGTGTCGGGGTGCCGCCGCCGAAATGCAGATGACCGATTCCCCCTGTTGGCGCTGTCTGGGCAGCGACCATCTCGATCTCCTGCTCCAGGGTCCGGGCATAGGCTTCGGCATTTTCTGTGCGCCGGTTGACCTCTGTCGCGCAGCCACAATACCAGCAAAGCTGGTGGCAGAAGGGTACATGCAGATAGACAGACAACCGTTCCTGTTGCCGCAATGACCGAAGCCAGCGTCTGTAGGTCTGTTCGTCCAGCTCGTGAAACTGCAATGCCGTCGGATAGCTGGTATATCGCGGGACGGTCGCGTTGGCGTAATCAGGCAGAAATCGGTTCATGGGGAACTATGTAGACCGCCCTGAAGCTGATGGCTTTGATCAGGATCAATCCCATATCGTGAGATGATCGATAACGGAGGTTTTGCTCCGGAGAATTTGTGGCAGCATGGGGTCAGACAAACTGTGCGGACTCCCGACCGGGGGCGCATCCAATTTCATATCAGGACGATTTCAGCATGAACTACAAGCTGCTTGGCCGGACCGGCATTAAGGTCTCACAACTCTGCTTCGGCACCATGTCTTTCGGCGGCGATGCAGATGCCGCAGAATCAGCAAAAATGTACAAGGCCACCCGTGATGCGGGGATCAACTTCTATGATTGCGCCAACGGCTACAGCAAGGGCCGGGCAGAAGAAATCCTCGGCAAGCTGATTGCCGGTGAACGCGATGACCTCGTCATCACCTCGAAATGCTTCAATTCGACCGGCCCGGATATCAACGCGGGTGGCGGCAATCGCCGGCATATTCCCCGCGCTGTCGAAGACAGTCTGAAACGCCTCGGCACCGACCGGCTGGATGTTCTGTTCATGCATCGCTGGGACAAGGAAACCCCGCTGGAGGAAACCCTTCGTGCGCTGGAAAACCTGGTGACGCAGGGCAAGGTGGTGCATCTCGGTGCCAGCAACTACGCGGCCTGGCAGATTGCCAAGGGTCTAGGTATCGCCGAACGCAAGGGCTGGTCACGTCTCGATGTCATCCAGCCGATGTACAGTCTGGTCAAACGTCAGGCTGAATCCGAAATCTTCCCGCTGGCGCTGGCCGAAGACCTCGGGGTCATCACTTACAGCCCTGTCGGTGGTGGTCTGCTCAGCGGCAAATACGGCCCGGACAACAAGCCCGATGCCGGTCGTCTCATCAACAACAAGGGCTATGCAAAACGCTACAGCGAAAGCTGGGCCTATGACACGGCAGGTGATTTCACGAAACTGGCGAAGTCTCTGAACGTACATCCGGTCAGCCTCGCCGTTGCCTGGGCCGGCGCAAACCCTGCCGTCACCAGCCCGATCGTCGGTGCCCGTAATGTGGAACAGCTCCAGCCCTCACTGGACTCTGTCAAAATTGATATGACGGCGGAACTGTATGAACAGATCGCCAACCTGTCCCGAACCCCGGCCCCGGCCACGGACCGTCTCGAAGACCAGCTCTGACTGCGACATCTTCCCCGCCGGGCAGTGCTGTGCGGCGGGGAGGGGACGTGGAGAAAATGGGGGTGAGATGCGAGTTAAGCAGAGTCTATAGTGCTGGCCTTGCGATAATCAGGCTGCCTGATGTTTGATCAACTATATGGTTGGACAACGCTTTCGTCGTTTCGGTGAAACGACTGTGGCTCAATAAACTCTGAGGTTTATTTCACGACTTTGCTTTGCAAAGCCGTTGTGGTGGCCGCGGCCGGACTTGAACCGGCACTCGGGTTGCCCCAAGGCAGATTTTAAGTCTGCTGTGTCTACCAATTCCACCACGCGGCCATTCCGGGAAGCTAACCGGCAGACCGGCTGTGGGCAAGGTCGCAAATCCCGTTCTGGATCAGGTAACGCTCTCAGTCTGTCCCTTGCCGGGGCGGGGGCAAGCGTGCAGTGTTCTGCGGGCGGGTCAGGGCGATGGCCCGGTTGGGGAATGACAGGGGGAATGGTGATGAAGGTTCTGGTTCTCGGCAGCGGCGTGATTGGTGTTTCCACCGCCTATTATCTGGCGAAGGAGGGGCATGAGGTCACAGTGATCGACCGGCAGGAAGGGGCGGGGCTGGAGACCAGTTTTGCCAATGCGGGGGAAGTCTCTCCCGGATATTCCGCGCCCTGGGCCGGGCCGGGTATGCCGGTGAAGGCGATCAAATGGATGCTGCACAAGCATTCGCCGCTGGTCATTCGTCCGCGCATCGACATCTACATGTTTCGCTGGTTGTTCCGCATGCTGAAGAACTGCAACAGCAGCGCCTACAAGGTGAACAAGTCACGGATGCTGAAGGTCGCGGCCTACAGCCGTGACTGTCTGGAGGAGATCCGCGGGGAAACCGGCATCGGCTATGATGAGCGGATGAAGGGCACCTTGCAGATGTTCCGTGATCAGAAAGGCGTCGATGATGCGGCAAAGGATGTCGAGATTCTGAAAGAGTTCGGGATCGAGCATTCGATCCTCGACCGCGACGGCTGTATCGGTCAGGAACCGGCCCTGAAACATGTGTCAGAGAAGGTCGCGGGCGGTCTGTTGCTGCCGGGCGATGAAACCGGCGACTGTTTCCAGTTCACGGAATCTCTGGCGAAAAAGGCCGAGGCGCTGGGGGTTGTCTTCCGCTATGGGGTGAAGATCAGGAAGCTGATCGCCGATGGTGACACGGTGCGCCATATCGAGACCGATCAGGGTAACCTCACGGCGGATGCCTATGTCGCGGCACTTGGCAGCTACACGCCGATGCTGCTTCGGCCGCATGGTATCCGCACCCAGATCTATCCTGTGAAGGGCTATTCCGTCACCGTGCCGATCATTGACGAGGACGGGGCACCGGTCTCGACCATGATGGATGAAAAATCAAAGGTGGCGATTACCCGCCTCGGCGACCGCATCCGGGCGGCGGGAACGGCAGAGCTGACCGGCTACAATCTGAAGCTCAGCCATGGCCGCTGCGAGATGCTGTTCCATATCGTCCGGGACCTGTTCCCGAAAGGCGGCGATCTGTCGGAAGTGAAGTTCTGGACCGGTCTGCGCCCGATGCTGCCGGATGGCGGTCCGCTGATCGGGCCGACGAAGTTCAGCAATCTCTGGCTGAACTCCGGGCATGGAACTCTCGGCTGGACCATGGGGCCGGGCTCGGGACGGCTGCTCGCCGATCTGATGTCCGGCAAGCAACCGGCGATTGATGTGGATGACCTGTCAATCCGCCGGTTCCCGCAGGGGCAGGGTATCTGATCCGGTCTCCGGTCAGGCAAAATTCACGGGCTTGCCATCTGCGGCTGGCCGGAGGTCGCCATCTTCGCTGAACTCCAGCGCGATGCTGGACGATTGTCGGTTATCGTTAAACAGATAGCTGTATTTGGAAATGATGGCTTCGGCCTCGGCCTGTGTCCGGGCGGCGGCATATTCCTCCCGGAAGGGTGCGCTTTTCTGAATCTCCACATAATGGGAGGTCAGTGCATTGACGGTGCGCAGCTCACGGTCCAGCCCCGGATTGTCCTGTAATGCCTGTTTAAAGTCCTCCGCGTAGGGATAGTCCGGCGGAAGCTGCATCCGGCCTTCATTGTCATAGCTGATCTGTTCCGGGGCAGCCGGAATGCCATGTTCCGCCATGACCTGTTTCAGCCGCTCCGAGACATGTTCCGAAATTGCCGTGATGTTGTCCGGTGAGGGCAGCAGGAACGGCACGTCCCGGAGGTCTCCCTTAACCTCGGGATTGTCAGAGAAATAGGCATCGAGATCCAGTTCGCGATAGCCCTTGTTCGTGTTCATGACCGGGTCTTCCCCGGCACCGGAGGCCGCCACCTGTTGTTGCTGCAACAGGATTGCGTTCATCTCGCTGGAGACCAGTGAACGGGTAGAAACGGCCGGCCGCTGTGCAGAATTTGCCGGGTCAGTTTGGGCTGGGCCAGCTTTTCGCCGGACTGCGTTTTGCGGCTCTTCCGGTGGCGGATGCCCCGCCGTTTCCTGCCCGGTCGGCCGCAAAGCGGCAATAACACCGTTTCCTGATCCGATAGCTGAAACACTCATCTTCCTGCCTCATCGCTTTCTGATACCCTCTGTCAGCAAGGGATAAAGCAATGAATATGCCATCTGGTCTGATGGCCGGTGCGGGAGGTAATGCCGGGGGCAGGCGGCGGCCATCAGCCCGTCAGGCGGGGAGGAATTCGGGCGACTGTTCCGGTCATTCAGGGACTGCCGGAGCGCAGATACCAGCCTCCAGAACCGCGATCAGAAGGGTGCCGGCACCGGCCATGCCGCAGCGCTTGCGCCCGCCCGACGGTTCCGCTAGTTTCCCGCCCTCCACCGGACCCGCAAGGGCCCGGCCCGGATCGCGGAGAGGTGCCAGAGCGGTCGAATGGGGCGGTCTCGAAAACCGTTGTGCTGGTAACAGTACCCAGGGTTCGAATCCCTGCCTCTCCGCCACCGACACCTGTCTCCCTGTGCCAGTTCCGAACGGCTGTGAATTCCCGCGAGAATTCAGTGGCTTGCGCATACGCGTTTCCCCTTGAGACGCACCGTCATGACTGATTGCGCCCAATTTCTCCATGCGTCTCACTGCTGCAAAAACAGCGGTCCGTTCAGGGTGATATCTGCTGGGTGCATTCCGGTTTACAGGGAAAGAACAGGGAATTTGGAAATTTTTAGATCGATTTCTGCGATTTCGCTCTGAATAGCGACGCAATATCAGTCTGTTACGAGAGATTTCCCTGTGCGAAATAACAGGGAATTATATCCTACGTATCAGGGAATTTATTGGAGTAGCTCAGGGAACTTAATTCGGAATAACAGGGAACGGGCTATTTGCCTCTTTCGAGCATCTGTTCCTGTTCTGCCCAGTCCAGAGGCAGGGGATAGCGCACCAGTCGCTCGAGAGTAAGATCTGCCGGCTGGGTGCCTTTCAGAATCGCGATCTGGATTTTTGGCGAAAGCCCGGAAAGTGGCACGAGCCGCGCGATGTAGCGCTCCGTCACCCCTGCTTCTGTAGCAAGCCGTCGCATTGGGACGCCTGACTTCAATCTCGTGGTCCAGAGATGCGCGCGGCGCAGGCCGCGGATCATCGCAGCATCGGGTCTGGGGCAAGCTGTCCCGGCGATGATCTTCAATTCGACACCACGTCGGCGGGAGGTGAAGGGCGCTCTGACACACAGCAACTCCGGCATCAGGTTCGCCTCTTTCAGCCCGGTCGCTTTTCTGAGGGCATCGGCGTCGAGATTGATCAGGATCTGTCCGGTGATGATCTGTCCTCTGCTGATCAAGGCGGCCGCGGCGGGAAGCCCGTCTGCCATCAGCTGACTGCACAGAGTGTCTATTGCCTCGGAGGCCAAGGAGGACGTCGCCACATCTGCCGAGGCGAGAACAGCATGTCGCCGGGCATGATCTGCGAGGTGGTCGACAATACACATCAAGACTGCCTGTTCGAAGGAACGGGCCGGGATGCGCCAGCCTGTCGGGTCGGTGCCGCCGGAGACCAGTCGGTTGGAGATGTAATAGCCGAGGCGTTTGCCTCTCCGCCGCGTATGCGATGGCGTCAGCGTATCACCTGTCTCATCGCGGAACTTTCCTTTCAGCGGCGCCGGACCTGTGGCGCGACTGCCGGGTGCCGCCCCCCTGCGCCTGGCGCTGGCGGATTGCAGCATCCTCTGCACCTCATCCCAGACATCCTGTGTGATGATGCCTGCATGCCGTCCGGGAAAGGTCTGCTCCTTATGGCGGATCCGCCCGATATAGACCGGGTTGGTCAGCAGTTTGTGGATCTGGCCGCGGCTGAAGATGTTCCCGCCCTGTACCCGACCGGAGGCAAACTGATGCCGCTTCGAGCGCAGCCCTGCCTCCGTCGCTGCGCGGGTGAGAGCATTCAGGCATCTGTGTTGGCGGTAGAGTGCAAAGATCTGTTTGACCACATCCGCCTCACCATCATTGACGACGAGTTCTCGGCGCATCGGATCTGGGTGTGGATCATATCCAATCGGCGGCACACCGCCCATCCAGAGGCCTTTTTTCTTGGAGGCCGCGATCTTGTCGCGAATGCGTTCAGCGGTAACCTCGCGTTCGAACTGGGCAAAGGACAATAGCACGTTGAGCGTCAGGCGGCCCATTGAGGAGGAAGTGTTGAACGCCTGAGTGACAGAAACAAAGGAACAGTTGGCAGCCTCCAGACGCTCGACCAGCTTTGCAAAATCGGCCAGTGAGCGGGTCAGCCGGTCGATCTTGTAGACCACCACCATGTCAACACGGCCTGCGGCAATGTCGTCCATCAGTTTCTGCAGGACGGGGCGCTCCAGCATGCCCCCGGAGATGCCGCCATCCCGAATTCGTCCGGGTGACATCTGGCAGTTGGGCCGGCACCGGCTGATCTGCGGCGATGCATTGGACGGTGCGGTCATTGAGGAATTGATGGACGGAGAGACATCCCGCATGGTCTTTACAGACCCGCCGTATAACGTGCCCATCGACGGCCATGTGAGGAATTCCGGGAAGATCCAGCATCGGGAGTTCGCCATGGCGTCCGGGGAGATGTCGGTTGAGGCATTCACCGGCTTTCTGCAGTCCGCTTTTCAGAACCTCGCGGATCACAGTGCTGATGGATCCATCCACTTCATCTGCATGGACTGGCGTCATATGGGTGAGATGCTGGCGGCAGGACAGAGCGTATACAGTTCGTTCGAGAACCTGATTGTCTGGGCCAAGGACAATGGTGGCATGGGGACTTTCTATCGCTCACGACATGAGTTGGTCTTCGTCTTCAAGAAGGGTGATGCCCCGCATATCAACACGTTCGAGTTGGGTCAGCATGGTCGCTACCGGACCAATGTCTGGGAGTATCGCAGGGTGAACACGATGCGGACTGGGCGGATGGAGGAACTTGCGCTGCATCCCACGGTCAAGCCGGTGCAGATGATTGCGGATGCCATCCGCGATGTCTCGGGGCGCGGCGATATCGTGCTCGACATCTTCGGTGGTTCCGGATCGACGCTGATCGCGGCAGAAAAGACCGGGCGTCGGGCGTATCTCTGTGAACTTGATGAGATTTACTGCGATCGCATTTTGGCCCGCTGGGAGACTTATGCCAATGACGCGGCCGAACAGGTCTTGTGTGGCTGGGCACCACCTGCGCCTGCACTCTCACTTGAGGCAGCCGAATGAAGGGCCCGAAGCTCATCCCGCCCGACGCTCAAGCTGGTGCCCGCTATGACGTAGGTTATGGAAGGCCACCAGAAGAGATACGCTTCAAGCCAGGCCGCTCCGGCAACCCCAGAGGCCGTCCGCGAGGGTCCCGCAACAAGAAGCCCGCCCTCAATGAAGAGCGGCTCAAAGAGATTGTCCTCGAGGAAGCCTATCGCCGTATCACGGTTCGCGACGGCCATCGCAATGTCTCGGTCCCTATGGCGCAGGCTATCGTCCGGTCAATGGCCGTCAATGCTGCCAAGGGCCAGCACCGGGCACAGCGTCTTTTTGCCGAGATGCTCTCCAGCACCGAGCGTCAGAACAAGGCTCAGGTGGATGAATGGTTCTGTGCGGCACTGGATTACAAGATAGACTGGGAAGAAGAACTGCACCGCCGGGAAATACTTGCGATTACAAATCTGCCAGATCCGCTACCGCATCCGGATCAGGTGAAGATCGATATGGATACCGGCATGGCCCGGATTGAGGGACCTGCAACGAAGGAAGCGTTGGCGGAGGTTCTGAGGTGGCGCGAGAAGCAAACAGAGTTCCAGAAAGAACTGGAGTGGATTGAGGCTGATCTGAAACGGGCCAGAAAGCCGGAACGTATCGCTATACTTGAGGCGGACAAGAAACAGGTGAAACGCGTTCTCGAAACTATCAGCACAGCGCTCGGCAAGTTGGACTGGAGGCGGTGACGGAAGCTGCCATAGCAACAAAAATAACCCCGGGAGCTTTGTCCTCCCGGGGTGTTTCACAAGATCATGCAGGTCTGCTGGCTATTTGATCTTTGAATAAATTTCATCCCAGAGGACTTTTTCATAAGCTGCTTTGTCGATCGTATCTCCGGTCAACAGGGCATTCCATTTGTCGAGGTTCTTCTTGAACTGGCTGATGATCTGTTCGGGGTTTTTGACTCCGAACTTACTGGCCGTTTCAGCGATCACAGCCTCATCCTTGTTTTTATAGTCAGCCACTGTCTGGGCGAATTCACTCTGACCGGTCAGGACGGAGATGCCTTTTTCTGCCGCTGTCTTTAGGGCGGCGTCATGCCCTTCGACATATCCCTTGATGACCAGGTCATAGGTCAGGGCTGGCAGGGATTTCATGAATGCCTGCTGCTGATCCTTGTCGAGTGTATTCCAGCTGTCTGTGTTGAAGGCGACCGAGATGGCGTTTGGAAAGGCACCGAAAGGATAGGACACAATTGATTTGATCGTATCGAACAGGTTGTAGGAGCTGATCCAGGCCAGCGGGCCGAGTACGCAATCGATGTTGCCGCGTTCGAGTGATGTCACCAGATCTGCCGGTGATACACGAACGGGTGTGGCACCGAGATGCCGGGCAAGGCGGCCGCCTGATCCGGATACCCGAACTTTCAGCCCCTTGATGTCTTCGGCGCTGGAAACAACCTTCGTGCAGAATAGGCCGGAGTTCGATGTTGCGTAGGTGCCGAGAATGGTCACGCCGTGCTGCTTGAAATCTGCCTGACATTCAGGGCAATCCAGCAGAACGGTTTCGAGGGCTGCGCCGGCACCAGCCAGTGGGTTTTCCACGAAAGCAACCATATCAAACAGTATGTTGAAGTGCGGAAGCTGATTGGGGGCATAGGCAGACAACGCATTTGTTGCGTCAGCAAGGCCCTCTCCCGTTGCCGTAATGGATGACTTGTTATCAAAAAGCTGGGCACCGGGAACATGATTGAATGTGATGCTTCCGTTGCTTGCTGCGGTTACTGCCTTGAAGAAGCTGGGCAGCGCTTCCTTGTTCATCAGATGTGACGGCGGCAGATAGGAGGCAAAAGTGATTTCCTTTGCCTGCACGCTTTGAGAAGCGAGACCTATCAGGGCCAGCCCTCCAATTAGTGCCGCGGGTAGCCGATATGATGCAAAACCAGATGAGTTTGTTTTGATAAACTTATTCATAGTTACCTCCCTTTGGATCAGTTGTGCATAGTGTTGACGAGGAAAAGAGAAAGTGATGGAAACGCGATCAGTGCTGCGCAGATAAATACTTCGCAGAGGATGAACCATGCTGCCCCGGAGAATATTGTCTCCAGTCGTATTTTCTCGCCGACAATACTTTTGAGTACATAGACGTTCAGGCCGACCGGTGGCGTGATCATGCCGATTTCGACGAATTTGACGGTAAGAACGCCTAGCCAGATCAGGTCGAGATTGGCGGCCTCAAACATTGGAATCAGCAAAGGCAGCGTGAGCAGCAGGAGCCCCAGTGTATCGAGGAACATGCCAAGCAGCAGAAACAGGGCGGCTGCCATGAAAATGATTGTCCAGGGGCTTGGGTCGTTATCGACAATCAACTGCGCCAGGTAGGGTGCGACACCGGCCTGCGCCATGAACCGGCTGAACAGGACAGCCCCGATGACGATGAAGAAAACCCGCGCCGTGGTGGTTACGGTTTCATGCAGGCTGTCGGAAAACATGCTGCGAGAGAGGCGGCCATTCAGGGCTGAAATTACAATTGCGCAGAAGGCGCCGAGGGCGCCAGCTTCTGTTGGTGTAGCTATGCCGGCATAGATCGCGCCGATTACAGCTATCACGAGACAGATAATAGGCCAGACCTGACCGAGCGAACGCCATCGGTCTCCCCAGCTTTCGGACAGGTCGGATCGGGGCGCGAGTGCTGGATTGAAATGGCAGCGCAGTCCGATCATCAGGCAATAGACGATAAGGGTCAGTAAGCCGGGAATGATACCGGCAATGAACAGGTCGCTGATCGAGACTTCGGCAAAAATGCCGTAAATGATGAAGACGAGGCTTGGTGGTATCATGACGCCGAGGGTGCCCCCGGCGGCGACACTGCCTGAGGCGAGGCCCTTGTTATATCCGGCAGCGAGCATTTCCGGAATGGCGATCCTGCCAATTGCGGCTGTGGTCGCCAGCGATGATCCGGAAGCCGCTGAGAATCCTGCGCAGGCCATGTTGCTGGCGATGGCCAGGCTGCCGGGCAGAAAAGACAACCATGAACGGGCCGCGCGAAACAGTCCGGCGCTCAACCCCCCGAAATTTGCGAAGGCACCCATCAGGATGAACATGGGAATGGCAGATAATGAGAAATGTGCCGCGGTTGTGAACGGTTCGTCCCGCAGCATGGCGTAGCCAGCAACTGGGCCGCGTATCATTGCAATGCCAATCAATGACGTCGCACCCAGTGCAATACCGATGGGGAATCGGACCGCGATGAGAATGAGTGCGGCGGCAATGCCGACAAATCCGACAGTTAAACTGGACACGATGTCCTCCCTTTGAAGGCCTCTTCGGGCCTTGTCTGTCGCCGTTATGGCTGTTCTTTTCTGAGTGCTGCGATGGCGCGCAGCAGGTTTCTTCCAAATGCAATTGCGCAGAACCCGATCCCGACTGGCACAAGCCAGCGGCTGTACCAGATTGCGATATAGCCATCTGCGGTTTCCCAGGATTCTCCGGATGCCGTTTTCCTTAAGGCCTGATCAAAGGCAGCAAAGAAAAAGACGCTGACGATGATGAAGGTGATCAGAAGAACGACAGCGTTCAGCCTGCGGGCGGTAGATGGCTTCAGGAACTTTGTGAAAAACTCGACACTGATGTGACTGTCGATCAGTGTCACTGCCATCAGCGGCAGAAAAACGATTGAGACCATATAGATCGCAGAAACAATCTCGGTTGTACCGGGGATCGGATGCCTGAACAGATATTTAAGGGAAATGTCTGCAACGATATGGAGCATCATCGCAACCAGCGCGACACCGGAAACTGCAACGAGCCATCGGGATATGGTATTGAGCGGCCCTCCGGGCTTGTCGGGTTGCTGGCTCATTGTATGCATCCTGTCCGGCAGGTGATGTGATTGACAGGTGGGATGGATGACATGATCAGCCCGCCCGCTTGCTGGTATCGAGCCACTGGACAGGGTTGTCAGCGCCGCTCTCCATCTGGGCGATGAGGCTGTTTGCCTGTTCGCTTGCGCTCAGGATGATTTCCCCAACCCGCTTTTCATCCGCAATTTCGAACCGGGTTCGGGAAAAAACGAAAGTGAGGCTGCTGGGGGGATCTGTCTTCAGGGGCGCGGAGACGCCGACATTTCCTTCGTCAAGCTCGCCTCTGGACAGAGCAAAGCCCTGCCGTCTGATGCGTTTGATCTGCTTATAGAATTCATCCCAGTCATCACTGAATTCTGACCCGAAAAGCTGTTCGATATTATCTTCAAATAGTTTCTGGAGTTTTGATTTTGGCAGAGATGCCAGGATGATCTTGGAGGGTGCCCCAAGGAACAATGGCATTCGACGGCCACGACCGTAACTCATTGTGAATTCTTCGTTGCCCCGTTCATGGTGGCGAACAATGACGCGACCCTGATAGTAGCTCGACATCAGGATATCGCAGTCCAGCCTGTCACTCAGGCTGCGCATGATTGGCTGAACAATCTTGATATAGGGGTCACTGCTGCGAATTGAAAAATCCAGCTCAATGATCCGTGGTCCCAGTGCATAGGCTCCGCCGACGCTTGTCAGAAGACCCGCCGCCGTCAGTTCGCGGAGATAGCGGTAGGCCGTGCCACGGCTGTAGGACAGCCGGGACATTATGTCTTCGGCACTGAGCACCGATGAACTGACCGTAAATTCATCGAGAATGGCTAACATTCTGGTCAAACTGGACATCTTCAACCGACCTGTTGATTGCTCTGGTGTAAGGGAGAGAGAAACTGTGGGGAGGAATTCATTCTGCTGCCTCCGGGCATTCACCTGACATTACGTCATAGTTTCCCTTGATAACCTGAACGGGATGGCGAATGCCATTGGCGGCTGCCTCAATGCGCATTTCCTGTGCCTGTGCCCGAACTTCCGGTGGTAGCCATGTGCGCTCGTGTCCCCATAGGCTGGGGCCTTCATGATATTGTTTGGCGGTCCAGTTGTGGGGATCGATTTCACGTCCGCCCCAGCCGCATTCAATCATGAAGGGAGAGGGGGTTCTGGCGTAAAAGGAGGTCATGTAGTCGTTCGAATGACGGCCCAGTGTTACATTCACGCAGTCCTTGGCGATTGCGAGGTCATAGGCCTGTCCGACATCATCAAGAGAATAATGCTCCATCATGACATGATGAACACCGTTCTTTCCGGTCTCGATAAGGGCCAGGCTGTGATGTCTTGGATTGATGTGAAGGAAAAAGGCTTTGAAGGGGGCGAGCATGTAGTCGCTCAGCCCGAAACCGAGAACATCCCGGTAAAAAGGTAAGATGTCGTCGATTCTCTCGACGGTCAGAACAGCATGACCAAGTCCGAGCGCGCCAGTCCGGAATCCCGAGATGGTACGACCGGGTGTGAAGCCATTGTCATCGGTCTGTGCTCCGTGGAAGACCTCAAGCCGGTTGCCTGCGGGGTCTGAAAAGGACAGTACCTGGCTCACGCACCGGGACTCCGAAATATAATCCGGTTCTCTGGTAACGCTAACGCCTGACTGCTCCAGATGGGCTGCCATAGCTTCCATTTCGGTGGGGCCGGCAACCTCCCAGCCGAAAAAACATGATCCACCGGCGGTCTCCTGGTCAACGATGATCCGTCGCTTTCGGTCATCCATTCTGAAGCCAATGAGAGAGCCGGTTTCCTCAGCACATTGCAGGCCGACGATTCTGGAGCCGAATTCTTTCCAGTCCGCCAGACGCTTTGATCCGACGCCAATATAGCCGAGGGCATGCAAATTCATTCTCGTACCTCATTTGATTTATAAAACGCTATAATCCCAAAATATGAAACACAAGGTATTTTTTGTCATTGACATAAATTAATAATAAGATTTATCTCATAATGAGAAATATGAATGAATAAATATGCCTTTCGGGCTGTTTTCTAAGGGAGAAATTCTAAATGGGCGATATTTCTGGTGCGGCTGATGCCTTGTTTGAAGCGCGACGGGCGCTCAAACCTACCGGGCCTGTAAGGGATGCGTATGCGATCAGTTCGCCCGCAGATGCCTATGATGTTCAGGAAGAAAATACGCGGAGGTATATTGCGGATGGCCGTGTTCTGGCTGGCAGGAAAATTGGTCTGACTTCTGTCGCGGTGCAGCAACAGCTCGGCGTCGACGAGCCGGATTTTGGCATGCTCTGGGAAGACGGTGGTTTTCAGCCGGGTGCCGAAATTCCGATTTCTGCTTTCATGCAGCCGAAAGTAGAAGTGGAAATCGCTTTCCGTATGGGGCGTGACATAAATGACCCGGATATTACGGTTCAGGGTCTGTCTGGCGCTGTCGATTCTGTGTTTGCCGCTGTGGAAATTGTCGATAGTGCGGTCGCAAACTGGGATATCCGGCTGGTTGATACAATCGCCGATAATGCCTCTGGCGGCGGTTATGTGCTTGGTAGTGATCCTCATTCTCTTGGTGAGTTTGATCTGCGTTTGTGTGGCATGACGCTCTCGCGGAGTGGGGAAGATGTTTCTCTGGGTGTTGGGGCCGCCTGTCTGGGGACGCCGCTGAACGCAGTCCAGTGGCTGGCGCGCAAGATGATATCGGTCGGAAGGCCGCTGAAGGCAGGTGACCTTGTCCTGTCGGGCGCACTTGGCCCGATGGTCGCTGTTGAAGCGGGCGATCGCTTTGACGTTTGTATCGCCGGTTTTTCACCGTTTTCGATATTCTTCAGCCGCTAGAACAAAGTGATGGGTGATCCAGTCATGTCCGTAAATTCAACGTCAGATACACCAGAGATTGGCAAGTCGATCGAGGTCGGTGACCTGAAGATAAATTATCACGATCTTGGTGAGGGTGAGGCTGTGCTTCTCATTCACGGGTCAGGCCCGGGTGTGACGGGTTGGGCAAACTGGCGAGGTGTGATCCCGGGGCTGGCAAAGGAATTCCGGGTTATCGCCCCGGATATGGCTGGCTTTGGATATACATCAACGGCCAGTGATGTTTCCTGTTCAACGGCTTACTGGGCAGAGCAGTTGTTGCTGCTGGTTGATGCTTTGGATGTCCCGACATTCAGTATCGTCGGCAATTCATTCGGCGGATCCATTGCCCTGGAGTTCGTGCGTCGTTATCCGGACCGATGCAACAAGGTTGTGCTCATGGGGGCCGTTGGTGTCAGCTTTCCGCTGACCGACGGGCTTGACGCGGTATGGGGGTATGAGCCGTCCCATGATGCGATGCGCCATCTGTTGCGGGTGTTTGTCGCCAACAAGGACATGATTTCAGATGATCTCGTTGAAATGCGCTATCGGGCCAGTGTCCGGCCGGGGGTGCAGGAACGGTTCTCTGCTTTGTTCCCGGCGCCGAGACAGCGATGGATTGAGGCGCTGGCTCAGGACCCTGAAGTTCTGCGACAGATCAGACACCAGGTTCTGCTCATTCATGGCTATGAAGACGAAGTGATTCCGTTCGCAGCCTCCGAGCGTCTGGTCAGCCTTTTGCCGAATGCGAGGCTGGAGCGAATTGATCGTTGCGGCCACTGGGTACAAATCGAACAGGCTGAGCAGTTCAACAAAATTCTGGGGGAGTTTCTGTCTGCGCCCTGATGGGGCGGGCTGTGGAAGCAGCATGATCTTCGCCGGAACAACACCACGAGAATTCAAAACAGAGGTTTGAAACGATGACCAGTCAGATGATTGACCGTTGGAATATTGTAAGTTGGTATCAGGAATATGATGACGGTCGGCTGATCCACCCGTTCGGGGAAAACCCTGAAGGTTTTCTCGACTATCAGGCTGCCGGTTATATGTGCTGTACCATCGTACGGCCTGACCGGCAGAATTTTACAACAGGCGGACAGTGGAACGCTGACGATCGCGAGAAAGCGGATGCCTATAATGGCTATCTGTCCTACAGCGGGACATTTGAGGTCGTTGGAAACACGGTCGAGCACAAGGTCCGGTACAGTATTTTCCCTAACTGGGTCGGGTCTGTGCAGAAACGAACATTCGAGCTCAAAGGGGATGTTCTGGATCTGTCTGCCCGTCTGGAAGACGGAACAGCTGAAGCGCGAACGGCAATCCTCAGATGGTCCCGGGATAAGCGCTGAATACGGAGAGCCGGGCATGTCTGTTTCATCTGATATTACAATTGTCGGGGGCGGCCAGGCTGCGGCACGGGCATTTGCTGCTGTGCGGAGTCTGGCTCCGGAATTACCGGTGACGCTTTTCTCGGAAGAGAGCCACCTCCCCTATGAGCGCCCGCCGCTTTCTAAAGAGTGTCTGCGGGAAGGCGGGCTCTCGGAGCCTCAGCTGGTGATACCGGACAGTGATTATCGGCATCCGGCGACTGATCTTCGACTGGGAAGCAGAGTTATCAAAATTGACCGGAAGAAACATCGGATTGAGACGGCAACCGGCGACTCCCACAGCTATGGCAAACTGCTGATTGCGACAGGTGCGCGAGCCCGGACCTTGCCTGATGTCAGTGGTGGCGAAAACATCCTGTATCTTCGTAACTTTGAAGATGCGCTGGCGCTGGCAGACCGGCTGAAGTTCTGTCGAAATCTTGTCATCATCGGTGGTGGTGCCATTGGCACGGAGATCGCGGCAGTTGCTGCCGAGCGGAGTATCACAGTGACGGTGATCGAAGCGGGAAGTCGCCTGTTGGCACGGGCAGTCTGCCAAATGACGAGTGATCTGCTGCGTGATTGCCACCTGTCCCGGGGTGTTCGGGTGCGATTCAACTCTGCCGTCAAGGCGGTCTCTGACGGCTCAGTTAGTCTGAATGACGGAACTGAGATTGCTGCTGACCTTGTCGTTGCCGCTATTGGTGTTGTGCCAAATGCAGAGCTGGCCGAACAGTCCGGCCTTGAGGTTTCAAATGGCGTCCTGACAGATAATGACTGCCGGACATCGGACCCCGATATTTATGCTGCGGGTGATGTTGCCAATTATTATGAGCCATATCTGGGGCGACAGTTTCGATCAGAATCCTGGGCGGAAGCCAACATGCAGGGCATGCGTGCAGCGCAGGCCATGCTCGGTCTTGAGGTTACGAAACCGGTTGTTCCATCGTTCTGGACGGACCAGTTCGGCATTAGTTTTCAGATGTGTGGCAATGTAACATCAGATGATATCGAGATGCGGGGAAATCTCGCCTCGCATCAGGGGGCAATTGTACATCTTGATGGTAACCGGGTTGTGGGTGCCACCTGTCTGAATAATCCCCGCGAGTTCCGTCTTTTAAACCGGATGATACGGGATGCGGCCGTGCTGGACCGGACAGCGATCAGAAATCAGTCGCAGCCTTTGACAGAGAGCGTGATTGATGCCGCAGCCTGAAGTCGCAGAACGAAACGAAAGAATGTCGGGAGAAGTTGTTTTGGATCAGGAATGGTTTGCCGTCTGCGATATTGCAGAAATACCTGAAGATATGGGCTTTCGGCTGGAAACCGGTGCGGATTCAGCCGTGGCCGCGTTCCGGGTGGATACGACATTCCATGTCGTTGATGACCGTTGTTCCCATGGTGCCGCTTCGCTGGCTGACGGATTTATCGAGGGGGCCGAGATTGAATGTCCCTATCACGGTGGCAAGTTTGATTTGCGGACTGGTGAGCCAACAGCTTTTCCCTGTACCAAAGCGATCAGGGTTTATGAGACGAAAGTTGAGGAGGGCCGTCTTTATGCCCGCCCCGCAACCATGAATGAAGGATCAGAATGATGCCGGGCCATACTGCCGAGAAGATCCAGACACTTGTTGAAAGCGGACGCATTCACAGCTCGCTCTATACCGATCCGGAATTTTTTGCCGGCGAGATGTCGGAGATATTCGAAAAGGCCTGGGTTTTTGTGGCCCATGAGTCAGAGCTTAAGGAAAACGGATCGTTCCTTCGGCGGACAGTAGGATTACAGCCTGTGATCGTAACGCGGGCCCGGACTGGCATTCATGTTCTGGTCAACCGGTGCAGCCATCGTGGCAATCTTGTCTGTGCGCCGGAGAGAGGGGTGAAGCGTGCCTTTTCCTGTCCGTATCATGGCTGGGTGTTTGCCCAGAACGGTGATCTTGTCGATGTGCCGTTTCCTGAGGGCTGCAAGGACCTCGATCGTAATGCCAGCGGTTTGAAAACAGCAAAGGTTGCCAGCTACCGGGGCTTTGTTTTTGCCACTTTCAATGAATCACCGCCTTCTCTGGAGGATTATCTGGGTGAAGCCAGACAGGCCCTTGACCGCGCAGCCAATCTGTCCCCGAGCGGGGAGGTTGAACTCGGACGGACATGGGTTCGTCACCTGTTCCGGGCAAACTGGAAGATGCTGTCAGAGAATGAGGCGGACGGATATCACGTCACCTTCGTCCATGATTCCTTTGCAAAGGCCATCAACCGGCAGGGCAAGTATGACAGTATTCTTCAGGATAGTGAGGATAAGGTCGAAGCAGTCTGCCGTTATCTGGGGGGAGGGCATACAGAGCTTGATTATGAACGTACCTATTCGGAACCGATGACCTGGCTCGGCGTGAAGCCGGACCGTTACCCGGATTATGTCTCCGCTATGAATGAGGCTTACGGACAGGATCAGGCCTTTGAGATCATGCGCAGGGGGCCGCCACATACCTTTATCTTCCCGAACCTGTTTCTGGCGGAAACCTGTCTGGTGATGATCCAGCCAACCTCTGTCGGAGAGACGGTCAACTGGCATACCCCGCTCTATCTGAAAGATGTCCCGGAAGCACTGAACCGGAGAATTCTGCGTCAGGGTGAAGTGGCGCTGGGGCCATCCGCCTTTCTGACGGCCGATGATGCGGTTATTGCCGAGCGTCAGTGGCGGGCAACCGGCGGGTCGCCAGGATGGCTGGATATCAGCCGCGGTCAGCATCGTGAGGAAGTGAACCCGGCAGGTGTTGTCGAATCCCATTATTCCGATGAGGCTTCCAACCGCGGCTTCTGGGAACATTACAGGTCATTGTTCACCGCCTGATCCCCACAGCCCGGATATGCCGGGATACTGAAGTCTTATGGATTGAAAATGCAGAAACTTACAGAAGCCGAATACCGCACCGTCGCTGACTTCATTTATCGGGAATGTCAGCTTGCTGACGAAGGCCGCTGGGATGAATGGGAAGAACTGCTGGCGGATGACATGCATTACTGGGTGCCGGTTAATCCGGAGGATGCAGACCCGGACCGTGATGTGTCGATTATCAATGACAACCGGTCACGACTGGCGACACGCCTGCGGCAGTTGCGTACGGGTACACGCCACAGTCAGGCCCCCCGATCCGCGATGCGGCGGATGATTTCAAACCTTGTTGTCGAACGGCATGATCAGCAGATGTTTCGGGTTGAGGGAAATTTTGTCGTCTATGAATTTCAGAATCAGTCCACGGGAACCCTGAATGTCTGGCCGGGTCGCGTGCGTTATCACCTGCGTCAGGTGGAAGACTCGTTTGAAATAGCCCTGAAGCGGGTTGAACTGGTCATGGCTGGTGCGCCAATCCCGACTCTTGCCTTCATTATCTGATGAACTGGTCGTCTCTCTTATGACAAGACAGGCAAAATCGGCAATCGTGGGGTATGGTAAAAGTACCTTCTCACGTAAACCCGGACCGCCGGTCAGTGACCATGTCCGGACGGCTGTTATCAATGCGGTTGAGGATGCCGGTATTGAAATGGCAGACGTCGATGGTCTGATTCTGGGTCAGAGCGATATTCTTGAGCGTTCTGCGCTGACGCTGGCATTCCGGCATATGCTTGATCTGGGAACCCTTAACCTGCTGTGCGTGACGGAAGGTAAGGGGACAACAATGCTGCAGGCGGTGCAGCATGCAACAATGGCGATCAAGTCTGGTGTTGCCAGAAAGGTCGTCTGTGTATTCGGTGACACCCCGATCGGCGCGGATACCGGTGCGGGAGAGACCTTTGCCCGGCCATCCCGGATCATGAATCTCCCGGGATGGGAAGAACGCTATGGCTGTTATGGGGCAATGGGTGCATATGCCCTCGCTGCGTCGGCTTACAAGGCTCGCTACGGTCTGGGGGATGATGCTTTTGCCCCTTATGTGATGGCCTGCCGGAACTGGGCCGGTCTGAACCCGGACGCGTTCCTGCGCAACCCGCTGTCGCTTGATGATTATCTTGCGTCCCCTTTTGTCGTTGAACCGATCCGGCTGTTTGATTGTGCCTATCCGCTGAACGGTGCCGTTGCATTTGTCGTCTCGGATATTGAAGACGCAACATCCGGCCTCTCCGCTCCGGTTTACCTGCATGGTATGGGGCAGGGACATGGTGCCCGCTCAGCCCTCTATGCGTTGTGTGATGGCGGAGAAACCGGCGCGCGGTCGGCGGCTGACCGGGCACTGGCTATGGCCGGTGTCTCGCATCAGGATATCGATATCTGCCAGCTTTATGATGCCTTTTCATTTTCCGGACTTTATGGGCTGGAGGACTTTGGCTTTTGTGCGCCTGGCACAGCACCGGCATTCGTTGCTGCCGGGGAAACGTCGCCGGGAGGCCGGTTGCCGGTGAATACGGGAGGCGGGCATCTGTCTGGCGGCTACCTGCAGGGTGCAACACCACTGCTGGAGGCGGTTGTGCAGGCGCGTGATGCTGGCGGAGAACGACAGGTCGACCGGCATGACCTGCTGTTTGTATCTAATTCAGGTGGTTGCCTAGAATATCACGCGACGCTGGTCGTCAGCCCGCATGAGGTGTTGTGATGGCGACGCCGGGTAAACAGTTTCTCGAAGCCATTCGGCAGGGGCGGCTGATGCTACCGTTCGACAACGCCGCCGGATCGTTCATGGCACTCCATGAGATGGACCGGGCCGACGAAAACCGCATTCAATGGAAAGCAGCAAGCGGTCAGGGCATCTTGGTCGCTCTCGCCATTTATCACCGCCGCTACACCGCTGAGGTCGACCCGCCTTACAATGTGGCGATGGTCCGGCTGAAAGAAGGGCCTGTCATTCTTTCGACGGTTCTTGGTGATGCGGAATACTTGCCGGTAGGAATGTCTGTAACCGCCGTCTTTCAGGACGGTAACCGGCTTGCTTTTGAACCTGAGGGTGATGGTGCCGGACCTGCCCATACAACTGACGAAGAGGATGCCCGGCCATGAAGTCTGATGCCGTGACAGATATAATGGCGACCCCTTCTGACAGGGAGGGTGCTGGTGGGTCTCTGACCGGTGTCCGGGTTGTTGATCTCAGTCGGGTTCTGGCTGGACCTTATTGCACGATGATTCTCGCAGACCATGGTGCCGATGTGATCAAGATTGAACCTCCGGCAGGCGATGAAACACGCAAGTGGGGACCGCCATTTGATGATGTTGCCGGCGGTTCCAGCTACTTCGTCGGGATTAACAGAAACAAGCGTTCGGTAACTCTGAATCTGAAAGATGACGCAGATCGCTCTCGTCTGGAACGCCTGCTGGATGGCGCTGATGTGGTGATTGAAAATTTCAAGCCGGGAACAATGGAAAGCTGGGGGCTTGGTTATGATGCGATCTCAAAGTCGCGGCCTGACCTGATTTATTGCCGGATATCCGGGTTTGGTTCGACCGGCCCGATGGGAGGCATGGCGGGCTATGATGCTGTCATACAGGCAATGTCTGGTCTGATGAGTGTGAACGGCACGGCAGAGAGCGGCGCAACCAAGATCGGCACGCCAATTGTTGATCTGTCCACCGGACTTTATTCGGCAATCGCCATTCTGATGGCGCTGAATGAGCGGCACCGCTCCGGTATGGGGCAATTCATCGACATGACGCTTCATGATTGTGCGCTGGCGATGCTGCATCCTCATGCTCCGAATTATCTGATGAATGGTGTGACCCCGACGCCGCTGGGCAACACCCATCCTAACCTGGCCCCCTGCGACAAGTATGAAACGAAGTCAGGGGACATCTTTATCGCCATCGGAAATGACGGACAGTTTCGCAAGCTGACAGATGTTGTTGGTCGGTCAGAACTTGCAACGGATGACCGGTTTGCCACCAACAGCAATCGTGTGAAGTACAAACATGAACTGTTTGACGAATTGCAGGCAGTCTTCAGGGAACTTGACGGGCAACAGATCTGCGACGAGCTGTTGCGGCAGTCGGTCCCGGCCGGTCCGGTGCTCTCGGTTGGTGCTTCTCTCGCTGAGGAGCAGACGGCGGCCCGGGAAATGATTGTTGAAGGCCCTGACTACAGAGGCATTGCATCACCGATCAAGTTCTCAAGAACGAAGGCTGGCCTGCGATATGGCCCACCGTCCCAATCGAAGGATCAGCATATTCTCGATGGCCCGAACTCACCGTGGGAGACGGGGGAATGAAACCAGACAATGCAGCAGATGTAATGCCGGAACGGATAAGCAGGGAGAAACAGTCATGACCCGTCAGAAAGTGGATTGTGCGATCATCGGGTCGGGAAACATCGGGACTGACCTGATGCTGAAGGTCAGACAGCTCTCAGACATTCTGAAGGTTACGGCGCTGGTGGGTATTGATGCGTCTTCGTCCGGACTGGAGACAGCCAGGAATATGGGAATCGGGGTCAGTTCTACTGGTCTTCAGGGACTGCTCGATATGCCGGAGTTTGCCACCATCCGGATAGTTTTCGATGCGACATCCGCAGGCGCACATTCAGATCATGACACGATTTTACAACGTCATGGCAAACAGGTGATTGACCTGACACCGGCTGCAATCGGTCCTTATGTCATTCCCGAGGTCAATCTTGCGGAGCATCTGGAGGCTCCGAATGTGAACATGGTGACATGCGGCGGACAGGCAACAATCCCGATCATTGCGGCGGTCAACCGGGTTTCGCCTGTGGCCTGGGGTGAGATTGTCGCCTCCATTTCCTCACGGTCAGCCGGTCCGGGCACGCGGGCCAATATTGATGAATTCACGGAGACCACATCGCGGGCGATTGAGGTGGTTGGTGGTGCCCGGCGGGGCAAGGCAATTATCATTCTTAATCCGGCAGAACCTCCCGTCGTCATGCGCGATACCGTCTTTTGTCTCTGTGCGGATGCGGACCCGGAGGCGATCCGGAAATCTGTCAACGATATGGTACGGGCTGTGCAGCAATATGTACCGGGCTACAGGCTCAAGCAGGAGGTTCAGATCGAACGGATCGGAGATAATAACCCTATGCAGATTCCAGATGATGACAAACCGTTCAGCGGACTGAAGGTCACCGCATTTCTGGAGGTCGAGGGAGCCGGGCATTATCTGCCAGCTTATGCTGGAAATCTCGACATCATGACCTCGGCAGCCCTTAAAACCGGCGAGAAGATAGCTGAACTTCGCGGCTGGACGGGAGATGCCTCATGAGTGCGGGTGAAAAGATCGATCTGTATATTCAGGATGTTACCCTGAGGGACGGCATGCATGCCATTCGCCACCAGTATGATCTGGGCCAGGTTCGGGCGATCGCCGAGGCACTGGATGAGGCTGGTGTCGATGCGATCGAGATTGCGCATGGTGACGGGCTGAACGGCTCAAGTCTGAATTACGGATTTGGCCGATATACGGATTTACGCTGGATTGAAGCTGCCGCCACGGTTTGCAGGCGGGCAAAGCTCACCACCTTGCTGATCCCGGGTATCGGGACGATGGAAGACCTTCAACGGGCCTTTGACCTTGGGGTGACATCGGTGCGGATTGCCACGCATTCAACAGAAGCCGACATCGCAGCCCAGCATATCGCCTTTGCCCGGGAGATCGGGATGGATGTGTCCGGTTTCCTGATGATGTCTCATATGACCGAGCCTGCGGAACTTGCCCGACAAGCCGCGCTGATGGAGGAGTACGGTGCACATTGCGTTTATGTCACTGATTCCGGCGGGGCGTTGACAATGCCGGGAGTCCGGGAACGGTTCGAAGCTTATGATGCGGTCCTTGATGCGAAGACCCAGCGCGGCATTCACGCCCATGACAATCTGTCTCTCGGGGTCGCCAACTCGGTTGTGGCGGTGGAAAGCGGCGCCCGTCGAGTTGACTGTTCGCTGGCCGGACAGGGAGCCGGAGCAGGAAATTGCATGCTGGAAGCCTTTGTCGCTGTTGCCAACCGCTATGGGTGGAACCACCGCTGTGATCTCTTCAAGCTGCAGGATGCGGCAGAAGATCTAGTTCGTCCTATTCAGGATCGACCGGTCCGCGTTGATCGCGAAACCCTGACCCTAGGATATTCCGGCGTTTACAGCTCTTTTCTGCGCCATGCAGAAAAAGCAGCAAACGAACATGGAATTGATGTCCGCGAGATACTGGTCGAACTGGGGCGCCGCCGGATGGTTGGCGGACAGGAAGACATGATTGTTGACGTGGCTCTGGATCTTGTCCGGCAGAAATCACAAACAGAATCCCTGACAGGCTAACTGTCAGGATGCTTATTTGCGTCAGTATGTCCGGAATTTAGAATCGTAATATTTGACCAACCACGGTGGATGCAGAGTTGGGGGTGAGGGGAGACCCAGAGGAGGTTATGAAACGTCATGAGACTATCTGGCCCCATCAGCCTTCTGCTTAAAAATCAGTCCTGCGTATCCAGTTCCTGACCGCGCAGGTATATCCGGGCGAGCCCTTCCTTGATGACTTCCAGTGCCTTGTCGCGACTCATGGCAATATGATCCTTCAGTGCCTTGGCACCGGAGTCTGCATCCCGCGCTTCAAGAGCATTCAGTATATCAATATGTTCGTCATACAGAGGGCCATGTCGGGTCCGGTTTTCAAGGTCTATGACACGACAGAACCGGATGCGCTCTGCAATCTGGCGAATTGAATGCAGAAGCTGTTTGTTATTTGAAAGGGCGGCCAGACGTTCGTGAAAATCTTCATCGTTGGTTGTGATTTCACTTATTGTCATGCCTTCGTAGGATTCCCCGAGATTTCGCCAGTGCTTGCGAAGAGAAGCGATTTCCTCGTCCGTTGCCCGGTCAACGGCATAGCGGAAAGCGGCAATCTCGAGTGCCAGACGAACTTCGAACAATTCGACAATCTCGGTAACGTTCAGGTCCCGTGCCGAATAGCCTTTGTTCGGTATGAATTTCAGAAGACCTTCGACAGCAAGCCGGTTAAGGGCCTCGCGTATAGGAGTCCTGCTGACGCCAAACTGTTCAGAGAGTTGCTTCTCGTTGATGTTCTGGCCGGGGGGAAATCCATAACTAATAGCGAGCTGCTTGATGGCTGCATAGGCACGCTCGGCACCGCTGCTTGCTGCTGGTTTCTTGTTCTGAGTTTTCGTCATCTTCGCCATGTATCTGTATATATAGCAGTCACAGGGGATGGCCAATGCAAGGTCATTCGATCTCTGAAGCGATTTCCTGAGCGCGCCGGAAAGCGGCCTGGGTGGCCTTGGTGAGGAGGGGTTCAAGGCCCGTTTCAGACATGAGCACAGCCAGAGCTGCCGCCGTTGTGCCATTCGGACTGGTCACGTCATTCCGGTGATCTGTCGGGGACCGGTCAGATTCCATCAGGATGCTGGTTGCGCCGATCAGTGTCTGTTTCGCGATCTCATTCGCCTCTTCCGCCGACATTCCCAGCTTCTGCGCTGCCTGACTCAAAGCTTCAACGAAATGAAATATGTAGGCCGGCCCGCTGCCGCTGATTGCAGTGAGGGTGTCGACGGCTTCATCGTCTGCAAGCCAGAACAGTTTCCCTAGCGGGGTCAGCAATAACTCGATTTCAGTCCGTAATGTATCTGGAAAGGATCGTGAGCAGACCGCGCCAATGACTCCCTGTCCGGTCATCACCGGCATATTCGGCATTGCCCGGATACAATGAGCCGGTCCGGGTCGTATCGACATAAGTGCCGCATGTGAAATACCTGCAGCCAGCGAAATCAGTGTTTCAGCCTTGCTGATGAAACCAGCGTTGTCTGCGAGGACATTCAAGGCAATGTCTGGTTTTACGGCGCAGATCACATGACGGGGAAACCAGCCGTCCCCGATCAGCGAATCAACAGACCTGACGACACGGATTCCCTCGTCCTCCAGTTGGCTTTGTAGCGCTGACATCGGGTCGGCGACGACAATCTCTGCAGATTTATTTTTTGCCTGATTAAGCCCGGCAGCAAATGCGGCACCCATTTTTCCGCCGCCAAAAATCAATATTCTCATATGGTTAAGTCCTCTTTCGTTGTCTGGTTTCTCGCGAATTTGAAAATTCATATCAGCATATTGACGAGAATATAAAAATGTATACAATTAAATATATCAATTAGGATATTTAAAAGAATGCAACCCAGAAAGCCTTCTTTAAAAGAATCGGTCGCGGATCGTGCCTACCGGGAAATCCGGGAGCTGGCGATGATGTACAAGCTGCGTCCCGGAGCGTCGCTCAACGAGGTAGAGCTGGCGCATCGACTGAATGTCAGCCGGACGCCGTTACGCGAAGCGCTTAACCGGCTCGCCAGTGAGGGCTTCTTCACGTTTGAGGCCCGGCGGGGCTTTCGAAGCCGGTCGTTCGAAGTGAGAGAACTGGTTGATCTGTATGAGTTACGAAGCGAGCTCGAGGTTTTTGCAACGAAGCTGGCCATTCAGCGTGCCAGTGACGACCGGATCAGTGAGCTCGAGGCGTTCTGCCGGAACGAGGGGGCCAAACGATTTGGCGCTGACATGATGGCGCAGCTTGATGTCGACGAACTGTTTCATGAGCGACTCGCAGCTTTATCCGATAACGGTGAGGTCGTCCGCATGCTCAAAAACATAAATGGTCGGATTCGTTTTGCCCGCTGGGTCGATATGGATGGACGTCTGAGGCAAACCGACAGCGAGCATCTGCAAATAATCGAGTCCGTTCGACAACGCGATGAGGGGCGCTGCCAGCAACTTGTCGCTGGCCATATATCCCGTCGCGTAGACCAGATCCGCGAAGTCATCAAAGAAGGCTTCGCGCGGATATTCATTGAAGAAATTCAAGCCTGATAACGAGGAGAAATAAGGCTGATGACGAAGAAAATTACCGGGGGTGAAGCAGTTGTCCGTATGCTTGAAGCTCACGATGTTGAACATCTGTTCGGACTATGTGGCGACACAAGCCTGCCATTCTATGATGCGATGGCTCGAAACAATCGTGGTATCAGGCATGTTCTGTGCCGGGATGAGCGTTCTGCCGGATACATGGCCGACGCCTATGCCCGTGTCACAGGAAAGGTTGGTGTTTGTGAAGGGCCGAGCGGCGGCGGTGCAACCTATATCCTGCCCGGCCTTGTAGAGGCAGGGGAGTCGTCGATTCCCGTTCTCGGAATTACGACGGACGTTGCTGTCAATTCCCGGAACCGTTTCACGCTCACTGAACTTGACCAGAAGTCGCTTTTCCGGCCGCTGACCAAATGGAATGACGTCATCAACCGGTCGGTTGACGTGCCCCGCACCTTTCGGAAAGCGTTTGTCGAGATGACGACAGGTAATCCGGGTTCCGCGCATATCGGGCTGCCATATGATGTTCAGACCGGAGAGGTTGAAGAATCAGACGTCTGGGCTGATCCGTCCCTTGGTCATTATCCGTCACGTCGTGTCGCGGCTGATCCTGAATCGATTGATGCTGCCGCCAGGGTTCTGTGCCGTGCGGAGCGCCCCGTTGTGGTTTGCGGTGGTGGCGTTGTCATCTCCGGCGCTGAGGCCGAACTGGTCGGTCTGGCTGAACTTCTGGGGATGCCGATCGCCACAACGATCAGTGGTCAGGGGGCAGTCTCTGACAATCATCCGCTCGCGGTCGGGGTTGTAGGCAGCAACGGCGGCACGCCGCAAACCCGGTCAATTGTGGGATCGGCTGATGTTGTGCTGTTCATCGGCTGCCGTGCGGGATCCGTTACGACCGAACGTTGGCGCTTTCCGAATGCCAGCGCAAAGATTGTTCATCTTGATGTCGACCCGACGGTTATCGGGGCTAACTATCGTACCGAGGCTGCCCTTGTTGGCGACGCCCGGCTGTCGCTCGCACAGTTGCGGACGGCTGTTGCGGGTCTTCCGCGTGCTGTGAGTGACTTCAAGTCTGTTGAGGAAGAAATCCGTTCCGCGAAATCCTCCAAGGCACAAGATTTCCAGCAGTTGGCGATGTCAGAGGATCTTCCGATCAAGCCGGAACGTTTTGTCTCCGAATTGTCGGAAGTTCTGCCCAGGGACAGCGTTGTTGTCGCTGATCCGGGAACGCCATGTCCTTACCTCTCCGCTTTCCTGCCGGTGACGTCTACCGGTCGGAATTTCATCACCAACCGGGCTCACGGTGCCCTCGGCTATTCACTTTCGGCCGTTGTCGGTGCCCATCTCGGGCGGCCGCAGGCAAAGAGTGTCGCTGTCATGGGGGACGGGAGTTTCGGTTTCACGATTGGTGAAATGGAGACGGTGGTCCGGCTTAACCTGCCGATCACCTTCATTGTGATTTCAAACAGTGTCTATGGCTGGATCAAGGCCGGACAGAAGTCCGGTTTTGACGAGCGGTATTTCTCTGTCGATTTCAGTACGACCGACCACGCGAAGATCGCGGAGGCCTACGGTGTGCGGGCATGGACGGTTACAGACCCGGCACAGATGAAAAAGGCTCTGGGTGAGGCGATGGCGCACGATGGGCCGTCACTTGTCGATATCGTGTCGCAGCCGCTGCATGAAGCTAATGCGCCTGTAAGCGAATGGGTCGCTTGAGGCCGAGAACAGGAGGAAAAAAATGCGCTTAACTGATGAACAGGTCCGCCAGTATGACGAAGACGGTTATGTCGTTCTTCATGGCATTCTCACACCAGCGGAAGTTCGCTTGCTACAGGCTGAGGCCGAGATATTGCGGACGGATCAGCGCGGGCATCCAGATGCCAACGTTTACGAAAAAGATGGCGTATCCCTGCGGGCTGCATGGTGTGTCGAAATGGATTCCGAAGCCTGTCGCCTGGCAATGAGTATGCAGAGAATTTTTGGTCCGGTGCGCCAGTTGATGGGAGAGAAAGCATATCTCTACCAGTCGCGGCTGAACTACAAGGTTGCGGGTCGCGGCGATGTCTTCCAGTGGCATCAGGACTATGGCAGCTGGGTCGAGGATGGTGTGCCAAGTGGAGCGCATCGGCAAATGCTCAGCGTTCTGGTGATGCTGGATGATACGGAACATGAAAGTGGCCCGCTCCGGATTATTCCGGGCTCTCACAAAGCCGGACTGATCCGGTCGAAGTACGATACCGAAACGACGAGTTATGCGCTTCACGTGGTGCCGGATGAGGAAGTTGACCGGCTCTCGAAAGAGGGTGGCATGGTCGAGTGTACCGGGAAGGCCGGTACGGTGATGATCTTCGGCAGTCTGCTGGTTCATGGATCACAGCAGAACATATCGAAGAATGACCGGCGCAATCTGTATTTCGCCTACAATGTCGATGACAATCTGCCAGACCCGAATTACCCGCGTCGCAAGCATGCCTGTCCCTACATCATGAGCCCGGAGACAGGGCCTCTTGAGTTCAGCAGCGACGTTGATCTGCTTCAGATAGCAAATCGAAAGAGGCTCACGGCAGCCCCCGCGTAATGGGCTGTTCAGGCGAAGAGCTTGAAAAACAAACAGAAAACTTCAGGAGGCTGAAATGACGCACGTTAAATCGAATATGCTTATGGCTTGTTTGCTCACATTCGGAGCTTCGATTGCCAGTACCGCATCCGCCGAGGTCAAGCTTGACCTTGCGAACGAATACAGCGCGACATCACTTGTGGGGCAGGCGGATACATTTTTCGTCGAGGCCGTGAAACGGCATTCGAATGGCGAGATCGTCGTGACGCCGCATTTTGGCGGCGCGCTTGGGTTCAAATCGAAAGATCATTTCGATGCTGTCGGTGATGGCGCGGTGCCGATTGCCGGAACCTATACAGGTGTTTTCAGTGGCATTGATCCGGTATTCGCACTGTCAGCCATGCCGTTTCAGGCCCCTAGCCTTGACGATGCTGTTGCAATGTTTGAAGTCGCTAAACCCTATTATGAGAAGGTGTTCGCGAAGCATAATCAGAAGCTTCTTTATGCCTCGCCCTATACGCCAACAGGTATCTGGGCATCGAAAGCAATCAAGAATGATGCGGACCTGAAAAATCTCAAGATCCGGACCTACGATGCGGCGGGTCTGGGAACACTGAAGGCTATCGGCGCCGCTCCGATCCAGCTCAGCTGGGCAGATGTTGTCCCTCAGCTCAGCACAGGCGGAATTGATGCGGTACTGACGTCAGACGAAAGCGGAATCAACGGCAAGTTCTGGGAACATCTGACCCATTTCAATGCTGTTCCCTACAGCGTTGCCATCAACATGACGCATATGAATCTCGACACCTACAATGGCCTGACAGATGAACAGCGTGCAGCGCTCGACAAGGCTGTGGCGGAAACCCAGGCTGAAAACTGGCGTCGTGTTGCGGCGCGGATCGAGCGCAACGCAAAGGTGCTAAAGGACAACAAGGTTGTTGTTGTTGCGGCCCCTGAAGCGTTGATCTCAAAACTCCAGACTGCCGCAGAAGCAGTGCTGAATGATTGGGTCGAGGTGATGGGTGACGACGGCAAGGCGATCATGAAAGCGTATCGCGAACGGTCCTCGAACTAACTCCCGGTCTGCCCTTCCCCCCGGGGCAGACACTCAACCGGGGGCGGTTCGGCATGATGCCACAAATCGGAACCGCCCCCATTCTCTCTCAGATGCCGACAAGACGGAGCTAGACCCAAACCATGAATGACATCTCAAATCCATCCCCCAAAGCCACGGTATATGATTCGGCTTACATCAATGGCAACTGGGTGAAGGCCGCAAGCGGTGCGACATATCCGGTCAGCAATCCGGCCTCCGGCGAAATGCTGGCCAGGGTGCCGGACATGAATGCAGAGGATACCCGTGAGGCGATCAGGGCAGCACATGCTGCACAGCCGGGATGGCGCTCGATGACGGCTAAAGAGCGATCCGCCATTCTGAAGCGGTGGCACAGGCTTGTGGTCGATCATGTTGATCATCTGGCCGAGATCATGACAGCCGAGCAGGGAAAACCCCTCGCCGAGGCGAAGGGTGAGGTCATGTTTGGTGCAAGCTACATCGAATGGTATGCGGAAGAAGCCAAACGTGTTTATGGCGACATCATACCGGAATATGCGCCCGACAGGCGTATTCTTGTTCAGAAACAGCCGATCGGCGTTGTTTTCGCGGTGACACCCTGGAACTTCCCGTCAGCGATGATCCCACGCAAATGTGCGCCTGCGCTTGCCGCCGGCTGTACGGTGGTTCTCAAGCCTGCGGAGGCAACGCCCTTATCCGGACTGGCTCTGGTTAAGCTGGCAGAGGAAGCCGGGTTTCCTGCTGGTGTCTTCAACGTTATCACCACAAACAC
Source organism: Alphaproteobacteria bacterium HT1-32 (assembly GCA_009649675.1). Classification (NCBI taxonomy): domain Bacteria; kingdom Pseudomonadati; phylum Pseudomonadota; class Alphaproteobacteria; species Alphaproteobacteria bacterium HT1-32. The sequence goes on along the minus strand of WJPL01000001.1, from coordinate 296,782 downwards.
TCCTTCGCTCGTTGGTGATGAAGCGACGGCAAATCCACTGGTTTCAAAAGTATCTTTCACGGGATCGACGGCGGTCGGCAAACTGCTGATGAAACGTTGCGCCGATACGGTGAAAAAGGTGACGCTGGAACTGGGAGGGCATGCGCCCTTCATCGTTTTCAACGACGCCGATATCGATGCCGCTGTTGACGGTGCCATTGCCTCAAAATTCCGCACGGCCGGACAAACCTGTGTTTGTGCCAATCGCTTTCTTGTTGAAGATGGCGTGTACGAGGTTTTTGTTGAGAAATTCACTGCGGCGGCCAGAAAGCTTAACGTTGGTAACGGTTTTCAGCCAGGCGTTGACCTGGGGCCGCTCATCAATGAGAAGGCTATTGAAAAGGTTCAGCGGCATGTCGACGATGCGGTTACCAAGGGGGCCCGGTTGCTCTGTGGCGGAGAGCGACAGACGTCGTCCGGAACCTTTTATCCTCCGACCGTATTGTCAAATGTCACTGATGACATGATCGTGACGCAGGAAGAGACATTTGGGCCGGTTGCTCCAGTCATGAAGTTTTCCGGCGAAGCTGATGCAATCCGCATTGCAAACGACACACGCTATGGTCTGGCTGCTTATGTTTATTCCAGAGACATTGGCCGGGTATGGCGTGTCGCAGATGCGCTGGAAGCGGGTTCGGTTGGCGTCAATACCGGGGTAATGTCGACAGAAGTCGCCCCGGCTGGCGGCATGAAGGAGTCGGGCATCGGACGTGAAGGCTCCATGTATGGGATCGATGACTTTCTGGAACTGAAGTATATCTGTATGGCTGGATTGGAAAAATGACCCTTCGTCCCTTCCGGAATCTGGCGATCAGGCTCGACAGGGCTGCGACTGTATTGGCAACTGCCGGTGGCGTCATCGCGGCTTGTGCACTGGTTCTGATGACGGCGCATGTGGTCATAGAAGTGGTTTTGCGCGGTGCTTTTTCGACATCGACATTCGCCCTCGACGAGTATGTGGGATACGGAACGGCTGCCATGACATTCCTGGGGGCGGGGTATGCGTTACAGGAAGGAGCCTTGATCCGCGTCAATATTCTCCTCGGCAGGCTTGATCCGAATAGCCGCAGCCGTCGGGTTCTGGAGGTATTCGCCGTGGTCATGACCATTGCGGTGATGGCACTGTTGAACTGGTATTTTCTGGTCAGCGTTCTGAGAAATTTCAGTCGCGGGACAGTGAGCGAGACAGTCGCTGCAACCCCGCTCTGGATTCCGGAGGCTGCGGTAACCGCGGGTATCACCATCCTCCTTCTCCGACTGAGCGCCTATCTGCTGGTGGTTGCTACCGGCGGGCCTGTTATCGAAGACGGGGAGGGGGATGAGGCTGGTGACGACGTTAATCGCGGGGCGCTTTCGATGGGGAATCAGAACTGATGGACCCTCTCCTCGCCTCCTTCATCGTTTTGTGTCTGCTCGTTTTCTATCTCGGGCTGGGTGTCTGGATTTTCTCCGGGCTGATGCTTCTCAGTGTCTCGGCTCTGATCATCGTGCTGGATTTCCCGATCGACCGTATCGGGGCTATCGCCAAGGGGATTGTCTGGCGAAGCTCAAGCGCGTGGGAGCTTGCTGCGATACCGATGTTCATCCTGATGGGGGAATTGATTTTCCGGACGGATATTTCGGAACGCCTGTTCAAGGGACTCGCTCCGCTTGTTGAGGGCATACCCGGCAGGTTGCTGCATACAAATGTTCTCGGCTGCACAGTGTTTGCTGCGGTCAGCGGGTCCAGCACGGCGACCACTGCGACAGTGGGAAAGATGACCTGCAAGGCACTTGCTGAACGAAACTATGACCGCAACCTGACTGTCGGCTCGCTGGCCGGAGCCGGCAGCCTCGGGCTGTTGATCCCCCCTTCGATCCTGATGATCATTTATGGCGTGCTCGCTGAGGTTTCGATTTCGAAACTGTTCATTGCCGGTATCGTGCCCGGGCTTACAATTGCCGGATTATATTCCCTCTATATAGCTGTGCTGTGCCTGTGGAATAAGGACAAGGCACCGCCGGAACAGCCAGAGCAGGGTGAATGGCGGAAACTCCGGGCAATTGGTTATCTGTTTCCGGTCGTCATTCTCATCGTGACCGTTCTTGGCGGGATATATTCCGGGCTGGTGACGCCCTCTGAAGCTGCGGCGATAGGCGTCACGGCAACCGTGATAATGACGATCATTCTCGGTCAGTTTTCATTCCGGATGTTTGGCACGGCGATCATGAGTGCTGTGAAATCTTCCTGCATGATCTGCCTGATCCTGTCCGCAGCGGCTCTGCTATCATCGACGATGGGGTTCATGCATGTACCGGTCGAGATAGCCAAAGCGATTTCGGCTCTTGATCTGGGGCCCTATCTGCTGATCTTTCTTCTGGGGATCTTTTACGTTGTGCTGGGCCTGTTTCTGGATGGCATCTCGATAACCGTCATGACCCTGCCCATTACGCTTCCGCTTATTCAGCAGGCGGGCTTTGACCCGATCTGGTTTGGTGTGTTTCTGGTCATCATGGTCGAAATGGGTCTCATCACACCGCCACTCGGCTTTAACCTGTTTGTTCTGCAAGGCATTACAGGTGAGTCGCTCAACACAGTGGCGCGTGCTGCTGCCCCGTTCTTTCTGTTGATGGCGCTGGCTGCCGTCGGCCTCACCATTTTCCCGCAAATGGCGCTATGGTTACCACAAGTGCTCGGCGGGTAGGTCCACAGGTATTGTCGGATTAAACTAATCTGACAGCTTAATCACGTGTGTTTTCGCCACTGTGAATCCTGCCCTGTTTGGTCAACGCGAAGTAATCTGCGGTTTAGTGCCTAAACCCAACGAGGGGTAGGAGGTTGCGGGCGGCGCAATCGCTTTACTCTTATAATGCTGTTCCGGCATCTGGGTGCTAACTGAGACTGGTTCGAATTGGTCTGAGAGCACCGCCACCGACACCTGTCTCCCTGTGCCAGTTCCGAACGGCTGTGAATTCCCGCGAGAATTCAGTGGCTTGCGCATACGCGTTTTCCCTTGAGACGCACCGTCGCGGGCGATTCCCGCCAATGGCATTGTCAGATTAAACAAATTTGATAGGGTCATCTCGTGTGTTTTCGTTGCTGTAAGTCCGCCCTGTTTGGTGACCGCCAAGCAACCTGCCATTTAATGCCTAAACCAGCGAGGTTTAGGAGATGGAAGGTGGCGCATAGCTTTACTCTGACAATGCCCACACCACGGCTCTTGCCGAATGGCGTTAGCTTTGTGCAGCATAAGCTCCGGTGTTTGGCTGCTAACTGAGACTGGTTCGAATTCGTCTGAGAGCACCGCCACCACGTCCCTTCACTCTGCGAACGGGGTCAGAACATTCTCCGGATAAAATGTAGCGTCAGCCGTTTCATAGAAACGGCGAGAGCGATTGTAGTTCGAGCTTGCTCCCTGCCTCTCTGACTCCGACGCCAGTCTCCCTGTGTCAGTTCAACCCGGAGCGGCATCTCTGCAACCGGCCGGAATTCAATCGGAATTCAAGTTGAATCGCACTGCCGTGCATGGCCGGGTGGTGTCAGCTTCGTTCAGTGCGGGTCCTGGTATCTGGCGGCGAAAGGGAGCTGGTTCGATTTTACCTGACTGGGGCTCCGAGTGTGTCCATGACGGCGTTTCTGGCGAGTGAGAGCGTGTCAGCGGTCATACCCGATCGTGCCATCACACGGAGGCCGGAATAGACCGTCAGGACAAGTTGAGACCGGGTGGTAACCGTCACAATTGGCATATCGGGAAAGGCTTCGGACAAGGAATCAGCGATGGCACGGTACATCTTGTCGTAGGCTTGGCGCACTAGTGCGGCCGTATCGTCGTCCAGCGATGCACGGTCTGCAGAGGCGTTGCACAGGAAGCAACCGCGCCTGTCCGTGTGATCGCGTACAGCCTTGATCGGTTCGGAGAGGAAGGCATCGATCCGTTCCAGTGGAGCCATGTCCGGGGACCGCAGGCTCGACACCGCCGCCTCAACCATTCGGTTCTCATAATGTGCAAGAGCTTTGAGATACATCGATTGCTTGTTACCGAATGCGGCATACAGGCTTGCTTTGCCCAGCCCGGTAGTTGCGATGATGTCACTCAGGCCCGTTGCTTCGTAGCCGTGTTCCCAGAACAGTTGCATGATCTGCGACATTGTTTTGTCCGGATCGAATTTTCTCGGACGTCCTGCTTGCTGCATGTGAAACCTCCTTCAGAAATCTGTGATAAAATAATTATTGACCAATCGGTATTTAATTCGTAAGAATGGGTTATCAACGCTAATCATGAACAATTTGGCTTAAATATAGACCGTTTGGTCAACAAAGGAAACAGACATGACATATGCTACAGACACATCAGCTTCCGCCACGAATATCCACGACCTGGGTGACATCGTCACAAATGTTGGTACCCACGCAATCCGTTTCACCAGTGCGGTCGTTCTAGGCTGGATTGGCGCGATGAAATTCACTGCCTATGAAGCAGGCGCGATTGAAGGGCTGGTTGCGTCCAGTCCCCTGACGAGCTGGCTCTACAGCGTATTCAGTGTGCAGGGTGCGTCGAACCTGATCGGATCGGCGGAGATCGCGATTGCGCTGTTGCTTGTAATTGGTGTGAAATTCCCCAGGGTGTCGCTCCTGGGGTCACTGGGGGCCTCGGCAACCTTCTTTGTTACGGCAAGTTTCCTGTTCACCGCTCCTGTCACCGAACCGAGCCTCGGCGGCTTCCCCGCCCTGTCCGTTGTGCCGGGTCAGTTCCTGCTGAAAGACATCGTGCTTCTGGCGGCGGTGGTCTTCCTGTCGGGCGATGCCCTGCGACGCATCGCACGCAACAGCTGATCCCTTTGGCCCCTGCCGTCCTGGCGGGGGCTTCCGTCCTGTCACACCGAAGGCCTGCCATGCGGCCTTGATGTCGCGGGCAATCTGGACGCACTGCTGCGTGTCAGACAAACAGCGTGAGGCTGGCAAACTATCAAAGGAATGAAACGATGAACGATTATGATGCAGATGTTGCCATTCTGGGCGCAGGAACAGCAGGTCTGGCAGCTTATCGCGAGGCTGTGAAACAGACCGACAGGGTCGCCCTGATCGATGGCGGTCCGCTGGGTACGACCTGTGCCCGTGTGGGGTGTATGCCCTCCAAACTGCTCATTGCTGCTGCCGATGCGGCACATGAGGCACGTCACACCGGCCGGTTTGGCGTTTCGGCGGGGCCTGTTACCATAGATGGCGTTGCTGTGATGAACCGTGTCCGCGGCGAGCGGGACCGTTTCGCAGGTTTCGTCAAGGAGATGGTGGACGATTTCCCCGATCGTCATCTCATTCGCCAGAATGCGCGTTTTATCAATGACACCACGCTGGAGCTTGGGGATGGCACGCAACTGACGGCTCGTACGGTCATCGTTGCCACCGGGTCGCGTCCCGCCGTGCCACCGCCTTTCGAAGTGGCTGGCGACCGGCTAATCATCAACGATGATGTGTTTGACTGGCTGGACCTGCCGCGTTCTGTCGCCGTCTTTGGCGCGGGTGTGATCGGGCTGGAACTGGGCCAGGCGCTGTCCCGGCTGGGGGTTCGGGTGCATCTGTTCGGGTTGGGCAATTCCGTTGGGCCACTGAGCGATCCCGATCTGGTGAGTTATGCCAGAAAAACATTTGGCGACGAGTTTACGACGCATTTCGATGCCGACACCAAGATCACGCGGGAAGGAGACGAAATTGTTGTGCGCTGGACCGATCGCAACGATGCGTCGGATACCGGAGTAGAACGGTTCGACTATCTGCTCGCCGCGACAGGGCGCAGGCCGAACCTCGACCGCATCGGGCTTGAGAATACTTCGCTGGCGCTGGACGATCGCGGTACACCGGATATAGATCACCAGTCCATGCAGGCGAAAACCAAAGCCGGTGAGGCGTCCTCGATCTTCGTGGCCGGTGATTCCGCTGTCGATCTGCCTTTGCTGCATGAGGCTGCCGACGAGGGCCGCATTGCCGGTGAAAACGCTGCGCGCTATCCGCAGGTCTACCGCCGCCTGCGTCGTACTGGGCTGGGTGTCGTGTTCTCTGACCCGCAGATTGCCATTGCGGGACGCGGATACAAGGATCTGATACAGACAAAGACTGACTTTGCCTGTGGCGAGGTGTCGTTCGAGGATCAGGGCCGTGCGCGTGTGATCGGCAAAAACAAGGGTCTGTTGCGCGTTTACGGCGACCGGGCGACAGGTATGTTGCTGGGGGCGGAAATGATCGGCCCTGCAGCTGAACATATCGGGCATCTGCTGGCCTGGAGCATAGAAAGCAGGCTGACTGTATCCGAGATACTGCAACGTCCGTTCTATCACCCGGTGCTTGAAGAAGGGTTGCGCACTGCCTTGCGCAATCTGGCTGCGGCGCTCGAACTTGGCCCGAACCCGCCGCTGCGCTGCATTGACTGCGGACCGGGGGGCTGATCCGGATACGGGAGCCTTATCATGCTGCTGACCGTATTTCTTCTGATGCTGGCGTTTCTTGTCGGTTATGCGATCCGGCGTGGCAGCATTTGCGCCGTAGTGGCAACGCGGGCATTGATCGTCGACCGCCGCACCGCCCGCTTTCGGGCCTTCGGTGTTGCGGCGGCGGGAGCGGGGGTCGTCATCATTCCGCTGCACTGGCTGTTTCCAGACAGTGCGACCCTGTCCGCCGGCTATCCCGTCACGCTCCAGGTTCTTCTGGCCGGGGCCGTCTTTGGTATCGGTGCGCGGATCAACGACGCCTGCGCGCTCGGCACGCTGGCGCACCTGACCGGCGGGAACCTCGTGTACGGTGCGACAATCATCGGCATGGTGATGGGGGCAACTGCGGTAGGGTTGTTCGGGAGCGCGAGCGATGTCACCACGCTGTTTGCCTCACCGCTGGAGATACCCAGCGCCGGTGCCATGACTTTTGTTGCGGCTCTTGTCATTACCCTGACCATCACCCTTTACTGCCGCGGGCTGCGCAGTCTGCGTAATCCTTCGTCCCTGCGTATGGGACCATATCAGGCGATGCTCATCGTCGGTATTTGCGGCGGATTGCTTTATACACTGGCAGGCAACTGGACTTATATGAGCGTCCTGTCCCACCGTGCCGCCCGTCTTGTTGATCCTAATCTCGATACCGAAAACTGGTCGGTTCTATTATGTGCGGCAACGGTCGTCTTCGGCGGCTTGACGGCCGCATGGCGCTACCGTGACTTCGATCTGCGTCATCCGCACTTCAAGGGTGCCCTGCGATGTTTTTCGGGAGGAACAATGATGGGTGCGTCCGCTGCCATTATACCGGGAGGCAACGGCATGCTGCTCATTCATGGCCTTCCGTCACTGGCCCCCCACGCCATCGCTGCATACTTTGCGATGACAGCTGTTTTATGTCTGTCGTTTGTGATCCGGCGCCTGTAACCAGGGGCAACCTGTTTCAGGCGGCATAGACAAGTTAAGATTGTTCGACCTTGCTTAAGTATAACCTGGTCTGGAAAGTCTTCGACCTTCGGAGGAAACCGTTTAAGCTCTGTTGCTTGGGCTTTTTCGATAATTTCGTAGGTTGTAGGGATGGAAAGATCAAAAATTGTAAATTCTTTACTACCGACAACTTTATTTATATTTCTTTTATGTGCGTTTGTCTTTGCCGATCAGGCAGACGCCCGTTCCCGGGCTGACAAGGACAGGGTGATCGTCGGGGCGACACCTACTGCCATTTTGATCTGGCTGGCAAAAGACCTTGGTTATTTCGACGGCCTTCCCATTGAAATCGTACGGATGCAATCTGGTATTACGACGGGCCGGGCTGTTCTGGATGGCACAGTCGATATCGCCACATCATCTGATTTTGCGTTTACGGCTCTTGCATTGGAACGTGATGAACTCCGGCTGCTGGCCACATTGTCCTCAACGCAAACGGCCAGATTGATTGCGCGCCTGCCGGAACCGGCTTCCGGAGCGGAAAAGCTGCGCCAGTTACGATATGCTGTGACTAAAAACGGTATCGGACATTATTTCCTCTGGCAGTATCTTGCTCTCCACGGGCTGGAGCTAGCGGATGTTGATCTGACTTTTCTGCCTCCGGACGAGATCGTAGATGCTATGCGTGCCGACACGATCAACGCGGCCCTGACATGGGAGCCATATGTTGCACGCATTGAGAATGCGATTGAACCATTTGCGGTATATTTCAGAGACCAGCTCGATCAGTTCTACTATTTTTGTCTATATTCGACGAAATCCTGGATTGATCAGAATGAAGCTCTGGCAGGTAAATTTTTGCTGGCCATAAAACGTGCTGAAAAGTTTGCCCAGACATATCCGGAAGATTCCATAGACCGCCTGTCGAGAGCACTTCTCATAGACAGATCGATCATGACAGAGATATGGCGCAGCCATACTCTCCGGGCATTGCTCCCTCAGGATATTCCGTCAATTCTTGAACTGGCAACGGAGTGGCGGATGAAAGAGAAACTGACAAACAGAACCGCTATTCCGAACGTGCTCAACTTTATTGACACAAGGCCGCTTCGGGCCATTTCACCTGACTCCGTGCACATGTTGAAATGATCTGAGCGTTATGCGACTTCGTTCAAAGTTCTACAGTTCATATACTATCGTCGCGATCATCATGATGGCGGTCAGCACGGCGTTGTACATGACCACGAGAGATCTTGAAGAGTCCCGAGATATTCACGCTTCAGGCACAGAGATCCAGTCTCGTCTGGCTGTCATGAAGCAGCTGGCCTATGAGTATTCTCCCTTCAACGCGGCCCGGAGCAATCAGCAATGGGGAGGCATCGTTGACCGGTTGACAGTTCAGGCTCAATTCCTGAACGACCGCTCTCCTGTGAACAGGTCAGGGGTTAAAGAGCTTATAGCACGGCTTGAAGGCGCAGGAGATGTGTTTGAACAGTTGCAGCATCTTTACCGGAACGACAGACTTTCCGAACAGCGCAGAAAGATCGTCCTTGGAAAGCTGATTTCCATTCTGAATTCGGCAACAGCCCGTGCAGATGAGATTGTTGTGGACGCACGTTCGCGGGAAGAGGCTGCGGCTGACAGGGCCGTCTATATCATCCTCTGCATATTGGCGGTGATCCTTCTTTCCGGGGCCGGGATATTCAGGTCTATGGTTGTCCAGATTCTGCCGTCAGTTGACCGGATAATGAAGATCGCCGCGCGAATTGGCTCGGGAGATCTGAAGTCCGAGGTCAAGCCTCACAAGGACGACGAGTTTGGTGATATCGAGAAATCACTGGAAGCGATGCGCAGCAGTCTGGAGCGGTATCATCAGCAACTTGATGATTCCAGAAAGGAGGCAGAGGCCGCCAATGATGCAAAATCGCAGTTCCTGGCAAATATGAGTCATGAACTGCGAACCCCCCTCAATGCAGTTATCGGCTTTTCTGATATCCTGGCGATACAGGACCCGAAAATTTACAATCCCGGGAAAATCCGCGATTACGCCAGCAACATTTCTCAGGCAGGAAGGCATTTGCTGGAGTTGATCAACGACCTCCTTGATTTTGCAAAGATGGAGGCTGGGAAACTTGAACTTTCACAAGAGCCGTTCTCTATTTCCGATGAAATAGCAAATGTCAGCTCGGCGTTCGCGGTTCTTCTGCAGGAAAACATGGCCGAGCTGGAGGTTGTCGAAGACGGCTCAGACCCATTTGTGAATGGCGATCCCGTGCGCTTCCGTCAGGTTCTGTACAATCTCGTTTCAAATGCCGCCAAATTCGGCGCCGGCGGCAAAATCAGGATCGAAACGTCATCTGTTCAGCTTGAGAATAAGCGTGTTCAACTGAAGGTCACTGTGCAGGATTTCGGGATTGGTATTCCCGAAGACCGGCAAAATGCCATCTTTAATCCGTTCTCGCAGTCCGACAGTTCCATCACGCGACGGTTTGGCGGCACGGGCCTCGGGTTGCCAATTTCACGGACGCTGGCATTGCTGATGGGCGGTGATGTTACGGTAGAGAGCCAGCCCGGGGTTGGTTCCGTGTTCACGGCAACTTTTGTCTTTGATGACATCTCAAGTGAACGGGCTGGTATTCTGGCTGCCGGGAGCACGTCCAGCGGCCTTCCGGTCGAGCTTGGTCTGTCCGTCCTGGCGGTCGACGATGTGTCTTCCAATCGTGATGTGATCAAGAGCATGCTGACCGAGTTGGGATGCAGGCCCATTACCTTTGAAAAGGCATCGGATGCAATTGAATGGATCCGGGAAAACGATGTCGATGCCATACTGATGGATATCCATATGCCGGACGTAGATGGTATTACGGCTGCGTTAGCGATACAGAATCTGGGCTCTGAGAAAAGCAGCATTCCGATTTTTGCCTGGACAGCTGACATCACCAGCCGGGAGATACTTAAAGAAGCCGGCATCGATTGGGCAGGTACGCTTATAAAACCGGTAACCAGAGATGCGTTGTTGCTTGCCTTGCGCCGCGTCGGACATCCGGGACGTCAGCCTGAATAGCGCCGGCATCTGACAGGGAAGCCCGGGGCTCCCGCTTGCGGTAGTTTGTCCCGTTCAGTCACTTCCTGTCGTCGCGGCAAACCAGACGGCAATGACTATCAGTGCGAGTGAGAGAATACGCCGGGCGACCATGCGGCGTTTCCGGTCTTCCAGGAATAGCTGCGCCGTTCCGGCCAGCAGGACGAGCAGACTATGTATTGTCGTTGCGATCATGACATAGATGATGGTCAACGTGATGGCCTGAGTTATGGCTGACGGCGCGGGGGCGATGAATTTGGGCAGGATGGCCACGTAGAACACAGCAGCCTTCGGATTCAGAATATTGACGATTAGCCCGCGTCTGAAGAACTTTGCCGGATAAACAGGATTACTGGTTTTGCCGGAGGACATCTGAGCGTCTTCCCGCCATGCATCCCAGGCCAGCCAGAGCAGATAGACAACACCGCCCCATCTGAGAATCTGATAGGCGAGAGGTGAGTTCGAAACCAGCGTGGCGATACCAAGCGCTGCGGCAAGTCCGACAACGAAAAGCCCTGTCGCGATACCTGTTGTTGCAGCAAACCCTGCCTTGCGGCCTTCCGAAGCGCTCAAAACTGCCAGGTAAGCCATGTTCGGCCCTGGTGTGATCTCGATAATCAGGCAGGTCAGAAGAAACGGCAGAAGGATAGCCAGAGACATGGTCAGTTTTCTGTTCCGGGTTTTTCAATCAACTTCAAACTAAGTACATCTTTACTGTCTGGTCTGCACGGGCTGCGGGCGGTTCGTCGGGCAAGTCCGGGAGGCTGGACGTTTCGTCAATCCGATCTCTGTCAGGCAGCGTAGCTGTCGCCTGAAAAACAGCTGATGTTTGCGTATTGCAAGTAATTGTCAGTAATTTATTACGCTTGGAAATAAGACATTGAAATACGAGCTTTGCTCGTGTTTTCTATTCATAGTCTCCTGTAAGAAAGATCAGAGTCCTGCGGCATGAATAGCCGTCAGCTTGAGGGATTGATCATGGTGCCTGATTTTTCAGTTTTTGTCTCCCTCGTCAATAATATATCAATATTCATTGTCCTGATTGCTGGTTACGCCTACTTCAGTACTTATCTGCCCAAAAGTATTGATCCGCGTATGAGAGATGTCCTGCAGGGGTGTTTTTCGGGCTTATTACAATTGGTGCCATGCATATCTTCATCCCGATTGCCGAAGGTGTCAGGGTGGACCAGAGAAACGCCATCATTACTTTGGCCGGAGCATTTGGCGGACCTGTAACTGCGATTGTCTGTGCAATATTTGCCGGTACTTATCGTGTTTATCTGGGTGGGGCGGGGGCGCTGGCCGGTGTTGTGGCGTTTGTATACTTTGCACACCCATTGACTCATGGTTGCATCGGAGTCAGATTTTCTCCTGATATAAATCCAATCGGGAGACGAATGTGCCTTATGTCGATTCCACCGCCATCACTCGCATTGAGCATGACAGCAAAACTCTAGTTTTGTCGATTTGGTTCACTGACAATCCGGACCGGTACGATTACTACGGTGTGCCGGAGAGCGTGTATAAAGCATTCCTTCAAGCACGGTCAAAGGGCACTTTCTTCAATGACCATATCCGGGACCAGTACAGCGCACGCTAGTCCCAATTTAGAGTGGCGGTTAACGGGCCGCAATGCTCCAGCACTGGCTTATCATTTATGAGAACAACAACGCTGTCCGTAAGGCCGCATGATGCGCTTTTGCATCCTTCGCGTCGGGATAACTCTGCCTGAAGGGCTTTCGTTGTTACCCGGTTGATGTCGATGGATTCAGACATGCTATTCCCCTAACGAAAAACCCCGGCTCACTTGTCCGGGGTTTCTTTCTCTTGTTTCGGTTTCTGTTCGGCTATTCGCCGTAAACTAAGCTCAAATGCGTCTTCACTCTCATCCGCTTCTAATTCGCGAGCGGCTTCAACGAACTTGTCTGATTGACTCTTCTCCGAAGTCTTTGCTCTCTTATCACCCATGATAAACTCCAATAAAATCCACTTTTACTGTGACAGCAGCAGCCATCGAAATAGTCAATATATGGTCGCAGGCGGAATTGCGATCCGCCAGGGTAGGCTTGCTGAGATAAGTCAAAAAATTCTAGACATCAAAGCTTCTGGTAACATTGGAAGTGAGTTCAAATGGTCTGGCTACCGTGGCGGTTATCGCAGACAGGCATATGAAGATCTTATCGATCTCTGCTTCTCGCTGGCTGAACAAAAGCAGGCTGCGCTCCATTGGATTATCGCTGATTTCGGATCTTTCGCACACAAAACAAATGATGATGGAAGCCCGGAGTCTAGTGTCAACAGAATGTACTTCCAGCTTTGCCTACACCGCTTGTGTAAATTCTACGGCAAGGCTTGCGGGGTATATGTCTACCCAGACAATGGTAATGACTCCGCTGAGTTGATTGGGTTTCGTGACGTCCTCTGCGCAAGGGCATATAAAACATATAAAACCAAACCAAACTGTGTACGCGACATAAAAGCACTGACATCCCATACAGAACCACTGATTCAAATGGCCGACGTCGTGACGGGTGCCATCGCGGCACTACGAAACCAACGACAACTCAAGGCACCGAAAGCTAACCTTGCACAGTACGTTCTGGATCGTTCTGGGCACCCAGACTGGTCAACAGACACTCTCCACACAGCGCGCTTTATGACTGTCTGGAACTTTCAACATCAAGAAAGAAATCCCCACCGCCCTAGACCCTGAGAGGATCACGGCTAGCGCGGCCAGCGTATTCAGACGATGGGGATTCCATAGAGTGTGTCCCTTTCGGATTCACACGTCAATCACGCCTTTTAAGTAGCTGTTTGATACGTCAATCGCTTACCAACGATACCCCGCAGCGCCTCAACGCTACGCTTTGCATCATCAAAACCCAGAGCCGACCGCGTGTTATAGCGGAAATCAAATTCACCCAGATACCGCTTCAAATGCTGCTGGCTGACATGCTGGAACACGCCGGTTATGCCGCGCTTGAGGATCGAGAAATAACCCTCAACCGTGTTTGTGTGCATGAAACCACCGTGGCGCACATATTCGTTGATCGAGTGATTGACGGTGCCATGACCGGCATACTCTCGACCAGCACCGCGATAAACCTTTGCCTCGTCAGTCATCAGGAACGACTTACGGTCGATCTGCGTTACCAGCACCGGGCGAAGGTTCTTTGCAGTTACGCTCGGCATATGGAACGAGCGAACCTTGCCTTCACGCTCCACCAGAGCAACCACCGGCTCTTTCTTCGGCGGGGCCTTGTAGGCGCGGTTCTTAGCCTTGCCACCAACATAGGTCTCGTCAGCTTCAACAACCTTGTTCTCGCCACCCAGACCGCCGTCAAAGTCACCTTCACGCATTGCCTCGCGGATACGGTGAGCGAGAAACCATGCGGACTTGTAGGTGATCTCCAGCGTGCGGTGAAGCTGGTGAGCGCTGATACCCTTCTTGCTGCTCGTCATCAGATAGACAGCCTGTAACATCTTGTGCAGCGGGATACGGCCATGCTCAAACACAGTGCCAACCTTTACCGTGAACTGCTTGCGACAGGCGTAGCATTTCCAAAGTCCGATGCGGTGGGACTTGCCCTGCATCTTGTTAGAACGACCGATGACACCGCAGTGAGGGCAGTGAGCGCCGTCCGGCCAGAGAATGCTCTCTAGATAGTCGAAGGCTGCTGCTTCATCGTGAAAGTAGGTCTTGGATAGTATCGACATGGTAAGGCTCTGATTCCGTTTGATGAATCAAGATACCTTCCGAGTCTGGGTTTGTAAAGTATATTATCGCCGGTGTTGTCGCAGCCTTTCTGGCTGCTTCCGTCGGTATATTCCTGTATCGAATGAGGGACGGGAATGATTCTGCGCTGAAGATCGCCTTTGGTGCGATTCTCGCAATTATCGTAATCATTCCCAGCTTTCTGGTAATTGTCGATCTTGAAACGGGATGGTCGATCCTCAAACGGATGTTTGTGCCGTGGGGCAGCGCCATGTTTATCGGACTGTTTTTTGGCGGACTGATGCTTGCCCGCGAGGATCTCCGGCTGAAGGTAGAGAATGAAATAACCCGTAGTGAGGCGCGCTTTAAAAATCTGTTCGAAAGTTCGGAGATTTCAATCTGGAACGCTGATCTTCTGGCGGCTTTCAGGGAGCTGAAGCGTCTCAGGAAAGAAGGGGTAAAGGATTTTCGTCAGCATGTTCAGGAGAACCATCATCTGGTTGCAGACCTGGCGCGTATGATTTCGGTAAACAATGTAAATCCTGCGTCACTGACATTGTTTAAATTCAGAAATGAGAAGGAACTCATATCATCTATCAGTCGCCTGTTTAGCCCGGATTATCATGAGTTCTGTCTGAATGTTTTTTGTGCGATCTGGGATGGCGAGAAACATTACCGGACCGAGACATTGATGCGGGCCAGCGATGGTGAAGAACTGACAGTGATCATTTTTTTACCGCTGCCGGATACAGAAGAACTGATTCAGAATACGCCGGTCGGAATTCTCGATATATCAGACCGTAAACGGGCAGAGCAGAGCCGTGATCTGGCCCTGCAGGACGCAGAGCGGGCAAATGAGGCCAAGTCCCAGTTTCTTGCGACCATGAGTCACGAGTTGCGAACGCCCCTGAACGCCATTCTCGGATTTTCCGATATCATTAGTAAACAATATTTCGGGCCGGCAGACGAGGGCGGGAAGTATGTGGAATACGCGAAAGACATTCACTTCAGTGGTGAATTGTTGCTGGAGCTGGTCAATGACCTCCTCGACATTTCAACCATTGAAGCTGGCCGTAAATCACTGACACTGACGCAGGTCGAAATACGGGATCTTATTTCTGAGAGTCTGAAAATCATAGAACAGAAAGCGAAGGCCCATGGCATAGATTTACTGACGGAAATTCCGCAGGATATCCCGCCGCTTTATGCCGACAGACGGGCGCTTCTGCAGGTTCTGTTAAATCTGTTGTCGAACGCTATCAAATTCACACCGGAAGGCGGCTCTGTTACCGTCAGAGTGAATGTCAATTTGCCGGAAACCGAGGTTGTCATTCGTGATACGGGATGCGGTATTCCGGCCGAAAATCTGCAAGAGGTCATGAATCCGTTTGTCCGGACGGAATCCGATCCTCACAAGTCCCAGGAAGGCTGGGGCCTTGGTCTGGCAATTGCCAAGTCCCTGATTGAACTGCATGACGGCAAGCTTGAACTGGAAAGCAACGTCGGGGAAGGCACTGCTGTCCGCATCAGGTTTGCAGCCCCTGCTTCCCGACACTGATTTCCAAGCCGCCGGTTGCCTCTGCCTGTAACCGTCGAGGTGGTTTGTCAGCAAAAGTTCTTCTGAGACAAAGGATGCGCTGCGATTCCGGACGCTGCGACTCATGCCGAAACTCGTCTTGGAAAATACTGTCCTGACCCTGTGGGCGGAGACGGTCAGGTGATCGTCGATAAATCCAGCGACTTGAAAAAAAAGGAATTCACCCTATAAAAATAATGGTTATATGCCCGTGAATATTTCCAGGCATCAGAGAAAAAAATTAGCAACATTCGTTGCTGATCATAAAATAACCCAAGGTAAATATCACATGAAGAAGGTAATAATTGGCCTCGTTTGCCTCATCATTTTGGCGGGCGGTGGATTCTATTATTTCTTTTTCCTCAAGGAAGAAGAAAATGTTCGTGCGGCCAGTAACCCGCCGAGCGTTCAGCCGTTCAAGGAAATGACGATGAATTTTACCCATGAACCGGCTGAGGGGCGCTTTCCGTTCACCGGCGGTGCAGCCATAGATATTGACGGTGATGGCATCATGGAAATTTTCGTATCCGGATCCCGGGGACAGGGCGGAGTGATCCTCGCCTATCGTGATGGTAAAATGATCGACATCACCAGTGAGACCGGCTTGTCCATCGACGAGGCAGCGTTCGGTGCTGTTTCCATCGATATCGAAAACGATGGCGACACAGACCTCGTTATCGCGCAACAGGATGGGGCGTGGGTCTACGTTAATGACAACGGCAAATTTACCGGCACTCGGATAGACGCCGATTATCCGACGAATTCCTTTTCCACCGCGATCAGCCTTGCTGATTTGAACGGCGACGATTTGCCCGATCTTTATGTCACCAATTTCGTCGACGGTGCCAATTTCGTCACTGCTACCTTCAACGACCCTGATCATGCCAAGGCGAATATCATGTTGCTGAACAACGGCAACGGTACTTTCCAGGATGTTACCGGACGTACCGGAACCGCCGGGGTGCAGAATTCGTTTCTGAGTGTCTTCGTGGACCTGGATAATGATGGTAAACAGGATCTGGTCGTTGCCAACAACACCGGGCCGTTGGAAATCTGGAAAAATAACGGCGATCTTGACTTCCAGCCGATAGCTTACAATCCGGGGCTGGGTTACTGGATGGGTCTGGGCGTCGGCGATTTGGACAAGGATGGCGATCAGGATTTGTTCGTCTCCAACATCGGATCATCCATTCCTGAAGACCTTGTGCGCGGCGACTTGCGGGAAGATCAGAAACTCAATCTGGAGTGGTTGATCCTGCGCAACGACGGCGACATGCGGTTCACTGACGTTACCGCCGATTATGATCTGGATGGCTATGGCTTTGCCTGGGGCGGTGTGTTTGAAGACCTGAATCTGGATGGCGAACTGGATTTCATGGTCGCACAGAATTACATCAAATGGCCGGGGCATAACGTTAACAAGCTGCCCAACAAGGCGTTCCTGCAACTGGACCAGGACAACAAGAAAGGGTTCTATCATCTCGACGAACTGGGACTGAACAATCCCTATTACGGTCAGTCACCGCTGATCGCCGACGTTAACGGTGATGGCAAACCGGATGTGTTCTGGATCAATATGGCCGGGCCGGTACGCGGGTTCCTGAACCAGAGCAATGGACAGACTGTCAAAGTTCTGGTGCCGGACCAGGCCGGTTATCTCGGGGCGACATTGGTCCTCGAAATGTCGAAGGGTAACTCCTATACCAAGCAGATTGTTGCGGGTGTCGGCATGGGTACCGACCAGACGCCGAACGTGTTCTTCGCCATTCCGGCAGGTGAAACACCGAAGGCGTTGCAGGTGACCAGGCTGAACGGTGAAAAACGTACCTTCACAAACCCCAAGGGGGGCGATGTGATCGATCTGCGCTGATCACTTGATACTTCTTGGTCTCCCTCCGGCGTCATGATGACGCCGGAGGGAGAAGAAATATAAAGAACGCTCGTCGCATCAAGCGCGGGCGTTTTTTTCTTGCATGAGTGGTCTCAAATCAGTGCGACGTCAGCGATTCAGGAGGGCAGGAACCAGAGGCGGCAGACCAGTACCGCCACGTACCGCCGGTTCGAGCGTCCGCATCCAGCGCAGGACGTTGGCATGTGCGATATAATCATCCATGCCTCTCAACCCCAGCAAATATGGCCCGGCGATTAACGCCCACGCGCCGATATCCGCGAGCGAGGGCGTGTTGGTCTCGGCTATGAAATCGCGGTCGCGCAATTTCCTGTCCAGAGCTGACAACACTGTGGCGCGGTACGCTTCAGCGCTGGCAGAACTCGCCAATGGTGCCACCATCCGCCGGATGAAACCGGCCCGGTTAATGAAAAGCGGCCACAGATATCGCAACCCAAACGGCAAGCCGCCCGGTGTGGTGTAATCGACGCAATAGCCGAGACGCAGCGTATCGGCAATTGTGCGAGGCAAATTGCCGGGTGCCGTTAAGCGTGGATGGACGCGGTAAAAGATCGCTGGGATCAGGACGTCTGTGATCCATGTGTCTGCTGAATGCACGGATGCAGCAGCGGTCGGGTCATCGGGCATCAACTGTGGTGTATCCGGGAATGCCTCGTCCAGCCAGATGCCAATCGGTGATGAATCTGCTCGCACCTCGCCATCGATTTCCAATACCGGTACAGCACGGCCCATCGGCAGGTCTTTTTCCGGATGGATCGGGTTGACGTACACAAGCTCGAACGGAATTTGTTTGTACAGCAAATATCCATGCACTTTCATTCCGTAAGGGCTGGAGACATAAGTATAAAACCTGACCGATTTACGGGGCATTGTGACCCCCGGCGTTTTCCTGACGCTCCTTTTCCATATAATGGGCCACGTATTCACTGTGGCTGAACCTGCGATTCTCCGTTCCTTGTAATGGGCGCGTCTTGGCCAGCGTATCGCTGATGACGGCGATGCGTGAACCGGCTTTTCGTTCCAGCCATGCAACGATGCGATCCAATCGCGTCATCCGGCTACGTGCCCACTGAACGCAGAGGCGTGCTTTCGGGCTGGCATAAATCAGCAGTGCTAATCCGAGTGCCATGAGCAGGGTTCCGCCGGGAATTGGCGTTACCATTGAAACCGCGCCAAAAAAAATCACGATAAGGGCGAGGATGGTTAAAACACGGCACTTCAGAGTGGTTCTCATAAGTTTGGGTATTCCTTCTTTGACGGGCGACACCACCTCGCTGAACCGATGTCCGGTCACATTTGATTGTCGCGCAACAAGAAATGTTTCCCGGTTATCTCAGCGATGGATAAGACCGGTTACAGACTTCCGTTGGTATTGGGTCGTGATCAGGGGCGGGCCAGACGTTATTCAATTCCCGGGTCTGCTTCGTATCATCATCCGCAAGCACCAGATGCTGGTCTATGTCGTCAATCAGCATACGGCTGCCAAATGGCAAAAGATTTCGCCGGTTTCGTACCAATAATAGAAATGGGGCAGGAATACCTGTCCCATGACCGGAGAGTGTCTTTTCGATTAGATAGAAAGTTAAAGCTAACAGACATTAAGGCGGACTGAAAGCGGCCCCGTATCCGCAATATGTGCAGGCTCTGTGAAGGTGAAGAACAGTATACCGTCAGGCCAATCATAAAATGACGAAGGAAGTGCAGTATTTCAGCAAACCGTCCAGAATGGAGAAAGCCCCTTCTGGACGCTTTGCGCTTACGTTTTAAACTATGAGGAGATCATTCAGCTGTCCCGGTTCTGCGGTGCAGGGGGGCGAAATGATTGTACCTCCTCTCCGCTATCGTACCCGGTCCAGTCGCTCCTCGTGGGTTGATCCGTCAACTCTTGTCCAGAGAATAGCGGCGCAGTTGTTGTTGCGGACATAGGATCTGAGCTCCGTCCGGTCGCGAAAATACATGTCGACTGTGCCCTGACGTGTCTGCCGGTACTTCCATTCGATCAGTTCGTTGCTGGCCTGTGGCTCGCCCTGTTCAAAGAACAGACCGGCGAGATGGTTGGTTCGCTGCTTACCGATGGCGCGCAGTTTCTCCAGTTCTCCGCGGCTGACTGACTGCATCCGGATGACGGCGCCGATGATCGCGCCTTCATGAGCGTCGATGACATCAACATCGGGATCGCCGGTACATTTCTTCACCCGGTAGGGAGAAAGCATCGGCAGGCGGACCAGCTTTACCGCTGTGCACTTGACCTCGTGGATGCGGGTTGAATCAAAGGCGCCGCCCGGGTCGCAATGGGCGATGTCTTTCGACAGCGACGTGATGCTGCTGGCGGCCTGATAGGCCGCGATCATGGGGCCTTTCGGTGCTGTAACCTTCGCGGCCTGCTGACCTGAACTGCTGTTGTTGTTACCTGTGCTGCCGGATGATGAACCGGAAGACGCGGTGTTCGGGGTGGCGCTTCTGGCTGTTGCGGACAACTGGTTCCGTTGTGTCTGCAACTTGCGACGGTGGTTCTCGACCCCTTGGGCCTGCAGTCGGGCGACACGGCTGGCGGCGGCATCATGACGTTGTTGCAGACTGCTTTGCAGGCCCTGAAGCCCGGCCATCAGCCCCTGCATCTGGGCGCGCTGTTGTTGTTGGGCACGGCGGGTCTGTGCGCGTTTTCGGGCCGTGTAGTCGCCGCCCTCGAACAGGTAATCCGCCCGGTTCAGGGCTGTGCGGATGTATGCTGTGGCATCCCGGGACTGGGCATGGGCATCCTTGAGCGAGAAACGTTTGATACCATGGGTTTTTTCAAACAGGGCAGCTTCTTCCTCCGACAGTTGCTCGTAGCGGTCGGCGAGGGCGCCCGGATCGTAGTTTGCCAGTACCTTGTTTAGACAATCGGCACGTCGCAGGGATTTTTCAGCTTCGTCATAGAAGGTCTGGGCTGGGTGGTAGTTGTATTCCAGTCTGTAGGGCAGGGCAGGGCATTTTGCCTTGTTGTAAATGCCTTCAAATGTCAGCGGCTCCAGTTCAAGAGCGACAAACTGCTTGTAGGCCTTGTTGTCGTTCTGGGCGGCGCGCATTTTTGCCTTATCTTCAAAAATGGCTGCATCCATTGCAGCGAAATGTTGCTCATAGGCAGCCTGAGGGTTCTTGAGGGCTGCTATTGCTGCATCCCCGTGGAGAGTCCGCTGCGCATGCCAGCTGGTGTTTGCTTTATAATTCACAGACGTCACATCAAGTTGCCAGGGCTTCATATGAACACCCGCAGCGATATTGTCGTGGAAAGCCTTTAGGGTTTTGAGCCGGTCGTTCCGGATGTTTTCGTAGACCTTGCCAAAGATGTAGGGATCAGTTCCCAGTGACGTGATGTTGTAGTGGACGCCACTCCACATCCAGTCTGTTACGTAATAAGACCGTCCGTCCGGGCCGGTTTCCTTCTTCGCATCGTCAAAGCTGATATCCCGTAGAATTGTGGAATAACCCGATCGTCCGTTGAACCAGACCTTGATTTCAACGTTGTAGAGTTTGTTCAGGTCGAACCTGCGGTCGGGGAGCGGAGCATAGGCGACCTGATAGATGAAATTGTTGCCATTAAGCCGGACGCGCACCTGCACCGGACCGCCATCTTTAGGACAGCCATTGCATCGCTGGTAGGGGAGGGCCCCCGTCAGGTTGTCGAAGAGGATAAATTCATCTGCCGCCGGCGGGGCCTTTCCGATAGGCTGGGAGGGGATGTGGTTTTCTGTCGTCTGACAGGCGGACAGCAGTGCGGCCATGCCAATGGCCAAAGTGAACAGGCGAAACATGTCAGGGAAGATCCTTAGGGCAGGTGAACAATGACTGGCAGGCGCGTACCTGAATGAAATTATGCCGCAGGGTTTTCCGATGAACAAGTGGCGGGAATGCTGGATTTTTGGTCCATTTGGTTGCGTTTGAGAGATGCGGGCCATGACCAGCCGGTACTCTTTACCCTGTCTGTCGCCATCTTGTTGGTTCCCGGTTTCTCGACGTCCGGTAAGAGGGTATTGATGTACCTGTATGCTGTCTCTGACATTGCCCGGAGTATCAGACGATGAATGACCCCTATCCCTTTTGTCAGGCTCCGGACCCGGAGCCTCGGCCGGTGTCGTTCGATGTTCCGGCCGGTGCTGTGGATTGCCATGCGCATGTGTTCGGGCCGGAGAGCCGGTATCCTTATTCGCCGTCGAGGGGATATACGCCACCTGACGCTTCTCTGGAGACATTACTGAAGCTGCACCGGACCCTTGGTGGCATAGAGCGGGTTGTCCTGACCCAGCCCAGTGTCTATGGCACGGA
This sequence comes from Alphaproteobacteria bacterium HT1-32, assembly GCA_009649675.1. Lineage (NCBI taxonomy): Bacteria > Pseudomonadati > Pseudomonadota > Alphaproteobacteria > Alphaproteobacteria bacterium HT1-32. The sequence goes on along the minus strand of WJPL01000001.1, from coordinate 274,770 downwards.
TAATACCTGCATGATGGATGCCGCAGCCAGTCTGGGTGAACGCTGCCGTTCCGTGGTGGCGCTGGGGCCTGATGTGACGGACAACGAGCTTGAGGCGCTGCATGAGCAGGGGGCGTGCGGTGTCCGCGTTAATCTGGTCGACAAGGGGGGGATGCCATTTGATGGCATTGATGAGGTGCGGCGTTTTACGGAACGGATAAAGGATCTGGGCTGGCACCTGGAAGTTCTGATCCACGTTCATGAGTTCGAGGACCTCCGTGCGACCCTGAACAGCATGGCGGTTGATGTCTGCGTCGGTCATCTCGGCTATATGAAAACCGAACATGGGCTCGACCATCCGGGGTTTCAGGACTTTCTAAATCTGCTGCGAGACGGGAACTGCTGGGTAAAACTATCGGGATCCTACCGTATCGCAGCGCCAGGCCTGCCGCCCTACAGGGATGTGGAGCCGTTTGCCAGAGCCCTGATCGGGGCTAATGCGGAGCGGATTCTCTGGGGGACTGACTGGCCGCATCCGGTGTTCAGGGGCGCCATGCCGAATGACGGGGCGCTGGCCGAACAACTGGCAGTCTGGGCACCCGATGAAGCGTTGAGGAACAGAATACTGGTTGATAATCCATCGGTGCTCTACGGATTTTAGATGGCAGATTCTACGGAAGGGCCATTCTTCCGGGAAAAAAGCGCGATTAATATTAGGCGTGATTTCGATTTCCGTTTAGAATCTGATTCGTTTTCAACGTTCGAAAGGAGGTGATCCAGTGTCTAGTGATTTTGGTGCGATGGGTTCAGACCAGATTGTGAGACTCGGATTGCGCGGGAGCCTTCGTTTTCCGAGCTGACAACGACATTAAAGTTTCTGGCTGAAAACCAGTACAATCACGGAAGGGAGGCGCAAGCCTCCCTTTTTCGTTGGAGGTTCATATTCTGGCTGTTTCCCGCAGCAGGGAGCCAGTCACTGAGTTTCTGAATTTTGTATGGTGGTTAATACAATTGATGTGTTTTTCCTCTCCGGATATTCGGTTAACTTCGACCAGCCTTTCTTTTATGACGCAGGAGCCAGCCAGATGAACTTTCCGGAATTTGATACGTCAGCCGCCTGGCGGGTTGAGGACCTGGCGCGCGACCGCCGATGGGTTTTCACTGTTGAGGAAAAGGACGCAGCGCAGCTGGCGCGGGCGGTAAAGCAGGCCTTCGATCCGGAGCGTCCCCATTTCGATTATGCGCGTGATGATTTTGATCTTGGTCGGGGAATGGATGTTATTACAGCGGCCGCACATGAAGCTCATTTCGGATATGGTCTGTCGCTGGTCAAAGGACTGCCCCGCGCTGTCCTGAGTGCTGATGAATACAAGCTGCTGACCTGGGCGATCGGGCTTAATCTCGGGGTCGCACGTCCCCAGGGGAAAGCGTCGCATTACATGTCGGAAGTCCGTTCTGCAGGGATGACCTACCGTGCGGCAGGTGGGCGCGGTTACAACACGAACTCTGATCTGGATTTTCATGCGGACAGTTGTGACCTGGTCGCGCTGGCCTGCTACAACAAGGCGAAGTCCGGGGGGCAGAGCATGGCCTCCAGCAATATTTCTGCCTGGCAGACGCTGGTGAAGGAACGCCCGGACCTCGCCGAAGTGGCCTGTCAGGATTTTTATTTCAGCCGCAATCAGGAAGAAGCGCCAGATGAAGGTCCGTTTTATCCGCAGCCGCTATATGGTTTCAGGGAGGGTCGTTTGTTCGGTAAATGGAACCGTAACCGCGTACGGACGGCGCAGGATCTGGAAGGCGTGCCGAAGCTGACTCCGATCCAGAATGAATGTATTGACCTGCTCGACGATATTCTGCGGCGACCGGATATCATGTACACGATGTGGCTGGAACCGGGTGATCTGCAACTGATGAATAATCACCAGTTGCTGCATTCCCGTACAACCTTTGAAGATCATGACGAGGAAGATCGCAAGCGTCTGCTTTACCGCTTGTGGCTGGCACCCCCCGATTCCGTTGCCCTGCCGGAAAGCTGGACGCCCTATTACGGCTCTGTCGAACCGGGTACTGTACGCGGTGGTATTCGGGGGCATAACCATGATGAGGTCTGTCAGGCCTTTGATCGGCGACAGGCTGCATCTCTGGGGATGCCGGTACCGGCCTGATCAGGACACGGCGCCATCTGTGCGCAGTATCTCTGCCGCCCGGGCGGCAAGCCTGCTGTCCGGACGCAGTTCCATGACCAGTGCCTTGCCGGTTTTTGCGGAACCGGGGAAGGGACGGACGAGGCTGCCGTTGCGGAGTTCGCGTTCGATCAGACACTGGTGGGCCATCAGAACACCAGCACCGGATTTGGCTTCTTCAATTGCGATGCTGTAGAGCGAATAATGCAGCCCGTCGGACGCGTCGGGAATGCTGCTTTCTGTTTGCTGTGCCCAGCATGCCCAGTCGTCGGACCAGACTGCGTCATGCAACAGGGTGTGGTCCGACAAGTCGTTTGTTTCACGCAGGTTTTTCGCAAGGGCAGGGGTGCAGACCGGGAAAATCAGGTCTTCTTCCAGAACGATGATTGTGTCGTGATCCGAAAGGTCGTCGGGTTGTTCCCGGATGAAAAGCGACAGGTCGAAGATATCGCGCCGCAGGTTTGGTGGTGTTTCCACCGCAAAGACCGAAAGCCGGACAGGGCTGAGGGCCGGACGCAGAACAGGCAGTCTGTCAGGCAGCCAAAGCTGCGCTACCCCAGGCAGGGCAGCGATATTGAAGGTGGGGTACGGTGCCCAGCTACGCAGCTTGGCGACGGCAAGGCCCAGCTGGTCGAAAGCCTTCTCGAAATGCGGGGCAAGGGCCTCGCCCGCGGCAGTCAGGCGAACACCCTGTGACCGGCGTTCGAAAAGTGGCGTTCCGGCCCAGGCTTCCAGCGTCTTGATATGCTGGGAAACCGCCGCCGGGGTAACGCAGAGCTCTTCCGCGGCAGGGGCGATACCGGAAAGACGTGCTGCAGCTTCAAAGGCACGGAGTGAATTGAGCGGCGGAAATTTTGGCCGCGGTGGAGTGATCGACATAACCTACCCCTAGTTTTTCTTAATCCATTTTACAGAAATACCGGTTTGCGGGAATTTGTCGAGTGCCGGAAACTGCTGACAACAGGGAGATCTGACATGACACTGATGAAACGGGATTGGGTACCTTCAGGCAGCGAGGCGCTTGTGCAGTCGGTTGCCGTGGAAACTGCGTCGCAGACTTCGGACGCAATCCGCGAACGCATTGAGGCGCTGGTCAACCGGAACCGGGAGATTCATGAGCGTGAATGCTTCAATCTGAATCCGGCCACCAATGTCATGAACCCGAAGGCTGAGGCATTGCTGGCCTCTGGTATCGGCTCTCGCCCCTCCCTTGGTTATCCCGGTGACAAATATGAAATGGGGCTGGAAGCGATCGAGGAGATCGAGATCATCTCGGCAGAACTTTGTGCCGAGATATTCAATGCCCGTTTTGCTGAAATCCGGGTGGCCTCCGGTGCAATGGCAAACCTTTATGGCTTCATGGCGACCTGCAAGCCGGGGGATACGATTATTGCCCCGCCCGCGACCATTGGCGGGCATGTGACACATCACGCTGCAGGCTGCGCCGGGCTGTACGGGTTGCGCACGATTCCGGCTCCGGTCCATGCAGATGGCTATACGGTTGATATCGATGCTCTGCGTGATCTGGCCCGCCGGGAAAAGCCGGTGCTGATCACGGTCGGCGGTAGTCTGAACCTTTTTGAACATCCCGTGCAGGATGTCCGGGCCATTGCTGATGAAGTTGGTGCAAAGGTGATGTTTGATGCCGCGCATCAGTGCGGAATCATTGCCGGAAAGGCCTGGCGGGACCCGCTGGCCGAAGGCGCCCACTTCATGACCATGAGCACGTACAAAAGCCTTGGTGGGCCGGCCGGTGGTCTGATTGTCACCAATGATCCGGATATTGCGCAATCGCTCGACGCAATCGCTTTTCCGGGCATGACGGCGAACTTTGACGCCGCAAAGTCTGCCGCACTTGCGGTCACGATGCTCGACTGGCGGGATCATGGTAAGGCCTATGCTGCGCAGATGATAGACGTCTCCATGAAACTGGCAGAGGCCCTGCATGGTCTGGGGCTTCCGGTTTTCGCAGCGGAACAGGGATTCACCCGGTCACATCAGTTTGCCATTGAAGCCGCCAGTTTCGGAGGCGGACAGGCAATGTCGCAGGCTATCCGCAAGGCAGGCTTTCTGGCCTGTGGTATCGGCTTGCCGCTGCCGGAGGTTGGGGGTGACATGAACGGTCTGCGTATCGGTACGCCGGAACTGGTGCGCTGGGGTGTCGGGCCAGAGCATGTTGAGCGCCTCGCCACACTGATTACCTCTGCGATCCGGAGTGACAGGCCCGAGACATTGCTGGTGGAGACCTCTGCATTCCGCCAGCAATTCGACCGGCTGCACTATATCAGCTGACCAGCCGGAGAGGTGCTGTTACTTCAGTACGACGAGGCCGTCACCAGCCCGGGTTCCGGCCCCTTCGGGCAGAACGAAAACCGGATTGATTTCCGCTTCGTCCAGCCGGTCGCCCAAAGTGGCTACCATGTTGGCAAAGGCGACGATGGTATCTGCCAGCGCCGTGATGTCAGCATGTGGTCGCCCGCGAAAACCCCGGAGCAGAGCAGCGGATTTCAGGCTGTCGATCATGGTCAGGGCCTGCGACTGATCTACAGGTAATAGCCGGAGCGCGACATCGTGATACAGCTCGGTCGTGACCCCGCCCGCGCCGAGCAGAATATAAGCGCCAAGCTGTGGGTCGCGGTTGAAGCCGAGGATCAGCTCAACGCCATCACGGATCAGTTCCTGCACCAGAAAACCATCCAGAGGGGCAGTGCTGTGCCGGGCCACGGTCTGCTGCATCTGAAGACAACAGGTCTCGACATCTTCGGCGGCGACACCAACTCTGACCCCGCCAATATCGGACTTGTGGAGGATCTCACTGGACAGAATCTTGATAACGACGGGGCCATCAAACCTGGTGGCTATACGGGCTGCTTCCTGCGGTGATGATGCCTGTTCTTCCCGTGGGATGGGGATGCCAAACCGGGAAAACAGTTTCTTCGCTTCCGCTTCATTCAGCGTTCCGGAGGGGAGGTCGTTGTCATCGACAGGAATGGGGGCAGGCTGCTCTGCCCAACCGGCCCCTTGCTTCGGCTGTAGTGCCATCAGCACGGCGGCACAGGTCTCCGGTGCTGCATAGGCCGGGATACCGTTCTGGTTCAGGGTTTTCAGAATCGTCGGGGCGTCCGGACTGACATAGGCAATCAGCGGCTTGCCGGTAATGCTGAGAGAGCTTCGCAAGGGACCGGCGACGACTTCCGGGTTACCGATTGAGGAGGAGCCGACAACCACCGCGATGGCGTCATAGCTCGGGCTGTCGGCCAGAATGCGGATGATGTTGCTGAACAGGTCGGGACGAAGCCCGGCAAGTGTCACGTCAATCGGGTTCTGGTCGAGAACCACATCCGGCAGATCGAGGGCACGAAGCTGTGCCGCTGTGTCCGGGTCTGGGGCTGGCATTTCCAGCCCGCAAAGTCCGGCATTATCTGCGATGATCGTGGCTGCGCCGCCGGTTGAAGTCACGATGGCGATACGATTGCCCTGCATCCGGCGACCGGTCGCCAGTGCGGCCGGAATATCCAGCAGGTCGTTGAATGTCCCGGCACGAATGATTCCGAGCTGGTTAAAGAAAGCATCATAGACTTCATCGGCCCCGGCCAGCGCGCCGGTATGGGAGACAGCAGCTTTTGCACCGGATTCTGAACGTCCGACCTTGTAGACAACGACCGGTTTGCCAGCGGCCAGCACCCGCCGCGCTGCCTGCCTGAAGCTATCGGTGTTGCGGATCGTCTCAAGATAGAGTGCGACCACGTCAGTGGCATCATCATCAACGGCAGCGTTGAGGAAATCGGCAACGTCGAGATCGGCCTCATTTCCTGTTGCGACAAGTTTTGAGAAACCGATTCCGCGCCCGGCAGCGCGGGACAGCAGAGAACCGAGAATGCCTCCGCTTTGCGAGATCAGGGCGATATTGCCGCTGTTGAATTCGGCCGTCTCCATCGCGCCGCTGGCTGACAGCATGATGCCATCTGTCAGGTTGACGAGGCCAATGGTGTTGGGGCCGAGAATACGCATGTCACCGGCGGCAGTCATCAGTTCTGCCTGACGGGCACGACCTTCTTCACCGGTCTCACTAAACCCGCTGGCCAGAATGATGGCAGCTTTGGTGCCCCGGTCTGCCAGTTGCCGGACGGCGTCAATCACGCGGTTCGCGCCAACCAGTACGAGGCCGAGGTCAGGAGCGACGGGCAGGTCGCGGGCATCGGCATAGCATTTCAGATCGCCAATGGCGTCAATACGGGGATTGATCGGAAATATCTGACCTTTATAGCCATGTCGCCGGAGGTAAGTGACCGGCCGGCCGTTCAGTTTATCCGGATCAGATGAAGCGCCGACGATGGCGACACTGGCCGGTCGGAAAAGCATATCCATTGAGGTCATGCCAGCGGCTCACTTGCCGGTCTTGTTGAGGAAATCTTCAACCGATTTGCGATGCTCGGCGGTTGTATAACAGATCGACTGGGCTTCCCGGCCAAGAGCCAGTATCTGCTCTTCACTGCTCTCGAATGTCTTGTCGAGGATTGATTTGGTCAGGGCTATGGCAACCGGCGACCCGGCGCTTAGCTCTTCGGCCCAGCTCTGTGCATCATCAGCCAGCCGGTCAGCTGCGGAGACGCGGTCAACCATGCCGATAGAGAGGGCTTCAGCGGCTTCGATGACGCGGGCGGACAGGATCAGTTCCTTGGCGCGGACAAGCCCGACCCGCCGGGGCAGAAAATACATGCCGCCACCATCGGAGACGAGACCGCGCTTGATGAAGCTCATCGACAGCTTTGCACCATCAGCCGCAATAATAAAATCGCAGGCCAGCGCCATGTCGAGGCCGAGACCGAAGGCAGCGCCGTTGACGGCGGCAATGACAGGTTTCGACAGGCTGCGGATGGCGGCAATCCCACGGTGCGTACTGCCCTGACGCCGCCATCCATTGAAGGCGACGTCACCTGCGGGTGCATTCAGGCGCTCACGCATGCCACCGATGTCACCCCCGGAGCAGAAGCCCTTTCCGGCCCCGGTCAGAATGACGCCGCGAATATCATTGCTGGTTTGTGCCCGCTCAAAGGCGGCAATCAGTTCCGCCCGAAGCTGATCATTGATCGCATTGCGGACTTCCGGCCGGTTGAGAGTAATGGTCAGGATGCCGTTCTTCACGGTTTCCAGGATATAGTCGGGCCGGGTTGATGTGGCAGTCATTTTGTCCTCGTTTCTTTTATGCTGCCCGGAAGTCGGGCGGTGTTCCCTGTCACCAGACTCCGAACAGATATCCCCTGTCCTTGGCGTTGTCGGTACGTCTGGCAATGGTGTCATGGTCGATGGTTGTCCGCATCCGGCGATGCTTCAGCCAGTCGGCAAGCCGGGCCTCCATCTCTGCCCTGACGGACTGATGGCTGTCGCTGCGGCCAAGGTCGATCAGTTCCTGCGGGTCCGTTCTGAGATCAAAGAGCTGCGGGGGAAAGCCGTCAAAGCTGACATATTTCCAGTCGCTGGTGCGGACCATGAAAGCACGGGTTTCATCCGGGGCCAGACCAAGGCTGTGGCGGGCACCGCGAAAGGCGTAGTCGGCTTCAGAAAATGCAGCGTCACGCCAGACGGTGTGTCCGTCACCCCTGGTCAGCGGCAGCAGAGAGCGTCCTTCAAGAATATGCGGTTTTGCCTCACCACCCAGCGCATCGACGAAGGTGGCAGCCAGATCGATGGCTTCGGTCAGCCGGTCATCATTGGCTCCCCGGCGGGCATCGGCCTGCTGGTCCGGATCATAGATGATCATCGGAATGCGGACTGATTCCTCGTGGAACATTTCCTTCTCGCCCAGCCAGTGATCCCCGAGATAGTCGCCGTGGTCGCTGGTGAAGACGATCAGTGTGTCTTCCAGCCGCCCGCTGGCTTTCAGTGAGGCCATCAGGCGACCGATATTGTCATCGATTTCAGTAATCAGCCCCATATAGGCGGGAATGACCCGGCGGCGGACTTCCTCGCGCGAGAAATTGCGGCTCTCTTCATGCTGCATGAAAGCTTCGATAACCGGGTTCGGGGTCTGTTTTTCATTGTCTGAACGATTGGCCGGCAGGATATCGCTGTCGCTGTACATATTGTGATAGGGGGTAGGGGCCATGTAGGGCCAGTGCGGCTTGATGTAGCTGAGATGCAGGCACCACGGCGTATCACCAAGGTTGGTGATTTTCTCAATCGCCCGGTTGGTCATGTAGGCCGTTTCAGAATGTTCTGCGGCGACATTTGCGGGCAAGTGAGCATGGCGCAGATACCATCCGGAAAGTACTTCTCCGTCCGGTCCTGTCGAGGCGTTGGCGGCTGTGTGCCAGGGGTTGTCGCCGTCATAACCCTGCTCGCGCAGATAACGGTTATAGGCGAGATTGGGATCGGCAGACTGATCCGGGTGCAGACCGTCATCGCGTTCCCACGGTTCAAACCCGCACTGGCGGGACAGCACGCCCTCGGGTGATGCCGGATCAAGTCCGAGGCGCCGCATACCGGCAATGTCCGGGGCCATATGGGTTTTGCCGATCAGGCCGGTCCTGATCCCGAGCGGGCGAAGGTGATCACCGATGGTCTGTTCGCCGATACGGAGCGGCACACCGTTATAGGTGGCGCCATGCGAGAACATGTAACGGCCGGTATAAAATGACATGCGTGAGGAGCCGCAGACCGGAGCCTGACAGAAGGCGCGGGTGAAGTTGACCCCGGATGCGGCGAGGGCGTCGATATTCGGTGTCCGGATTGTCGGATGCCCGTTGCAGCCGAGATAGTCGGCCCGCAACTGATCGCACATGATGAACAGGATATTCCGGACCTGACCCAATTCTGTTTTCCGATTCTGTCAGCAACGAAGAGAGTAGAGCGACATTTTTCAGGCCCGGCGATCCGGCCCCTGTCACCTTGGTGTGGCGGGGGCCGGAGCCTGAGATGGTCAGGCGGGCTGTTCGGTGTAGATTTCTTCGGCGACCAGTTCCTGCCAGTCCGTACCCCGGCCCTGATCGTCGCTCTCTGACATGGCGAGATGGCACATCATCTGATCGGGTGAAGCGCCGTGCCAGTGGCGTGCATTCGGCGGGATGACAACCGTGTCACCGGGGCATATTTCCTCAACCGGGCCGCCTTCAAGCTGGTAGCGCCCGATACCGGACAGAACATAGAGAACCTGTCCGACAGCATGGGTATGCCAGTTCGTCCGGCCGCCGGGCAGGAAAGTGACTTTCGAGACCCGCAGCCGGGAAGGATCTTCCGGCACAAAAACTGTTTCATGCATGACCTGGCCACCAAAATTGCTGGCCGGGCCGGTATTGGTTTTGGTCTTATCGGCGCGAATGATCCGCGGTTCCATGTTATTCTCCCGAGGGTTTTGGTTATTGTCCGTATAATAACAATATATCGGGAAAAGGAGAGAACATCATGCGCAGAATTATGATCATCCTCGTCATTCTGGCCGGATGGCCTCTGTTGGCCCTTGCCGGTGAAGCTGATGTCGTGAAGGCCAGTGCCACGAAATCCGGCGAAACATGGCGGTTCGATGTCACCGTGGCCCATGCTGATACGGGCTGGGATCATTATGCGGACAAGTGGGATGTGATGGCTCCGGACGGAACCGTACTTGGCACCCGTGTGCTGTTGCATCCGCATGAGACAGAGCAGCCCTTTACCCGTAGCCTGAGCGGGGTAAAGATACCGGCTGATATCCGTGAAGTAACACTCCGCGCCCATGACAAGGTGCATGGCTATGGCGGGAAAACCATCACTGTTAAACTGGGAGAATAGAATTCATGCCTTCAGAAACGCCGGTTAAAGGCGCCTTTGCGATATTCGTCACCGTTGATCTGCATCCCGGCCGGAAAGCGGAATTCATGCCGCTGATTCTGGCTAATGCAGAAGCCGCGCGTCGTGATGAGCCGGGCAATCTCGGATTTGTGGTGCTTGAGGATGAAGCGGATGAAAACCGTCTGCATTTCTTTGAGCAGTACCGTAATGCCGCAGCTCTGGACGATCATCGCAACACGCCGCATTACAAAGCCTATGCGACGGGAACTGAGGGGATGATTGCTGATAAACAGATTGTCCGGTGTCAGATCGCCGGATAGGGCTGCTCAGGAATCCTTGCGCGGCGGCATGATGCCGGTCGATGATTTTGTCACAATGCCGGAATATTGCAGGTTGGTGCGGATGCTGAACCGCATCTCCTTGCCGTCCCGCAGGGCGGTCACGCGGTTTGCTCGGAAGAAGCGACCGGTGTCACCGAACGACCGGACCAGATTATCTTTTGTGTAGATATCATCGCCGTTCACTTCGACGATGATATCGCCTGCCTGCATGCCCTGGCGGGCAGCTTCTGTGCCGGGGTCGATGCTGACAATGGGAATCCCCCGCTCACCAGCCGGTGTGGCAGATGAAAAATCAGGCAGGGAGACAGAGGGCAGGCTGTCACAGGCCGCAATCACCAGTCCGGCGATCAGCAGGATGCTTACAGTCCCTAGTTTTCGAATAAGATATCTGATGTTCATGCAGCGGAAGATAGCAAAATGAGCCGCAGGCTGAAACCTGTGTTTCATGTGTCAGGCCCGGAAACGACAACGGGGCCACCCAATGGGCGGCCCCGCATCTTAACCGGATTGTCCGGTTAATAATCAGCCGCTGTAGTACATATCGAATTCGAGCGGATGCGGTGCCATGTCGACGGCGATAACTTCCTGCATCTTCAGTTCGATATAGGCATCGATCATGCTGTCAGAGAACACGTCGCCCTTTTTCAGGAAGTCACGGTCGGCATCAAGTGCTTCGAGTGCTTCACGGAGTGAGCCGCAAACGGTCGGTACACCGGCCAGTTCTTCCGGCGGCAGGGCATAGAGATCCTTGTCCATCGGCTCGCCCGGATGGATCTTGTTCTCGATCCCGTCAAGACCGGCCATCAGCATGGCGGAGATAGCGAGATACGGGTTGGCCAGCGGATCCGGGAAGCGGACTTCAACGCGCTTTGCCTTCGGGCTGTTACCGTAAGGAATACGGCAGGAAGCGGAACGGTTGCGGGCCGAATAGGCCAGCAGAACCGGTGCTTCATAACCCGGTACCAGGCGCTTGTAGCTGTTGGTGGTCGGGTTACTGAAGGCATTGATCGCCTTGGCGTGCTTGATGATACCACCGATGTAGTACAGGCACATGTCCGACAGGTCGGCATAGCCGTTACCGGCGAACAGTGGCTTGCCGTCTTTCCAGATCGACTGGTGGCAATGCATGCCGGAACCGTTATCACCAAACATCGGCTTCGGCATGAAGGTGGCGGTCTTGCCATACTGATGCGCGGTCATGGTGACGCAGTACTTGTAGATCTGTACCGCGTCGGCCGTGTTCAGGAAGGTGTCGAGCGCGAAGCCGAGCTCATGCTGGGCCGGGGCGACTTCATGATGATGCTTTTCAGCCTTGAGGCCCATGGCGTCGAGGTTGGAGCAGATTTCGGCGCGCAGATCCTGGGCGCTGTCAACCGGAGCAACCGGGAAATAACCGCCCTTGGCGCGCGGACGATGGCCGAGGTTGCCGGCTTCCATTTCGAAGTCACCGGTATAGGGCATTTCCGGCGAATAGAGCTCATAGCTCGATTTCTGCTGGCCGGTGATGAATTTCACATCATCAAAAATGAAGAATTCCGGTTCCGGGCCGACGAAGAAGGTGTCGCCAATACCAGTGGATTTCAGGTAGGCGTCAGCACGTTTCGCCAGTGAACGCGGGTCGCGGTCATAGCCTTCGCCGGTTGACGGCTCGACAATGTCACAGAACAGCACGAGGGTCGGCTGGGCGGCGAACGGATCGATAACGGCACTGGCAGCGTCCGGCATCAGAATCATGTCTGATTCATTGATGTCTTTCCAGCCGGCAATCGATGAGCCGTCGAACATCAGACCGTCTTCAAAGACGCTCTCGTCGATGGTAACAGCCGTCTGAGCGGTATGCTGCCATTTGCCTTTGGTATCGGTGAAGCGGAGCTCCACAAACTCGATACCCTCTTCTTTGATCATTTTCAGAACGGATGCTACGTCCGACATTTCTGTACCCCGTCGTAATGGTGGTTGTTGTTCAGGATGATTTCAGGCGATGGCATGCTGTCGTCAGACAGCGTCACCACCGCGTTCACCGGTTCGGATGCGAATTGCATCGTCGATGGTGGAGATGAAGATCTTGCCGTCGCCGATGCGCCCGGTGTGAGCGCCCTGCTGAATAGCTTCGATGGCCTTTTCGGCCATATCGTCATCGACAACCACTTCAATCTTAACCTTGGGCAGAAAATCAACGACATATTCCGCGCCGCGATACAGCTCGGTATGTCCTTTCTGCCGGCCAAAACCCTTTGCTTCAGTCACGGTGAGACCTTGCAGGCCGATCTCGTGAAGCGCTTCCTTCACTTCGTCCAGCTTGAAGGGTTTGATGATCGCTTCGATTTTTTTCATGAACTCGTTTTTCCGGATCGGAGAGTTAAGTGTTCCGCTGTCAGGCGGTACACGACGAACATAGCATAACGCGTGCCAGAATAAGAGTTCCCGATCTCTGCCAGAGAATCAAAGGCTTAGATCTGAAACGGCTAAATTTCCTCAACATGCGATGCCTTTTATTTCGCCATATGCACAAAAAATACGCAAGCTATAATGCTCAAAATTCGTGCAAATTGCGGGCGCGATACTCAGGTGGTCCGGGCTTCCCCTGTCAGGGCGGTTACCGTGCTTTCAAAAATGCTTCAACCCGGTCGAGGGCTTCTGTGATCGCTTCCAGGCTGGCGGCATAGGAGAAGCGGATGAAGCCCTCACCCATATCGCCGAAGCTGGTCCCGGCGATGGTTGCGACATGGGCGTCGGCCAGAACCTGATTCTGGAATTCGCGGGCCGTCATACCGGTTCCGGTGATGTTCGGGAAGGCATAGAACGCGCCCAGCGGTTCGATGCAGCTGACGCCGGGCAGGGTGTTCAGCCTGTCGGTGATATAGCGCCGCCGTTCCGCAAAGGCGGCCATCATCGTATCAACGGCATCCTGCGGGCCGGTCAGCGCGGCAATACCGGCATACTGGGTCGCGGCATTGACACAGGAATGAATGTTGATGGCCATGCGGGTGGCGAGTTCTGCCAGGTCACCCGGCCAGACGGCCCAGCCAAGTCGCCAGCCGGTCATGGCATAGGTTTTCGATGCCCCGTCGAGCATGATCAGCCGGTCGCGAATTTCAGGAAATTCGAGGAAGCTGACATGCGGTGCCCCATAGGTCATGCGTGAATAGATCTCATCCGACATGACTGCGACATCCGGAAACTTTGCCAGTCCGGCGACCAGCTTCTCGACTTCCGCACGAGAGACGTTGCCGCCGGTCGGGTTGGCCGGACTGTTGACGATGATCAGCCGGGTGCGGGGGGTGATCGCAGCGAGCACTTCATCTGCATCAAAAGAGAATCCGTTCTCTTCACGCAGGGGCATTGGTACCGCCTTGGCACCGGTAAAGCCGATCATTGAGCGGTAAATCGGAAAGCCGGGATCGGGATACATGATTTCGGTGCCCGGTTCGCCAAACATCATGATGGCGAAACTCATGGTCACCTTGCCACCGGGAACGGCAACAATCTGATCCGGATTGACCTCAACACCACGATATTTCTTGATATCCGCAGCGATTGCTTCCCGCAGTTCAGGGATGCCATTGGCCGGGGTATATCCGTGATGCCCGTCCTGCAGCGCCTTGACGGCGGCTTCGACAATATGCCCGGGTGTCGGGAAGTCTGGCTGCCCGATGCCGAGGTTAATCATGCGTGGCTGGCCCTTTGCGGCGGCTTCGCGATCAATCGCGTTGGCCCGGGCGAGAACTTCAAAGGCGCTTTCGGTGCCCAGTCGGGACAGATTGGCGGCCAGTTTCATTTTTCTAACTCCCTTGTCATGCGGCGGCGGATCGTCTGGCAAAACCGGGGTGCAGGCAAGCCCCTTACGCTGCTTCTTGACGAAGCACGGAGGGAAGGGTAAACCGGCGCACTCTGTGGCGGGCGTAGCTCAGTTGGTTAGAGCACCTGGTTGTGGTCCAGGGGGTCGTGGGTTCAAGTCCCATCGCTCGCCCCACTTTGTTTCTGGCAGGATAGCGGTCATGTTAACGCGCCCTCAGGGCGCGGACCGATCTGCCTGATTGCCGAAAACGGCTTCTCCCAATAATGCAGCACTGGTTCGCAGTTCTGCCATGCGGCTGTGCTGGTCGATCAGTCTGGCCAGTTCCATCCGGCTGATCTGAATCTCAAGCAGGGTCTCGACGGTTGCAGGCTGGCGCTTTTTGAGGGCCAGCAGTCCTGCGGGATGTGTCCGGCGCCGGCAGAGTTTGCGTATTGCAGACCATATGGCACGGCAATCCTGCCGGTAAATTTCTGCAATCTCCGCGCATAGTGCAGCGCCGTCGCCAGAGTGGCATGCCTGTTCACGGCGGTCCCGCCGTCGGGCAGCTTTCAGCCGCGCTGCAGAGAGATGAATATCCGTCCCCATCATTTCCGCATCAGTATTGTTCATGAACATGTCGCTTTATGTCGTTTTCTGTTTGTCTGATTAAGACATACTGAAAATAAAGATTCAAGATCGGCACGCTCACCAGCTGTTTTCTGATGAGTCCGATGCTGTGTTTGATGAGAGGTCGGGCGAGAAGGGGCGGGGCGGTTATCGGCGCCGCGTGGTGGCGAATTCAACGATATTGCCGGTGATGGCGGTCAGTTGAGCCTGTCGGGTTTCCGCGTCGGTATCCTCTTTTTGCAGGGTCTCAAGGATATGCCGGCAGATTTCAGCGACTTCCCGGGCGGGTGTGTTTGCCAGATCCAGTGCGCCGCGCGCTGCATAAGCCTCCAGAACCTGCTGGACGACCTGTTCAACAAGCTGTCCGTCAGTCTGACTTTCCCCGAGCAGTTCCGCCTTTGTGCAGTCGAAGGCGTCTGCCAGTCGCCCGAGCCAGTCTTCGGTCAGCTGCATCTGGCCTTTTTCCAGTTTGTTGATGGTGGAGGCGGTCGTGTTGACGCGCCTGGCCAGCGCTTCCATTGACCAGCCGCGACCGGCACGGAGTTTGTTCAGCAGACTCATTTGGATAAGGCCATGTTTCTCAATGGATATATCCATATCGGAAATTTATCTTGACGTAAATGTCTGATATAGACATAAATGGGACATCAGGGACGCCGTTGTCCTGCCTCTCTCCCCTGAAGGGACAGCGGCCAGCGCGGAATGTCGCAGCACCCTGATACTGCCGCCGGTCTCTCCCGCCGGCAGTGGCCGCAACAGAGCGGCCGCCGGGACCGGGGGGCTGGACTTTCCTTCCACCAGCCCCCCGGCCGGTACCCGTCCCCGTTTCACGTCACAGGAGTACAGCCATGAACAGAAAGCCCGCCCGTTCCCCGAAACATCACAGCCCTGTGCTTTCCGATGAGGAAATGCGCTGTCTGCGGCGCAGCGCCTGGTTGCGTCAGGGGGTGATCGTGATTCGTCCGGAAGACATCAAGGACGACTGGACCCGCCGCGCAGTGGTCAACGAAGCCGAACGTTTGTTCGGTGCACGCCGGGAGGTGCAATAGATGCCAGAGGATGGAACGGATATCCGTGACCGGCCGGTGCTGGTTGCGGATATTTCCGAAAGCACAGCGACCCTGCAGACAGTCCGGCGGCTGAAAGCCGATGTTGTCGAAAGATTATACCGGTCCGGCACACTTGATTCGATACAGCGAACGGCAGCCTGTGAAATCCGGGAAGTCTGGATGGCACTCAGCCGGGGTCTGTTTGCTGCCAGCCGATTCGGTTCGCAGTCGCCGGTCAGCACGCGGGGACGACGCAGCTTTCGTCAGCCCTTTGACAGGCTGTCTGACCGGCAGCACCGGCTTTTCGAGACCCGTTACCGACTGTGGAATGTCGAGGTCAGCCGGACAAAGGTTGGCGGGTGCAGAACATTGGCCGGTCTTGTGCATGAGATTGTCATTGATAATCGCGGTCCGCGGCAGATCGACCGGGCCTGGCGGCTGCGTAACGGCTCCGCACGGGATCATCTCTGTGATGCTCTGGACCTGTATGCGTCTTATGCCTTTGCGTCGGAAAAGATGAATTGAAAATTATAAAAAACAACTATTGACGTAAGGGACATCTCGCAGTACTGTTTTTCCACACTCCCGAGATATCGATTTCAACCCCGCGACCCTCCCTGTCGCGGGGTTTTTCGTGTCCGCTTCTTCCCCCTCGTCCGGAGACTGATATGGCCAAAAGCACCACCCCGGCTGCTGCCCGCAGTCGTGCAAAGACCACGACAAGAACGGGTGCCGGAAATCTCACCCCCCTCGATTTTTTGCTGAAAACCCTTCGTGATGAAAAAGCCGCCCCGGAAGACCGCAAATGGGCGGCACAACAGGCATTACCTTACATGCATCCCCGGCTGTCGACGGTTGCGCATTCCGGTGATGTGCTGCTGCGTCATGAAGATGCGCTGGAAGACCTGGAATGACAGGGGCCGCAATGATGACCCCGCGTGAGCGGCGGATCCGGCAAACCCTGAAAACCGATTTCATCCACTATGCCTCCCGCTGTCTGAATATCCGGACCAAGTCGGGCCGGCTTGAACCGTTCCGGATGAATGCAACCCAGACCTACCTGCATGAACGGCTGCAGGACCAGCTGGCCCGGACGGGACGTGTCCGGGCACTTGTTCTGAAAGCCCGGCAGACGGGGATCAGCACCTATATTGAAGGTCGGTACTACTGGCGGGTGACACATCGCCGGGGGCTGCGGGCCTTCATCCTGACCCACAAGCAGTCCGCGACGGAAAACCTGTTCGCTATCGCCAAGCGGTTTCATGACCACTGCCCGGAGGTTGTGCGCCCTGTGCTCAAGGCATCGAATGCCCGCGAGCTTGATTTTGCCCGTCTCGATTCCGGCTACCGGGTGGGAACGGCCAGTACCGAAGGCGTCGGCCGGTCGGATACCATCCAGCTGTTTCATGGCAGCGAAGTCGCGTTCTGGCCGAAAGGCGACGCGCATGCGGCGGGTGTTCTGCAGGCGGTGGCGGGTGATCCCGGCACTGAAGCAATTCTGGAATCCACGGCCAACGGGATCGGCGGGCTGTTCTACAATATGTGTCGAGCCGCCCAGGCCGGAGACGGTGACTGGGAGGTCATCTTCATCCCCTGGCGATTGCATGACGAGTACCGTCAGGATCCTCCGGGTGACTGGCGACCGGCACCGGCTTTCCGCGATTACGCTGCCCTGCATCGCCTTGACGCACCGCAGACCTACTGGGCAGAGCGCAAGAATGCAGAACTGGCAGCAGCAGACGGTCTGCCGGTTGACGAGCTTTGCTGGCGCTTCCGCCGGGAATATCCGGCCACCGAGCAGGAAGCCTTTCAAAGCTCGGGCGAGGATTCCTTTATTCTGCCGGAATGGGTCATCCGTGCCCGTAAATTCACGGTGCCGGACCAGTCTCATGCGCCCCTTGTCCTGGGGGTTGATGTGGCCCGGGGCGGTGGCGACAAAACCCGGATCATTGACCGGCAGGGCAGGGCGGCGGGCCTGCATATCAACCGGCGGATCGATTCCGGCGACCTGATGGAAGTCGTTGGCCTGATCGCGCAGGAGATTGACCGGCTGTCCCCGGATCAGGCTTTTGTCGATGCAACCGGTCTGGGGGCGGGCGTTGTCGACCGGCTGAAGGAACTGGGCTACGGGCGGGTTGTCACCGGCGTCAATTTCGGCAGCCGTGCGCTGAACCCGGATGTCTATGCCAACCGCCGGGCAGAAATGTGGGGCGGCCTGCGCGACTGGCTGATGGAGCCGGGCGGTGCCTCGATCCCCGACAGTGACGAACTGCATGCCCATGTCTGTGCACCGGGTGCCATCTATACCTCGTCACAGGCAATCCGGCTGGAGGCCAAGGAGCGCATCCGCGAACGTGTCGGTTTTTCTCCCGACGCCGGCGACGCCCTGGCCCTCACCTTCGCCGCGCCTGTCCGGCCCCGGGCTGAAGCCTTCCGCTGGCAAACTGCCGTCATCGACGCCGACCCGTTCGGGTGAACCCGGCTCTGCAAGGAAACAACAGATGATCAGACAAATCGAAGAACGCGACATCCCGGCCCTCGTCGAACTCGGCGCGGAGATGCACGCGGAAAGCAGTTTTGCGGATGTGCCATTTGACCGGCAGCTTGTGGAAAACATGGCCTGGCATTGTCTGCGCAGCGCAGACTGGTTCGGTGCGGTGGCGGAACATGACGGTCGCATTGTTGGTATGTTCGTCGGAAATGCCGGTCCTTTCTACTTCAGCACAACACAGGCCGGTTTTGACAAGGTCTGGTATGTCACACCCGAATGTCGCAGATCGATCCACGGTGTCAGGCTGCTTCAGGCTTTCCTGCGCTGGTGCGGTGCCCGCGACCTGATATTCGTCAGGATTGGCGTCAGCACCGGGGTTAACCCGGCAGGAACTGACAGGCTTATGCAGCGGCTGGGTTTCACAGCGGTCGGCGGCAATTACAGTCTGAAGCTCAATCCGGCAGGTCAGCCAGCCTCTGACAATACACAACCGGACACAGGTGAAAGCACGGCTTTCCCGGTCTGAAAACAACCAGTTTGAAAAGGAGTATGCAGATGTGTGGTGGTGGTGAAGATAATGGCGGTATGGGACCGGGCGGTATGGGCGGCGGCGGTATTGATCGGGAACGGGAAGAACGTGCCCGTGCCGCACAGCGAGAGGCTGGACGGGCCACAGATATTGAATTTCTGGATAAAGCTGACCGGTTTATTCAGAATAACTACAGATCCCAGATTCAGAATAACAGGAGCAGATTGGGTCAGGGAGTGATTGGTTCTGTCGGTCGTCGTGAAATTGGCCAATCTCAGGCAGATCATTTTGATGACCCATCGACAGACAGCCGACAGGGTTCTCACAATCAGTATAATGAAACGGCCCCTGGTTTTTCTTTGGTTAAAGACAAGGAAGTGAAAAAAGAAGCTTCTGTTCGACGGGCCAGCAGAAACCGGACTGTTCTGACTGCACTGAATATCAGACGACCCAAACTGTCGGTTCGGGAAACACTGGGAACCAGCGAGGTCATTGGTTAGCAATGCTTACGAGAATTGTTTTTTTGACTCTTCTGGCGTTAACCACTGCCTGTAAGCCCGCGACTGTCGCGGATCAGTCCCGGTCTCATAACTCGACCAAATGTGCTGGCTTTGATGCATTTGATCGAATTGAGGTGCCCGTCACAGCCATCGGTCATTCTCTGCCCACGTCAGATGTCGCAATTTCTGATATCCACGGTTTGGTCGGTGAGATACCGGGGCAGAGCCGGTTGGATGTACTGACCCGTCATTTCAGGTCGCTGGTCTTTGACACAGAATGCGATGGCGAAATTTATTACGTTCGGAAATGGAATAATGTTATTCGATTAGCGACAGGCCCGGCGCGGGATGTACCGGAAAGATTACGGTCAATCCTGCCCGTGCTTTCTGAAATAACAGGACTGGAATTTGTCACGACTGTTGATTACCGGGATGCGAATGTCGAGATATTCGAGGAGACAAACTACCCCGATAATTGCTTTGCCTTATATCAGATAAAACCTGATGGCTCCTTTGATTTTGCCCAGATTCAGATGGGGCGGAAAATTGCTGCTTCAGAGCGTACAGAATGTCTGCTGGAGGAACTGTCGCAGATACTCGGGCCGTTTAATGATGTAACCACCATAAAAGACACCATGTGGCGCCCGCTTGAGCTCAAGACGTACGATTCTCTCACCTGGTCCGATGCTGTCATTCTGCGCACGCTTTATGACGAACGGATCAGGCCGGGGATGCACCGGGATGTGGCGATGCCCCTTGTGCGGGTCATCATTGCCGAACTGCTGGCAGAACTGAACCGCTGAGTGATTTGCGATATGAGACAGGTTTAATGACTGACACGAATCTGATGCGGATATCTGGCCTTCCGGCTCCTTCTGTTTACAGAAATATGCTGGCCGTGATGCTTTCCTTTCTGATGACTTTGCTGTCGGGTATGTCTCCCGGCCACGGGGCTGATTACAGAGAGCCGACAATTCTTGGCAGCTCCCTGCCGACGCCGTCCGGCTCTCTGGCAGATGTGAAGGGGTTGATTGGCGAAAGGCCGCCATCAACGCAGCTATCCATCACCCGCCATGTCATGGCGTTTGAGATGATGGCCTTTAATTTCTCGTACAAGGGCGAGGTCTATCCTTTCGATCATCTTCGTAAGCGTAACAGTCCGGTTTCCTATGTAATTACGGGCGAAAGGGTCGGACGCACCTATCGGGCGGTGAAACCGATGATGCAGATGATGACCATTCTGTCCGGAGTTCCGTCGCGCCGGGTGCTTCCGGTGAAGGTTGCGAATTTTGTGATCTTTAGCGGACCGTCGCCGAAAACCGGTTCCCGTGACTATTGTGTCGGAGCGCCGGATATCTTCGAGGCGGATGGTGTTATTCGCCGGGCTGCTCTTCAGGCAGGGCCGGATGTCAGAGCATTTGATGATTGTATCCGCGGTCATCTGTCACGCTCACTGGGGCTGTCACACCATCAGGATATTCTGCCCGCCTCTTTGTTCTGGCCGACTGACCGGCCGGGGACACCCGCAACACCTGTCTTTACCACTTTCACCTGGTCCGATGCCGTTCTTTTGCGCACGCTCTATGACGAGCGGCTGAAGCCGGGGATGCACCGGGATGTGGCGATGCCCCTTGTGCGGGTCATCATTGCCGAACTGCTGGCAGAACTGAACCGCTGACCACCTCCCTGTCCTGAACCGGTTTCAGGACCACCCCGCTTTTTTTCATAACCCGCAGGCCGGTTGCCTCTCCTGAACTGTCATCAGGGGCGCCTTCTGTGCTGCCTGCCTTCGGGCGGGGATGTCTGTGCCGGTCCTTCCGGCCTGGCGCCTGCTCGGGCGCGTTTTCCCAACATCCTCTCCCCCCACAGAAACATCTGATCCGAAAGGACCCGATATGCCTCCCTTCACGCCCTACTGGCAGGGTGCGTCGCCGGACCCTGCTGCGCCGGTTGAACGCATCAGGCCCACGCCGCGCCGGTCCATCCTGACCGCCCCTCCGGGCACGCAGTTTGTCCTCCGCGACCCGGCCCGCGACTTCGCCTGGCAGCCCTCCGGCCCCTTGCCCGATAACGGTCCTGCCGATCTGTCCCGGATCGAGATGATCATCCCGGAAAACCCGGCCCCCCGGCCAGACCGGGGGCGGGCCAGCCCGCCTGGCGTGCGGACAATGGAGTTTCGTCCGGGCATTGATGATGCCGGCCTTGAGGTGATCACCCGACCTTTTCGCCCGGACAGGAATGCCGCCGGTTCAGGGGATGTCCTGCGTCTCAACGCCGGGGGGCGCCCGGCAGCACCGGATGAGGCGACGCCCGAACCGCAACCGGCTGACCGGCAGGCCGCGATACCGCCACAGGCAGCGGACAGACCGGTAACTTCCGCCGATGGCGCATCACCCGGTGACAGATCACCCGGTTCCGGAACATCTCCGGCCGGCCCGACTGACGGGAATGCGCCGCGTCAGCCTGAAGCGGATTCCGCCGCGCCTGCTGTACGTGACCTGTCGGCGGACCCGGATATCCCGTCATCCGCCGCCGCCTTTCTGGAAGCCCTTCGGACCGGCGAGCTGGACGCGGAAACCCTCGCCCTTCCGGACAATGACCTGATGCCGGTGATCCTGCCCGGCGGTCATACTGTATTTGCCGGTGTGGCGCGGCAGCTGATCCGCGCCGCAACGGTGAAGACCGAGGCGGAACGGCAGGCGATCCTGAAAGACATGCAGGAGAACGCCCATCCGCTCCGGCGCTTTGATCCGGAGACTGGCAGGTTCAGCCTGCGGTTTGATGAACCGGCCCCTGTCGCCGGGATCATGCCGGGTGTGTTGCGGGGCGACTCATTTCTGGCATCCGGGAATGCCGGTGCGCAGGCAGACCGCCTGCTGGCCGCACTTGGCACCGACCCGGAGGAGATGAGGCGCCGGCTTGAAAGCCTCTTCGTGTCCGGCGGCATCAGCGGCAAGGCTGAAGACGCCCTCCTGAATGGCATCGCCGGTGTCTCTGGCGGTGAAGACGGAGAGCTGCCATCTGCCGCCGCCCTGCTGATTGCGGCCTGGGGTGGCCTCAGGACGGGATCGAAAAACCGTGTCCCAGGAGGAGGAAAAGCCTCTGGCGAGGTCATAAAGAAGACTGATGAGGCGGACTGGTTCAGCACTGACGCGGACCTGCGGCGTTACAGGGAGATCAGACAGCGGGGTTACCCTGAGGGAATGACAGCGGATGACGCCGGACAGTTCGGCGATGTGGTGAAGAAGCATTTTGGTCCGGACAGCCGACTGGCAATCCGGGGCAGTGCCGTGACGGGCCTGAAATTCAATGGTGAGACGCAGGCATACGGACTTCCGGAAAAGGACAGACACGGCAATCCCGCCGGCCGGATGCGGCAGTTTGGCAAGAACAGCGACTTTGATTTCGCCATCG
The DNA here is from genome assembly GCA_009649675.1 of Alphaproteobacteria bacterium HT1-32. Lineage (NCBI taxonomy): Bacteria > Pseudomonadati > Pseudomonadota > Alphaproteobacteria > Alphaproteobacteria bacterium HT1-32. The sequence continues at coordinate 252,112 of WJPL01000001.1, read as the reverse complement.
TTGACGAGAAACTGCTGGATGACATCAAGGGTCATCCGGAACTGGGACAGGTTGCCGGTAACAGGCCGGATCGCAGTCTGGGGATTGAATTGGGTGACCTTAACAAGGCGGAACTCGCCGAACATTCACCACTCTGGAATTTGCGGGAAACCCTGAAGGGGTTCCGGAACCTTACGGGGCGGGAACACAGCATTATGATCTACAGATCGGACAGTGATATCGAGAGCAGAGGCCCACATATGTGGCTTGGACAGTGAAAGGATAAGAAGAATGGATTACGAACTGGAATTACTGGGTACGCAGCTCGACGACCTCGCCTTTGTTGCGGATCGTGTCAGCCGGATAATCGGGATGGAACTCTACGAGATGTCTAACGAGGTTTATGGAGACCATTTCTCCAGTTCTTATCTCAATTTGATTGAGCGTTTCGGGAAATACAGGCTGGAAGACGGCGCCGAGGTTTCTCCCAGACTTAAGGTTATTTCGCAGCGAAACAGCCGGTACGGACAGGTGAATTTCTACGGCATGCAGAATTATGCATCCGGTGTTCTGCTCTCCTGCATCACCGAAACGAAATCACTGGTCGGGAAGCTTCTGGCGGATGCGGAGCTTGGTCTGGAAATCGTCGATACCGATCCGAAACGCAACGCCCTCTGACGCCCGCCGGGCGGCGCCGGAGATCCTGAAACAGGTTCAGGAGGAGGAAGGGGGCGTCTAAACCCTGTCTTCGCCCTCCATATCTCTGCTGATATCCGGGAATATCGGGTCCTGGTCTGGACTGGTTCAGCACTGACGCGGACCTGCGACGTTACAGGGAGATCAGACAGCGGGGTTACCCCGAGGGAATGACAGCGGATGACGCCGGACAGTTCGGCGATGTGGTGAAGAAGCATTTTGGTCCGGACAGCCGACTGGCAATCCGGGGCAGTGCCGTGACGGGCCTGAAATTCAATGGTGAGACGCAGACATACGGACTTCCGGAAAAGGACAGATCCGGTAATCCCATCGGCCGGATGCGGCAGTTTGGCAAGAACAGCGACTTTGATTTCGCCATCGTTGACGAGAAACTGCTGGATGACATCAAGGGTCATCCGGAACTGGGACAGGTTGCCGGTAACAGGCCGGGGCGCAGTCTGGGGATTGGTTTGAACAAGCTTGACGAGACAGAACTCGCCGAACATTCACCACTCTGGAATTTGCGGGAAATTCTGAAAGATTTTCAGGATATTACAGGCCGGAGGCACAGCATTATGATCTACCGGTCTGACAGGGATATTGAAGACAGAGGTCCGTATATGTGGCTTGGACAATGAAAGGAACAGGCTCATGAGCCGTAAATTGATGCTACTGGGAACGCAGATCGATGATCTCGCCTTTGTTGCGGATCGTGTCAGCCGGATAATCGGGCTGGAACTCTGCGAGATGTCTAATGAGAGGTATGGGGACCATTTTTCTGAGTCACATATCGATCTGATTGAGCGTTTCGGGAAATTCAGGCGGGAAGACGGCGCCGAGGTTTCTCCTGATCTTGTGGTAATACCGCAGCGAAACAGCCGGTACGGACAGGTGAATTTCTACGGCATGCAGAACTATGCATCCGGGGTTCTGCTCTCCTGCATCACCGAAATGGAGTCACTGGTCGGGAAGCTTCTGGCGGATGAGGAGCTTGGTCTGGAAATCGTCGATACCGATCCGAAACGCAACCGCCTCTGACACCCGCCGGGCTGTGCCTGAGATCCTGAAACAGGTTCAGGATGAGGAAGGGGGCGTCTAAACCCTGTCTTCGCCCTCCATATCTCTGCTGATATCCGGGAATATCGGGTCCCGGTCGGGACTGGTTCAGCACTGACGCGGACCTGCGGCGTTACAGGGAGATCAGACAGCGGGGTTACCCCGAGGGAATGACAGCGGATGACGCCGGACAGTTCGGCGATGTGGTGAAGAAGCATTTTGGTCCGGACAGCCGACTGGCAATCCGGGGCAGTGCCGTGACGGGCCTGAAATTCAATGGTGAGACGCAGACATACGGACTTCCGGAACAGGACAGACACGGCAATCCCACCGGCCGGATGCGGCAGTTTGGCAAGAACAGCGACTTTGATTTCGCCATCGTTGACGAGAAACTGCTGGATGACATCAAGGGTCATCCGGAACTGGGACAGGTTGCCGGTAACAGGCCGGAGCGCAGCCTGGGAATTGAATTGGATAAACTTAACAAGGCGAAACTCGCCAAACATTCATCGCTGTGGAATTTGCGGGAAACCCTGAAGGAGTTTGAAAACCTTACGGGGCGGGAACACAGCATTATGGTTTACAGATCTGATAATGATATCGAGAGCAGAGGCCCACATATGTGGCTTGGACAGTGAAAGGATAAGAAGAATGGATTACGAACTGGAATTACTGGGTACGCAGCTCGACGACCTCGCCTTTGTTGCGGATCGGGTCAGCCGGATAATCGGGCTGGAACTCTACGAGATGTCTAATGAGAGGCATGGAGACCATTTCTCCAGTTCCTATCTCGATCTGATTGAGCGTTTCGGGAAGTACAGGCTGGAAGACGGCGCCGAGGTTTCTCCCAGACTTAAGATTATTTCGCAGCGAAACAGCCGGTACGGACAGGTGAATTTCTACGGCATGCAGAATTATGCATCCGGTGTTCTGCTCTCCTGCATCACCGAAATGGAATCACTGGTCGGGAAACTTCTGGCGGATGCGGAGCTTGGTCTGGAAATCGTCGATACCGATCCGAAACGCAACGCCCTCTGACGCCCGCCGGGCGGCGCCGGAGATCCTGAAACAGGTTCAGGATGAGGAAGGGGGCGTCTAAACCCTGTCTTCGCCCTCCATATCTCTGCTGATATCCGGGAATATCGGGTCCTGGTCTGGACTGGTTCAGCACTGACGCGGACCTGCGGCGTTACAGGGAGATCAGACAGCGGGGTTACCCCGAGGGAATGACAGCGGATGACGCCGGACAGTTCGGCGATGTGGTGAAGAAGCATTTTGGTCCGGACAGCCGACTGGCAATCCGGGGCAGTGCCGTGACAGGCCTGAAATTCAATGGTGAGACGCAGACATACGGACTTCCGGAAAAGGACAGATCCGGCAATCCCACCGGCCGGATGCGGCAGTTTGGCAAGAACAGCGACTTTGATTTCGCCATCGTTGACGAGAAACTGCTGGATGACATCAAGGGTCATCCGGAACTGGGACAGGTTGCCGGTAACAGGCCGGGGCGCAGTCTGGGGATTGGGTTGGGTGACCTTGATGAGAAGAAGTTCTCTGATCATTCACCGCTCTGGAAGCTGCAGGAAATTCTGAAAGATTTTCAGGATATTACAGGACGGAAGCACAGCATTATGATCTACCGGTCTGACAGGGATATTGAAGACAGAGGTCCGTATATGTGGCTTGGACAATGAAAGGAACAGGCTCATGAGCCGTAAATTGATGCTACTGGGTACACAGATCGAAGACCTCGCCTTTGTTGCGGATCGTGTCAGCCGGATAATCGGGATGGAACTCTACGAGATGTTTAACGAGGAATATGGAGACCATTTCTCAAATTCCTATCTTAATCTGATTGAGCGTTTCGGGAAATTCAGGCGGGAAGACGGTGCCGAGGTTTCTCCCAGACTTAAGATTATTTCGCAGCGAAACAGCCGGTACGGACAGGTGAATTTCTACGGTATGCAGAACTATGCATCCGGGGTTTTGCTTTGGTGCATCACCGAAATGGAGCCACTGGTCGGGAAGCTTCTGGCGGATGCGGAGCTTGGTCTGGAAATCGTCGATACCGATCCGAAACGCAACCGCCTCTGACGCCCGCCGGGCTGTGCCGCTGACCACCTCCCTGTCCTGAACCGGTTTCAGGACCACCCCGCTTTTTTTCATAACCCGCAGGCCGGTTGCCTCTCCTGAACTGTCATCAGGGGCGCCTTCTGTGCTGCCTGCCTTCGGGCGGGGATATCTTTGCCGGTTCTTCCGGCCTGGCATCTGGCCGGGCGCGCTTTCCCAACATCCTCTCCCCCCACAGAAACATCTGATCCGAAAGGACCCGATATGCCTCCCTTCACGCCCTACTGGCGCGGACAGACCGGCAATCTCCGCCGATGGCGCATCACCCGGTGACAGGTCACCCGGTTCCGGAACATTTCCGGCCGGCCCCACTGACGGGAATGCGCCGCGTCAGCCTGAAGCGGATTCCGCCGCGCCTGCTGTACGTGACCTGTCGGCGGACCCGGATATCCCGTCATCCGCCGCCGCCTTTCTGGAAGCCCTTCGGACCGGCGAGCTGGACGCGGAAACCCTCGCCCTTCCGGACAATGACCTGATGCCGGTGATCCTGCCCGGCGGTCATACTGTATTTGCCGGTGTGGCGCGGCAGTTGATCCGAGCCGCAACGGTGAAGACCGAGGCGGAACGGCAGGCGCTGATACAGGAGATGGATGAACAGGCCGATCCGTTCGGATCGGGGGAAACAGAAAAGGGTCTCCAGTTCGGTCAACCAGCAGTGCTCTCCGGGATTATGCCGGGAGTTCTGCAAGGAAGACCCTTTTCAGGAATTCCGGACGGTAATGCAGACCAGTTACTGGCGGGTCTCGCAGTCTCCCCCGATGAGATGAGGCACCGGATACGAAAGCTGGTTGCGGCCGGCGGTGTCGATGGCCTTGCTTTCGACCAGGTGATTGATGGCTTTGCGGCCATGACCGACGATGAACGGTCTGAATTGCCGGAATGGCAACGCAAGCTGGCTGAGGCAGTTGCCCTGTTTGGCGCCGTGGCTGGTGTTCGGTCTGCTGTCAGAAACAAAACCCGCTCTGGCCGCTCAATAGATCGTAGCAGGATGCCGCCAGACCCGTTACGTCGCACTGATGACGACACCCTGCTTGATGATAGGGAACGCAACCGGGGTCTTCAGGGACTTGATAAGGAAGTTCAGTCAGGACTGGTGAAGGTTGAAAAGACTGAAATGACCCCCGGGAGGCAAGTCATGCTTCACTGACGGCGATGCAGAACAGGAACAAGTCGATGGATATCTCAACCGCCCACCCGCCTTATGACCCGGAGTTTCCGGTATACAAGGGCAGGATTAATAAAGGTGGTGCGCGCTATATGCGGGTGGTTACGGTCGACCGGAAAGACAGACCGGGGGTGGTTTCCTGATGCGGGTTGAGGAATTCGAAGAGATCATGGGCCTGCCTGATCCGGGGAAGGTCATGAAGGACCGCTTTGCACTTTCCGGTGTGCCGACACATTTTTCAGAGGTGAACTTGCCCGAAGATGTTGTGGTGCATATCGGTGTTGCCAGCCACCATCCGAAACTCGGACGCGGCGGCGGCGTGCAGATCGAGATTATAAAAGGATATCAGGATGAATTTTTCTCGCCTGCGCTTTCTCTGGATAGGTATGAAAAAGGAGGACGTCGATAATGAATATTGAGCTTCGTGAAGATGGGGCGCTGGAGATTGATGGCAGGATTGTTCGTTTTCCCCAGCGCATATTCAGATTTGTAGAGTATCGGGACATTATTGTAGTCGGGCTTAAGGTGGCTGACTTCGATATTGCTGACCCGATGGTTGGGCGTAACATTCTGGCTCTGGACCGGCAGGGTAAACTGCTCTGGCGCGTGGAGGATCATGGTTTTGAATACCAGGATCCGGATGCTGATCGATTATTGCCGCAACCCTTTATCGGTCTTGGGGTGAACTCGGAAACTGGCAAGTTGGAGGGAGTTCTGCCCTATGTCTATGTGACGATAGACGAAAAGACCGGGGGTGTCTCCGACCCCGTCATCAATCGGTGAATGAGCCGGCAGGCCCCGGCGACCGCTCCGACCGTCCGGGTGACTGTGATCCGGGAATGGCAACCGGGAGGAGAGGTGAGACGGATCCAGAAAAATGACTTGCTGTTCCCGAACCACCGTTTCCGTTTCTGTGATCCTCCTCATCCCCAGCCTGTTTCAGGATATCTCTCCCGAACTTCCGGGACTGCGAGAGCAGAGGGCCGCATATGTGGCTTGGACAATGAAAGGGACGGGCATATGAATCGTAATTTCATGTTATTGGGAACGCAGATCAACGACCTCGCGTTTGTTGCGGATCGTGTCAGCCGGATAATCGGGATGGAACTCTACGAGATGTCTAACGAGGTTTATGGAGACCATTTCTCCAGTTCTTATCTCAATTTGATTGAGCGTTTTGGAAAATTCAGGCGGGAAGACGGCGCCGAGGTTTCTCCCAGACTTAAGGTTATTTCGCAGCGAAACAGCCGGTACGGACAGGTGAATTCCAACGGTATGGAAAACTATGCAGCCGGGGTTCTGCTCTCCTGCATCACCGAAACGAAATCACTGGTCGGGAAGCTTCTGTCGGATGAGGAGCTTGGTCTGGAAATCGTCGATACCGATCCGAAACGCAACCGCCTCTGACGCCTGCCGGGCTGTGCCCGAGATCCTGAAACAGGTTCAGGAGGAGGAAGGGGCAGGGGGATGAAATGGTATTTCCGGTGCCATCCGCAATCTTCCGGTTATTTTTGAATTTCACACAGCCGCCTTTTACGGGCGGTTTTTTTTATGGAGTTTTGCCATGTCTGATGCGGATCGCGTCATCCTTCAGCCGGCCTGTCTGCGGGATCTGTCCTGGGTGGCTGCGTTCATGCGGCAGGCCGATCGTGACGAAGTGTTCGCGCTGATGGCTGACGACAACCCGCTGGCGCTGGCCGCCCGGCTTGATCTGGTGACAGAGCAGGCCTGGTGCGCCCACTGGCGGGGCCGGGCAGTGGCGGCTTTCGGGGCCACGCCGAACGGCCCGCATGTGGCGGAGGTCTGGCTGTTTGCCAGTGACGACTGGTCCCATGTGGCGCTCAGTGTCACCCGTTTCATCCTGCGCCGGGTGATGCCTGATCTTGCGGCGGCCGGTTTTGTCCGGGCGCAATGTCAGTCAGCTGCCGGACATGTCACCGCACATGCCTGGCTGGAGCGCCTCGGTGCTGTGCGCGAAGGGATACATCCGCTGCGGGGCAGGGGGGGCGAGACCTTCATCACCTTTGCCTGGCGCCGCGGTGACCCTGCGGTTGAGCAGTTTCTCGCCGCTGCGACATCTTACCATTCTTCTTCCACAACAGAAAAAGGAGCCTGACAGTATGTGTGTCGGACCATTCAGCCCCCCTGACCCTCCGCCTCCCGCGCCGCCGCCACCGGCCTTCAACGATGCCGAACAGCAACAGCTGGAGGAGGCGGAGCGTCGCCGCCTGCGCAATGCACAGGGACGCGAATCCACCATCCTGACCCTGAACGGCGAGAAAAAGGAGGAGGGCAAGAGCAAGCTCGGAGAATAGCCGGGAGCAGCCTGCCCGGTCGATGGCACTTTCGAAACCGTTTCTGTTTCCCTGCGCCGCGACCGGGAAACCGCTGTCAGGCAGTGGCGGTATTTCCTGTGCCGGAGACAGCATATCAGTTACCTTTAACCGGAGAGAATATGACAATGAACAATCAGATTGATTATGCCCGCGCCGCCCTGATGTTGCGCACTGCCGGCCAGCAGGGCGATGTTATCCTGGCGCATCTGACGCCGGGTGAAGTTGTGGTGCCGGTGACGGTGCTCGACACCACCCCGCAGCTTGCACCCTTTCTGAAGGAAGCCTTTGGCCGCGCCAATCTCAATATCGGTCGCTATACGGTGGGTGGCGCAGACGACAGCCGTAACCCGGTAACCGGCCTGCCGGAATATTTCGATGTTGGCCATGACCATGACGCCAGAGACATGATCGATGACAGCGGGTTCGGTGGCTTTGGTGATGAAGAGGATAGTTCTAAAACTGGTGGGTATGGTGGAGAGAATCAATCCAATGATGGCGATCATGGCCACGAAACAGATGGCGGCACCTTTTATTATGCTGCGTCTGATGCAACACAATCTCAGGACCTGTCAGAAGCCATCAGTGTTACAGAGCCGGAATCCGAACCCAGGCGGCGCCGAACGGTTCTGACAGCCCTTAACATCCGCCGGCCAAAGCTGTCGATTGGTGATGAACTCCTGGGGCCGTCGCCGAAAGGGAAAGTGAAACTTGGCCAGTAGACGTTTTATCACCTGCCTCTCTGCCGGGCTGTTTCTGTCGCTGCTCACCGCTGGTTGCCAGACAGCAACGAAGACGCTCAATCCACCGAAGCGGATCGGAATTTCAACCCCGACACCGTCAAAGCCGTTATCAAGCCTGACCTGGCCCACAGGCATCCGACCCGGCAACAGCCCGACAGATATCGACCTGATGACGCGAGCCTTTGATCAGTATGTCTTTGAGACTGAATGGAACGGGCCTGCGCCCTGGATCGTAAAAGGTGGCGGAGCCTATCCCTACTGGCTGGTTGAAGATAGTCGATCCGCAGAGATCCGGGCGAGCATCAAGGAAATATCTGTACAACTTGAAGAAGCTACCGGCCAGATAATCTCGGAAGCTTCTGCTGAACCGGAGGGCAGAATCCGGATTATCGTTTCTGTCGGAAAGACCGGATCACGGAAGCATTGTCACTTTTCCACCAAACGATATGGCGACGGTACATTGTCCCGGGCGGTTATTTATATTGGCCCAGACTTTCCAGATATACATCGCTGCCTCGTCGAAGAGCTGTCCCAGATTCTTGGCCCGGCGAATGACGTCACCCTGATTGAAGACAGTCTGTGGCGACCGAAAGAGGTCGAGACGGCACGGGGGCTGACCTGGTCTGATGCGGTCATTCTGCGGGCGTTATATGACGAGCGGCTCAAACCCGGCATGTCCCGGGCCGCAGCCCTGCCGGTTGTGCGCATAATCATCAGCGAGTTGCTCGAAGAACTGAACCGCTAACCCGGCTTCTGACGATACCTCGTTCCCGTCATTCCGGATCCCGGTCCGGGATCCATACCAACATATTCACAGCCTGCGCCGGCCTGTCATCTGGCGGGTCTTTTCCGGTTTTTGTCGCCCGAAATTTCGCGGGCTGACGAGACCGCGTCTGCGGTCTCCATACCCTTTCCTGAAACATAGGAGAAGCTGATGCTTCGTGTTCCCCCCGTCTCCGGGCCGGACAGTGCTGCGCCGCGCGTGGCTGTCATGCCAGAAGTTTCCGCCGATTCAGCCCGGCAGTCCCGACTGCGTGATGCTGTCTGGATGCTGGATACCGAGGTGGCGCTGAATGACGGCCTGACCGGTGTCGCCGAACAGGTGGTCACCCGCGCCCCGGC